>CAMUNZ010000045.1 GCA_947090385.1 uncultured Campylobacter sp. | reverse complement strand
TAACAAATTTTTCTTCTCACATTTACGAATATTTTTATGTAAATCAAAATAATGCATTAGAAATTACAAAAAAACTTTTAAAAATTCAAAATAAAGAAGCAAATTTAACAGCAAATAATAAAATCAAAAATATAGTTTTGATAATAGGTGAAAGTGCCGCAAGAAGGCATCATCAACTTTATGAAAGTATTTATAAAAATAATCCAAACATACTAAGTTTAAGCCAAAATTCTGTCGTTTTTAAAGACGTAGTAGCGCCAAGGGCAAGCACAAATATGGTTATGAAAGAGTTATTATTTTTCAATAGAAATAAAAATTTTAAAAAGAATTTGAACATAATTTCGCTTTACAATTTAGCAAATTACAATACTTTTTGGATTTCAAATCAAGATATAGGAATTTATGGAAGCATAGCAAGTTCAGTGGCGAATTTAAGCAAAAATAAATTTTACTCAAACACAAGGCATTTTAGCAGATTAATAAAAGAAAATGATGAAATTTTATTAAAACCGCTTATAGAATTTAAAAACAAAACTAAAAATAATAATTTTTTTGTAGTGCATTTGATGGGATCGCATCTTATTTATAAAGATAGATATCCCAAAAAATTCGATATTTTTAAATCAAGCGATATAAACGAAACCAGATTAAGCAGAAAACAAAAATTGGTAAAAGCGACATATTTAAATTCGATTGCTTATACAGATTTTGTAATAAGCGAAATTTATAAAATTTTCAAGAATGATGAAGCTTTGATAATCTATTTAAGCGATCACGCAGATAGTGTATATGATTTTGAAAATTTCATAGGACACGCAAGAGATTTAAAAAGTGTTTTAGAAATTCCTTTTATAGTTTTTGCTACGCCAAAATTTCAAGAAAAATATCCACAAATTTGGAAAAAAATAAAAGAAGTAAAAGATTTACCATGGGTTAGCAACGGATTAGCAGATTTTTTAAGCGATATTTCAGACATAAATTCTACTTGGAAAAATCCTAAAAAATCTATCATAAATGCAGAATTTAATCCAAAATCAAAAAGAATGGTTGGAAAACCAAGGGCGGATTTTAAAACTTTAAAATAAATTTTGCGGTTTAAAGCGATTTAAAAAGCCGCTAAATTTACTTTGATAATTTATCTAAAAGATATTTGTGATTTTCTATCATATAAGTAAATATCTTTTTATCGCTATTTCTAAAACCAGCATTTAAACGTTGTTTAAAATCGGTTAAATTCGTGCTTTTATTTATAAGAGAGTTTATTTTTGTGATATTTTTATAAAACATATTTTCAATTTTTTCAAAATTTACTTTTTTATCAGTAACATCCTGTGCTGTTGACGTTATTTTATTTTTGTCCATTGAATTTAAAAAAGTAACTTTCTTGCCAAAAATTTCCTCAACAAAATCAAGATTTTTAAAAATTTTATCATTGCTAACTATTATAAATTCGTCAAATCTTTCATTCAATAATTTGCCCAAAAGAACTAAAATTATTTTATCAACATAATTTTTATCCAGTTTATTGAAAGTAAAAAATTTTGCACTTTACTGTCTATTTTATATTTTCTGAAAGTTCTTTGAAAGCTGGATTTTCAATATCTATTAAATAAGCTTTGATTTTTTAATCCTTCTAGAATGGTGGTTAGAGGCGGAATTGAACCGCCGACACGCAGATTTTCAGTCTGCTGCTCTACCGACTGAGCTATCCAACCAAAAAAATAAGTTGAGATTATAACTTATAAAACTTAAAAAAAATTTAAAAAAGCTTGAAAAATTTCAAATTTCAAGCTTTTTAATTACAAAGCGAAGAAAACCAACTTTTTAATTTGTCAAAAACTCCACTTTCTCCAATATTTTTTTCCTCTTTTATATCAAAACTGCTTTCAAGTTCTATCAAAAGTCTAATTTGCTCGTCAGATAATTTTTTAGGATATTTTATGCTAACTTGCACTATTTGATTTCCAATTTCGCCTGTATTCAAATTCGGTGAGCCTTGTTTTTCTATTACGAATTGTTCTTTATCTTTTGTCCCCATTTTTAATTTTAATTCTGCTTCACCGCGCAAAGTCGGAACTTTTATTAAACTTCCTAAAGCCGCTTGTGTAAAAAAAATCGGCACTTCAATATAAACATCATCGTTATGTCTTACAAAATTTTTATCTTCTTTTACTTGAATTATCGCAAAAACATTGCCTTTTGTGCCATCTAATGCGATATTTCCTTTATTTGCAATCCTTAGTCTAGTTCCATTATCAACACCAGCTGGTATATTTATACTCGTTTTTGTTTCTTTTTCTTTATATCCTAAACCAGAACATTCAGGGCATTTTTCTTTTACAATTTTTCCATAACCTTGACAGTGTGGACAAGTCTGCACAAAAGATAAAAAAGATTGTCTAAAAGCAACTTGTCCTCTTCCGCCACAATGCGGACAAGTAACTTCTTCGCCATCTTTTGCGCCAGTTGCATTACAATTTTTACAAGGAGTTTTTATTTTAAATTTCAACTCTTTTTTGACGCCAAAAATCGCTTCTTTAAACTCTAAAACTACAGGAATTTCGATATTTAAAGGATATTTTTCTTCTTTGCTTTGTTTAGAATATCCAAATTCTTCTGCAAAATCACCAAAAAAAGAGCTGGTAAATTCATCAAAAAAACTATAACCTTGTGATTTTCTAGAAGAAAATCCATTTAATCCATCTTTTCCGTATCTATCGTAAGTTGCTCTTTTTTCAGGATCGCTTAAAACCTGATAAGCTTCAGATACCATTTTAAACTTTTCTTCCGCTTCTTTGCTTCCTTGATTTCTATCTGGATGATATTTTAAAGCGAGTTTCTTAAATGCCTGTTTTATTGTGCTTGCATCGGCATTTTTTGAAATTCCAAGAATTTCATAATAATCCAAAATTTTCTCCTTAAAATTAAAAAAGTTGTCATTTTACAAAATTTTTAGTAAAAATTTTATTAACATTAATTTAAAAAAAATCTGTTAAGATTATAGATTTAAAAAATTTTAAAATAAGGATTTTTTATGATAAATATTTTAATGATTGAAGATGACACTGAGTTTGCACAAATTTTATCTGAATACTTGCTTAAATATAATATAAAAATAACGAATTTCGAAGATCCATATTTGGGAATTAGTGCTGGTATTAAAAATTACGATTTAGTGATTTTGGATTTAACATTGCCAGGGATGGACGGACTTGAAGTTTGTAAAGAAATAAGAGAAAAATATGATATTCCGATAATAATATCAAGCGCTAGAAGCGATGTTAGCGATAAAGTCGTCGGACTTCAAATAGGCGCAGATGATTATTTACCAAAACCTTATGATCCAAAAGAAATGCAAGCAAGAATTGTAAGTTTGATAAGAAGATATAAAAAAGCAATTTTAAATGAAGCAGAAGAAGTTACAAATTCTCAATTTAAAATCGACGAAAAAAGACACGAAATTTATTTTAGTAATAAACCTTTAACTCTAACTCCTGCAGAATATGAAATTTTAGAATATTTGATAAAACAACATAGTTTTTCAGTTTCAAGAGAACAACTTGTTTATCATTGCAAAAGTTTAAAAGATAAAGATTCTAAAAGTTTGGATGTTATTATCGGTCGACTTCGAACAAAAATCGGTGATAATTCAAAAAATCCTACGCATATTTTTTCAGTTAGAGGAATTGGGTATAAATTAATAGGATGAATTACTCTATAACCACCAAAATTTCGATAGCTTTTTTGATAGTTTTTTCTATCATTTGCACTCTTTTTGTAACTTTTGGAAAATTACAAAAAGATATTTTGATAGAAAAAACAAAAGATTCTCAATTAAATTCGATAGGTTATCTAATAGGATCTTTTGAAGCTGGATACATACCGCAAAATTTAAACGCTTTTTTTGCAAATTTCAAAATGAAAGTTGTAGAAAATGAAAAATTAATAAAACAAATTTTAAAAGATAATGAAAAAATTTTTACAAGATCTACTCCTTTTGGAAAATTTACATCTTTAAAACATAAAGATTGCATATATTTGTTATTAGAAAATCAATCATTTTTGCTACTTTTTGAAAATAAAAATTTAAAAGGCGTCAATGATATTTTATGGATTGGCTTTTTTCTAGCCTCTATTTTGCTTGTAGTTTTATATATTTCAGTAATAAAAAGTTTAAGTCCTTTAAAAAAATTAAATAAAAATATCAAAAAATTTGCTAATGGAAATTTAGATATAAAATGTTTTGACGGAAAATATTTTGATGAAATTAGCGAAGTTGCTTTTGAATTTGATAATGCCGTAACACAAATTCGAAAACTAATAAACTCAAGGCAACTATTTTTGCGAACGATTATGCACGAATTAAAAACTCCTATCGGTAAAGGCAGAATCGTAAGCGAAATGATAGAAGATGACACGCAAAAAAAGAGGCTTATTCGAATTTTTGAAAGATTGGATTTTATGATAAATGAATTCGCTAAAATCGAACAACTTTTAAGTAAATCATACTCTTTAAATTATCAAGATTGCCATTTTAGTTTAGTTTTAGAACAAACAAGAGATATTTTGATGCTTGATGATTTCGAAAAAAAAGTGCAAATTTGCATGGAAAATGATGCGATTATAAAAGTAGATTTTCAACTTTTTTCTTTAGCTATAAAAAATTTGATAGATAATGCTTTAAAATACTCAACAGATAAAAAATGTAAAATTATCTGTGATCTTGATAAAATTTGCGTTATAAACTCAGGCGAAAAAGAGATTGATATTTCTCATTTTAAAGAAGCTTTTATAAGAAATTCTAATTCAAAAGTCTCAGGGCTTGGACTTGGACTTTATATAATAGATAAAATTTGTTCTATGCACAAATTTAATTTCGACTACGAATTTAAAGACAATTCGCACCATTTTTATATAAAATTTGATAAACCGGCGATAAGAAAATAAAATGAAACTTGATAAATTTGACGAACTTGTAGCGTGTTTTGAAAAACTTCCAGGAGTTGGCAAAAAATCAGCTTTGCGTTATGCATATTTTGTAAGTTTAGAAAAATCTTTTATAGGATTAAATTTATCACATTGCATAGAAGAAGCTGTTAGAAGTTTAAAAAAATGCAAAATTTGCGGTGGTTTAAGTGAAGATGAAATTTGTGAAATTTGCGCTGATGATACGAGAGAAAACGAACTTTTATGCATAGTTGAAAATCCAAGAGATATTTTAATTTTAGAAAATAGTCACTCTTTTGAAGGGAAATATTTTGTTTTAGATAATCTTAGTGATGAAAATTTGGAAAAATTAAAATTTTGCATAAAAAACAACGGCACAAAAGAGATAATTTTTGCATTAACTCCAAATATAAACAACGATGCCACGACGCTTTTTATAGAAGATAAATTAAACGATTTAGATTTAAAATTTACTAAAGTAGCACAAGGAATTCCAACTGGAGTAAGCCTTGAAAATATAGATTCATTATCTATCAGTAAAGCGCTTTTGGGGCGAGTAAAAATTTAAAAATTTCTTAATTCAATTTTTAAATTTGTTTTTATATCGTTAAAATCGAAAGTACTTTTTGGATTTTGCAATGGCTTAAAATTATGATTAGTTGCTAAAAAATTTTGCAAAAAATAGCTATTTTTATATCCTAAATTTTCTAAAATTTCAGCCATTTTTGATATATCTTTAGCACTTAAAAAATCACTATGTATCGTTGTGCGAACTTCAAAATTAAAATCAATTTTTATTAGAAATTTCAGCGTTTGAATGAAATTTTTATACAAATTTGAACAAGTTATGAGTTTAAATTTATCCGACGGCGCTTTAAAATCAAGTGCGATATAATCAATTAAATTTTCATTTATAGCCGTTTGTATCGCTTTAAAATTTGTGCCGTTTGTATCGACTTTTGTAGCAAAATTTAGCTTTTTTGCTTTGTTTAAGAGTTTTAAAAAACCAGGCGCTAACGTGCATTCTCCGCCACTAAACACAACGCCATTTAATTTACCAACACGAGACGCTAAAAATTTCACAAAATCATCGTTGCTAACGCCTTTGCTTTGATCAAATTCCACAACAGGCACATTGTAACAATAAATACAACGCATATTGCAACCACCAAACCACGCCACACAAGCGATTTTGTTAGGAAAATCGGTGAATGTAAATGGCGTAACCGAGTAAATTTGATTCATGCGTTTTAAGCCAAAATTAGGCTATTTTTGCGACATTTTGCACGAATTTTCGCAAAATTGCACTCGCTCTTTATGCTCACCTTGTTTTCCTAAATTAAAACTTTCAACTGGACGATGATAACCCATAACTCTTGTATAGACAACACATTTTGTGCGTTTTGTTTCGTTTGCTTTTAAAATTTCTGCGTTTGACATTTATTCTCCTTTGCCAAAATTTCCGCGTCGCAATGTGGACAGTATTCGTGCTCACCAGCAATATATCCATGGATTTTACATACGCTAAAAATAGGCGTAATCGTAATGTATGGCAATTTATAATTTGTGATAATATTTTTTATCAAATCCTTACATGTATTAGCCGAACTAATGCGCTCTTTCATATACAGATGAAAAACTGTTCCGCCCGTATAGCTACTTTGAAGTTCGTCTTGTTTATCAAGCGCTTCAAAGGGATCGTCACCGAAATTTGCTGGCAATTGAGTGGAATTTGTGTAATAAATATTTTCGCCAAATCCCGCTTGAATGATATCAGCAAAGCGTTTTTTGTCCTCTCTTGCAAAACGATAAGTTGTGCCTTCTGCTGGCGTTGCTTCAAGATTGTATAAATTTCCTGTGCTTTGCTGAAAAGATTTGATTTTTTCACGCAAATATTCAATCATTTCTATAGCAAAATTTCGTCCAAATTCTGTAGAGATATTTTCTTTATCGTTTGTAAAATTTCGTATCATTTCGTTTGCGCCGTTTATGCCGATCGTGCTAAAATGGTGATTAAATCCTGGCAAATATCTAGCCGTATAAGGATACAAACCTCTTTTGTACATTTTGGTTACAAATTTGCGCTTTTTTTCAAGCGTATTTTTAGCAAGCTCACAAAGATAATCAAGCTGTTTATAAAGTGCTTTTTTGTCGTTTTTGTATTTATAACCAAGGCGCGCTAAATTTATCGTTACAACGCCGATCGATCCAGTCATTTCTGCACTTCCAAATAATCCACCACCGCGTTTTAAAAGCTCTCTTAAATCAAGTTGAAGTCTGCAACACATCGATCTAACTGCGCCTGGCTTATAAGCTTTTTCATTTGAAATACGGTTGCCATTTTTATCAGTTGTATATTGAGAGCCGACAAAATTTTGAAAATAACTAGATCCCATTTTTGCTGTATTTTCAAAAAGTACCGAAGCGACTTTGCTATCCCAGTCGAAATTTTCTGTAATATTTACAGTTGGAATTGGAAAAGTAAATGGCTGAGAGCATTTATCTCCTTTTGTTAAAACTTCATAAAATGCGATATTTATGCGATCCATTTCACTTTGAAAATCTCCATAAGTCATATCACAAAGAGAGTTTTTGCCACGACTTTTTGCAATTTTTAACAAATCTTCATCGTTTGCGATATCACTAAACATATGAATATCGTTGATCGTAGGAATTTGTTCTTTTAAATCATCAGGACAAATTAAATCGATAGTAACATTTGTAAATGGACTTTGTCCCCAACGTGCAGGAACATTAAGATTAAAAATAAAATTTGTAATGGCTTTTTTGATCTCTCTATCAGTTAATTTATCCCTAAAAACGTACGGTGCCAAATATGTATCAAAACTTGAAAATGCCTGTGCGCCAGCCCATTCACTTTGTAAAATTCCTAAAAAATTTGCCATTTGATACAAAGCTTCTCTAAAATGTTTTGGTGCGCGACTTTCTACTCTACCACGAACGCCGTTAAATCCTTCGTTTAAAAGTGCCCGAAGCGACCAACCGGCGCAATATCCAGTTAAACAATCTAAATCGTGAATGTGATAATCACCGTTTCGATGCGCCAAACCTTCTTCTTTGCTATAAACTGCATCAAGCCAGAAATTTGCGATAACTTTTCCAGCTGTATTGTTAATAAGTCCAGCATTTGAATAGCTTGTGTTTGAATTTGCATTTATACGCCAATCTGTGCCGTTGATGTATTCGTTAATCGTTTGAGTGGAATTTATGTAAGTTGTATCTTGATCTAAAATTTGCTCTCGTTGCATTTTATGCGTGTGGCGATAAAGCATAAAACTTTTTAAAACACCAAAATATCCACCGTCAAAAAGCGCTTTTTCTATAATATCTTGAATTTCTTCAACGCTTAAAATTTCAAGCCCAGCAAGTTCGTCGATAACTGCATAAAAAATTTTATTATCATACGTGACATTTTCACTTTCAAATGCTTTTTTTATAGCATCTTCTATTTTGTAAGCGTGAAAATTTTCTTTTATACCATTTCTTTTAATAATTTGTTTCATTAATTTGCCCTTAAATAATAGTTTGCGATTATATCCCTGCAACTCTTTTTAAGCCCTTAAATTTTATATTTTCTTAAAATAATAAATAACTTTTTTTTGCAAATCAAATTTCGCTTGCAGTATTTGGCGCAAATTTTATGTTATTTTCTTCTAAAATTTCTAAAATTTTTAGCATAATTT
>CAMUNZ010000044.1 GCA_947090385.1 uncultured Campylobacter sp. | reverse complement strand
TGCAAACAATGTAAAAAAGAATTTAGCTTTTTGCAATTCATCAATCGCGTTTGTTGGTTTTTCTTCAAATGAATCACCAAAATTACTAAGCACTTTTATCAAAATTAAAAAAACAAACAAAGCAAATAAAAAAGAAAGCATTTAAATCAAATTTCTCCTAAAATTTCCTTAAAACCGTTAAAATATCTCTCTTTTAAACTCTTTAGAGAAATTTTAACATCATTTAAAATAAAATTATCACCGCCGACAAAACCAAGCTTTTGATAATTTAAACCGAATTTCTTAGCCTCGTTTTCAAAATTTTCACAATTTTTTACTCCAAAAATCGCCCTTGAAAAACTCTCGTCAAATATATCTTTTTCATCATCTACATTCATTTTGAAAATTCCGCCAAATCTCGATACAGCCGACATTTTAGCCAAAGTAATAGCCACGCCACCAACACCAACGGAATTTGCAAAAGCTAAGTTTTTATTTTTGTTTTGCAAAATTGCAAAATCCCATAATTTTCTCTCTTTTTCAAAATTAATTTCAGGCAAAATTCCACCGATTTTATCCAAAATAGCTTTTATATAAAGCGAGCCGGCAAAAACGCCATTAGTATCGCCCAATAAATAAACAAAAACCTCATCAACAAAATGAGAAGGCAAGAAATTTTCATATTTTTCATTTACACCAACACTTACAATCGCAGGCGTCGGTTGAATGCTTATACTATTTGTTTCATTATAAAGACTTACATTTCCGCTAACAACTGGGGTATTTAATTTCAAGCAAGCCTCTTTTATACCTTCACAACCTTGCCAAAACTGCCACATAACTTCGCTATTTTCTGGATTTCCGTAATTTAAACAATCTGTGATAGCAAGAGGAGTTGCTCCACTCATAGCAACTTTTCTACCGCTTGTTGCCACCGCTAAAGACGCGCCTATTTTTGGATTTATATAATTCATTCTAGGATTGCAATCAATTCCCATGGCAATCATTGCGCAATTTTCTTTTACTCTTATAACATTAGCACCCAAAAATCCAGGCTGTTTTATGGTATTTGTGCCGATATTTGCATCGTATTGTTCATAAATAAAATTTTTATTTAAAATTTCAGGATCATTTAGCAAAATTTCAAAAGCTTCTTGATTTTTAGGATATTTATAGTCGCATAAATTTAGATTTTTAATTTCATCTAAATATTTTGGTTTACTAATAGCCCTATCAAGTACCGGCGCTGCTTCGCTTAAAGGCTGTATAGGGATAACTCCGACTAGATCGCCATTCCAAAAAAGCTCCATATTTCCTGTATTTGTGACCTCGCCGATAACTTCTGCGTCAAGATCGTATTTTGCAAAAATCTCTTTGATTTTATCTTCGCAACCTTTTTTAGCGCAAATAAGCATCCTTTCTTGACTTTCACTAAGCATTAAATCATAAGGCGTCATATCTTTTTCTCTCATTGGAACGCGGTCTAAATAAAGTTTCATACCACTTCCACTTCTTCCAGCCATCTCAAAACTAGAGCTTGCAAGACCAGCAGCGCCCATATCTTGAATTCCTACAATGTAATTTGTTTTAAAAAGCTCTAAACAAGCCTCCATTAAAAGTTTTTCAGCAAACGGATCGCCTACTTGAACTGTTGGTCTTAAAGATTTATTTTTTTCATTAAAACTATCACTTGCCATAACTACGCCGCCTAATCCATCGCGTCCAGTTTTGCTTCCGACATAAACGACTAGATTTCCAGCGCCTTCTGCTTTCGCATAAAAAATTTCATCTTTTTTGCAAATTCCAAGAGCAAAAGCATTTACCAAAATATTTCCGTTAAAACTTTTATCAAAAGTTGTTTCTCCGCCAATTGTAGGAATTCCTATGCAATTTCCATAATGTGAAATTCCGCCAACTACGCCTTTTAACAAATATTTTTGATATTTATTTATTTTTTCTTTTCCTTGAATTTTACCAAATCTAAGCGAGTTTAAATTTGCCTCAACTCTTGCACCCATTGTAAAAATATCGCGCAAAATTCCGCCAACTCCAGTAGCTGCTCCTTGAAATGGCTCTATAAAACTTGGATGATTGTGACTTTCCATTTTAAAAACAGCCGCCATTCCTTTGCCGATATCTATAACTCCAGCATTTTCGCCAGGTCCTTGTATAACCCAAGGTGCTTTTGTTGGAAAGCCGTTTAAATATTTTTTACTAGATTTATAAGAGCAATGCTCACTCCACATAGCAGAAAAAATTCCAAGCTCAAGTAAATTTGGCTCTCTACCTAAAATTTCTAAAATTTTTTCATACTCTTCTTCGGTGATTTTGTGCGCAACAATAGTTTTTTTATTCATATCTCCTATCCTTAAAAATTTTTAATCTTTTACCAAAAACATTCCAATTTCTCTCTCTTTTAATAAAACATAAAGTTTAATTATCGCTAAAAATAGAGTAATAATCGCAGGTCCTAAAACTAATCCCCAAAATCCAAAACTTGTAATTCCAGCAATCATCGAGAAAAATATCAAAAGTTCATTTATTTTTGCAGGTTTTCTAACTAATTTTTCATTGATGATTTTTATCAAAAATGGCTTTACAAAACTATCTGCGATAATCGAGATTAAAACGACAGAATATATCAAAATTACAAGCCCGTTAAATAGCCCATTTTGCGTAGCTTCATAAATAGCAACAGGAACATAAACTAAACCGCCACCAAAAACAGGAATTATGCAAGAAAACGCAAAAACTATACCAAATAAAAATCCATCGTATCCGTAAATTTGAGCTATTATCGCAAATAAAAATCCTTGAAGCATCATATTTGCTATCATCGAATATAAAACAACCGCCATTGTATTTGACATTTCACCTAAAATTAAACCTAAATCATCAATTTGCATAGGTAAAACTTTTTTCGCGTAATCTACAAACTCTGTGCCGTACAAATTTGCAAAAAAATAAAAAACAACGATAAAAGTCATATCTGTAACAAAATTTATCCCGCCTTTTGCAATTTTGCTTGCAAATGTTATCGCGTTGTTTACAATTTCTGTAACATCAAAATCGCTAAGCATATTTTTTATCGCAGGTTCGATAAATTCTAAACTAGCAGGAAATTTAAAATCATAAGTTTTTATAAAATTTATAGTTTTTGTTATGTAATTTGTATCAAATTCGCTTACATGATTTAAAAGTGCGATCGTAGCATAAAAAAGAGGCGCTAAAATCGCGATCAAAACACACAAAGTAGTAAGAGATGAAGCTAAAATTTTATTATGTTTTGTGATACTTAAAAATTTACTTTGGATATTTGCAGTAGATACGGCAAGCAAAATTCCAATCGCAATTGTAAGCCAAAAAAATTTAAAAAGATATATCACAAAACCGCCAACAAATAAAAAAAACGCTAAAAAAAATAGATTATTTGTTTTATTCATCAAAAAGTCCTTTCTCATTTTCTATATTTTTTATACCAAATTCTTCGTAACTTTTAAAACTAGCAATTCTGCCTTTTGCAGTTCTTTGAATATATCCATTTGCTAGCAAATACGGCTCGACAACGTCTTCGATCGTCCCTTCATCTTCGCTTAAAGCAGCAGCTATAGAATTAAGTCCAAGTGGGCGATTTTTTGATTCAAATAAGATATTTAAATATTTTTTGTCAAGTTCATCAAATCCTCTTTCATCAACGCCAAGAGAATTTAAAGCCTGTTTTGCGCGATTTTTAGTAATATTTTTTTCATTATTTACATCAGCAAAATCTCTTATCCTTTTTAAAAGTCTAAGCGAAATTCGTGGCGTGGCTCTGCTTCTTTTTGCAATCTCTTTACAAGCATCGATTTCGCAAACTTTACCAAGTTTTAAAGAGGCTTTTTGGATTATTTTTGCAAGTTCATCGACAGAATAAAACTCTAAACGAAAATGCACACCAAAACGATCCCTTAAAGGCGCTGATATCATTCCCACGCGAGTTGTAGCGCCAATTAAAGTAAATTTTGGAATATCAATTTTTATAGTTTGTGCAGCTGGACCGCTACCGATTATGATATCTAAACGAAAATCTTCCATCGCAGAATACAAAACTTCTTCAATTGCCGGAGAAAGTCTATGAATTTCATCTATAAAAAGCACATCTCCTTCTTGCAAATTTGTCAAAATTGCTGCTAAATCGCCAGATTTTTCTATCATTGGTGCCGCTGTAGTTTTGATATTTGCATTCATCATAAAAGCAATTATATGCGCCAATGTAGTTTTGCCAAGCCCTGGTGGACCGTAAAAAAGAACATGATCTAAAAAATCACCTCTTTTTTTAGCAGCTTCTATAAAAATTTTTAAATTTTGTTTTATTTTTTCTTGCCCGATATAATCATCGAAATTTTGCGGGCGCAAAGTCGTTTCGATTTGAATTTCAGGCTCGAATTTTTCTATTTGAACTAATCTTTCCATTATTTTTTATACTCAAATTCAGCAGATGGAAATTCACAACTTCTAACCTCATCAGCATAATCTTTCACGGCTTTTCTTACAAGTTCTGCTCCGTTTAAATATCTTTTTACAAATTTTGGCTTAAATTCATCGAAAAATCCAAGCATATCGCTCCAAACTAAAACTTGTCCATCTGTGCCATTTCCACAACCTATGCCAATTGTCGGCACGTTTATATTTTTTGTAATTTTTGTAGAAATTTCGCTTATTGTTCCTTCTATCAAAACGCAAAAAGCGCCTACTTCGCTTAAAATTTTCGCATCATTTAAAAGCTTTTCTTCATCGTTTTCATTTTTTCCTTTTACTTTATAACCGCCTTCAAATCTTACTTGTTGCGGTCTAAGCCCTATATGCGCGATTGTAGCTATGCCTATGCTACTTAATTTTTCTATCAATTTTACATCGTTTGCGTCGCATTCGATTTTTATCGCATCGGCTCCAGTTTCTTTATAAATTCTGACGCAATTTTGCACAGCTTCATTAATATTATTTGTATAACCAAAAGGCATATCAGCAACAACAAGCGCCTTTTTTGCAGAATTTTTAACTATTTTTGTGTGATAAATCATATCGTCTAAACTAAGACTTAAAGTATCATTTTTGCCACCAAAACTCATATTTAAACTATCACCAACCAAAATCATATCGACAAATTCATCAAAAATTTTTGTAAATAAAGCATCGTAAGCGGTTATCATAACTATCTTTTTTTTATTTTTCATAGACAAAATATCGCTTATAGAAATTTTTTTATCCATATTTTCTCCCTTATAATTAAAGAATTTGCATTATAAGCAAAATTTGTTTAAAAATTAAATTTTCATGCAAATAAACAGACACAAATATTTAGCAATTTATGTTTTAAATTTTAACCTTATTAAAAATTTTTGTTCGGCGCTCCTGTTGCGTTGCAATAGCTTTTTAACTGCTCTTTTCTGTCTTTTAATTTTGGTTTTTTAAGTTTATACGATAATATATGGACTTATTGTTGCGATTTTATCAAAAATGACAATGTCTGCTCTTTTCTTTTCTCTACCAAATGAAACGCTATACTCTAAATTCCATTTTTTCTTTTGGATATTTATAAGTGTTTATAAGCTTATTGATATAAAGTTGGCGAACAAGTTCTTCATCTGTAAGTTTGATATCTTTATCTCTTATTTGACATTTTATATAATAAATTTCTTTATTTTTCTACATTGTCTATTTCGGTTTGATTGAACTGCTCGATTTTATAGCTAGAATCTGATACGATTTTTGAAATGATTTTACCCATATTATTTCCTTTTTTTGTTATAGTAAAATTATATAATTTAGGCTCTGTTGTAATTAAATATTGAATTTTAAGCTTTATTTTGCCAAAATATCTATATTAAAAATAGCAATAAAGGCGGTAAAATGGTAACTTCTAAAGCAGAGCTTGAAATCGCAAAACAACTTTTTAGCATACTTAGCGATGACGATAAAAAATCATTTCTAAAATCTATCAAATCAAAAGAAAAATCAGAGCAAAATTTTACTTTTACAAAAAATATAAAAGAGTGTCCGCATTGTAAATCGGCTCATTTTATCAAAAATGGTAAAAATGGCAATTCTCAAAGATTTATTTGTAAGAATTGTTGTAAAACATTTACAACTAGCAATAACACAATATTATTTGCCACTAAAAAAAATATGACAACTTGGAAATTATTTATCCATTGCTTAATTGAAAAATATTCAATTAGAAAAACTGCTAAAATTTGCAACATAAACACTCATACAGCTTTTAACTGGCGACATAAGATTTTAGATATCTTACAAGAAATGCAAGAGAGCGTAAAACTTAACGGCATTGTTGAAGCTGATGAAACATTTGTGCCTATCTCATACAAAGGTCATCACAAGGATTTTAACTTTCCACGCTCGGCAAAACATCGTGGCACGGCAAACACGAAGCGTGGTTTATCAAAAGAATTAGTTTGCATACCTTGTGTTGTTAATCTAAATGGCAAATCGGTAGCCAAAATAACAAATCTTGGTAAGACAAATGTAAAAGCTTTAAATAGCGTTATCTTTGGCAAAGTAGAAAAAGAGAGTCTATTTGTAACTGATAGTCTTAGAAGTTATTTAAAACTATCAAACGAAATGAGTTTAAATCACATAAGAATACCACACAATAAACACTCTAATGGAAGTTTTAATATCCAAGTAGTAAATAATTATCATAGCTGTCTTAAATCAATGCTAGTGTATAATTTCAAAGGAGTATCTACAAAGCATCTTAACAACTATCTTGTCTATCATAATTTTGTAAATTTTGCAAAGGAAAGAAGTTTGGAAAAAGAACAAATTTTATTTAAGCATATACTTGAAACTAATTGTTTAATAAAGAGTGTGAATATAGTAGATAGACCTGCTGTGCCGTTGTTGGTGGCATAGAAAACAAGGGTTAAAATGATAAGTAAAGCTTCAAATACCATAGGAAATTACAATTTTGATACACACAAT
Organism: uncultured Campylobacter sp.; assembly: GCA_947090385.1. Classification (GTDB taxonomy): domain Bacteria; phylum Campylobacterota; class Campylobacteria; order Campylobacterales; family Campylobacteraceae; genus Campylobacter_B. Next base: position 1,864 of record CAMUNZ010000044.1, on the reverse strand, counting down.
GCAAAAAGTCAATATACAAATTTAGGACTAAATCGTAATTTGGGGCAATTTTTTAGCCCTAAAATTTTAGTTGATAAGTGTATTTCTTTGATAAAAAATAAAAATGGCAGAATTTTAGAGCCTAGTTGTGGTGATTTGGCTTTTAAAAAATGTCTTAATGAAAATGCGGTTTTTATTGAGATTGATAAAAGTCTAGTTAAAGATAAAAGAGTTTTAAATATTGATTTTTTTAATTATCCACAAAGTGAAAAATTTGACACAATTATCGGCAATCCGCCCTATGTGGATAATAAATTTCTAACTATTACTCATAAAACCGACATTAAAGTTGAAGCAAATTTATACATTTATTTTATAGAAAAATGCTTTCATCATTTAAAAGACAATGGAGAACTTATTTTTATCGTGCCACGAGATTTTATAAAGCTTACTTCGGCAAAATACACAAATAATCTGCTTTTAAAATATGGAACTATCACGCATTTTTATGATTATGGTGATGAGAGATTATTTAGCGAAGCTTGTCCTAATGTTTGTATTTTTAGATATGAAAAAGGAAATTTTTCATACAAAACAAAGACTTTTAATGGTGAGAAATTTCTACTTATAAATGACGGAATAATCTGTTTTAGTGATACTTTAAATGTGCGTTCTTTGGGCGATTTTTTTGATATTAAAGTAGGTGCTGTCAGCGGTAAAGATGAGCTGTTTGTCAACGAAAATGGCGATGAGTTTGTTTGTTCGCAGACTGCTAAAACTGGCAAGCTAAAAAGATGATTTATGAAAGATATGATAAAGAGCTTGAAAATTTTAAAGATATTTTGATAAATCGCAAGATTAAAAATTTCAATGAAAATAATTGGTGGGGCTGTGGTAGAGCTGTAAATTTTAGAGAAAATGAGGCTAGAATTTATGTAAATTGCAAAACTCGCAATAAAAATCCGTTTTTTGTAAGTGATTGTAAAAAATGGGACGGCTCTGTTTTAGCATTATTCCCAAAAGTACCATTAAATTTGGAAAAAGCAGTAGAGCAATTAAATTCGCTAGATTGGGAACAAATGGGCTTTGTGACTGGTGGTAGATATATTTTTGCTCAAAAATCATTAAAGGAAGCGATGATAGATGATAAGATATTTACAAGATATGGTTGAATTTTTACAAGAAAATCCAGTAATATTAATAAATGACAATAATGACGGTAGAATAAATTCTGCTACAAATGAAAATATTGTTTTGGATAAATTATCCACTAAATTTGATATAAATATACCACAAGCAAGGTGTTGGTATGATTTTGTAATACCATTGCAGAACAAACTTTTTGTAAATGTGAAGATATCGGATTTATCAAATAACTCAGCTGATAATTGTAGCTCTAAACTTGGTATGGGGTATGCACTTTGTGGTATTGAAAATTTACCTATACACTGGGAAAAATTTCATCAAATATTAGCTAATGAACTAAAAATAGGTTACGATTATTATTTTTTAGTAGTTAATAAAAATGACACGAGTGATTGTTTTTGGACTTCGTTAAAGCGTATAAAAACGCTAACTTCAAATGGCAATAATTTACCATTTCAATACGATTGGTCGCAAAATCGTGATTTTAGTAGTCGTAGCGAAATTGAAGCTATACGATATATTTTAAAAACATATATTGAAAGTTGGGATAAAAAGGCAAACGGTTACCCTTTTATACTAAAGGAAATGCTAGTAAATAATAAGATTTTTGATAGCGAATGAAAAGCATATTTTATTAAATTAAAGTGCGATTTTGGCACTTTTTTATTTGTCAATAAATCAACGCTTTATTACAACAGAGTCATAATTTAATAATTAATGTAGTATTTAAATAAAATCA
>CAMUNZ010000043.1 GCA_947090385.1 uncultured Campylobacter sp. | reverse complement strand
ATCAAATGCGTTTAAAATTGTGTTTTGTGATTATTTTTTTATATAGTTACTCTTTGGCTGAAGAAATCAATTTTAACACTCTTGAAATTTCAGCAAAAAAAGAAAAAGATAATCAAAAAGGTTTTTTAACGCCTGGTGCAGTGTCTATAAAAGGCGATGAAGCAGGAGCAAAATCAACTCAAAGTATTGATAGCGTGGTTAGAAGCATTAGCGGAGTTTATACGCAAATTGATGAAGGAAATGGCGGAATTTCTGTAAATATCCGCTCTCAAACTGGACTTGGACGAGTAGATACCATGATTGACGGTGTTACTCAAACTTATATTGGTACTTCAGCCGACCAAAGCGCTGGGGTGCATAGTTTTATGACAAATATTGGAACTTCTGCTTTTGGGGCTTTGGTAGATCAAAATTTTTTGGTAGGCATTGAGGCACAAAAGGGTACATTTAGCGGTGCAAATTTTGGCACGGCAGGAAGTGTAAATTTTAAAACAATTAGCGTTGACGATGTGGTTAGAGATAGTGAAGATTTTGGCTTTTTAGGAAAGTATTCTTATGGAAACAATAAAATCGGACCAAGCTACATGGGAACTTTTGCTGGAAAATATGAGTTTGATGACTTTAAATTTGGAAGTTTGTTTGGATATAGTGGTAAAAAATCATCGCAAAATTATAAAATAGGGGGCGGTGATAAAAAACAAAATATAGATAATGAAATGCTAACTCAAAAACCAAAAAATACTCTTTTTAAAATTGAGCTTAGTGATGAAAAAAATAAAGCTATTTTTTCGCATAGAAATTACGATAATCATCTGGCAAATAGGAAAATTGCTAGCAATTCTTATCAATTTAATTATAATTTTTCACAAAATGATTTAATTGATTTAAATTTAATAACTTCTTACCAAAAATCAACACAGGATTTTGATAAAGCTGCCTCTCTTGGCTGGTTCATACTTGATAAAAGCGGTATGATGAAATCACAAAACGAAACTTTTAGCTTAGATTTTAGCAATAGTTTTAAATTTGAAATTTTAAACGATTTAAATTATATGGGTAAATTTGGAATAAATTTTTTAGATAACGAATATAAACGCATCACAAATGATAAAGATTGGAAAAGTTTCACAACAGAGTTTGGATTAATCCCACAAGGTAAGCAAAAAATAATAAATTATTATTTAAATAATTCATTTGATTATAAAATTTTTAGCTTATATTCGAATTTAAATTTACAAAAATTTAAACTAAGTGGCAAAAAGGGATTATGTAGCGACGAAAACTATCTTTGTTTTCCAAAAGAGGCTGGAAATTTAACTTTAAAAGATACAAATTTAAACTATTCGCTTTTGGAGTCTTTAAATTTAAGTGATTATTTCAGTCCGTTTTTAAGTTATTCAAAAATTTCAAGACCCTTAAATGTCCAAGATGTTTTTACTAGCGGAAACTATGATACAAATATAAATACTTTATTAAAGCCAGAAACTTCAAAAACTTTTCAAATCGGTTTTAACTCTTTTAAACACGATTTATTAAACGATCAAGATACTTTTGGTTTAAAAATGCTTTATTATAAAACTAATGTTGATGATTATATTTATGATAGGGCTTTAGTGCTTGGTGGATTATTTTTCGCAAGAGATAACACAGATGCTAAATTTGAAGGTTTTGAGATTGAAACGAGCTACGATACAGGCTGGTTTTATACAAATCTATCATATTCTTATCAAAAAGCTTTAAAACTTCTGATTTCTGATTCACAAAAAATAGCAGGTCATTTAGGGATGGGAGGCGGTCAAACGCAGTTTAGCGAACTTCCAAGGCATTATGCAACGCTTGATGTTGGGACAAGATTATTTAACGAAAAGCTTACAATTGGCTCAGTTATAAAATATACAAGTAAGGCAAAAAGAGTAGATCCAAGAACTGATTTTAACGCAAATCCGCCATATCTTACAGCAAAGCCTAAAACTGAGAATTTGCCAAATATCCCGACAATTATTGATTTGTACGCTGTTTATGAACCAAATGATAATTTTAGATTTAAATTTGAAGTACAAAATTTAGCAGATAAAAACTATATGGACGCACTTTATACTTATAATTCAACACAGTCACAAATCGGCAATAATGATATCACACTTTTTAACAATCAAGCACGCGGAAGAACTCTTATAGCTTCAATTGTTTATAAATTTTAAGGAGAGTTTTTGAAGAGATATAATTTTTTAATTTTTATTTTTATTTTGATGATTTTTAGTGGGTGTTCGCAAAAACAAGTCAAAATTCCAAAAGAATACAATGAATTTAAAGTTGTAAATTTAGATAAAAATCAAACGATTAGCTATGATAAATTTATAAATGAAATTTTACAAAAAGATATTATTTTATTAGGCGAAGTTCATACTGATGAATATCATCATTTCATGCAAAACAAAATTATTTTAGATCTGTATAAATTCAAAAATTTAAGTGTTGTTTTTGAAATGCTTGAAACCAATAAACAAAATTTAATAAACAAAGCCAAACAAAATCCTTCGAATATAAATCCAAAAAAATTAAAAAACGCTATAAACTGGGAAAAATGGGACTATAGTCTTTATAAAAATATCGTTGAGAGTGCTTTTTATAGTGATATGAAGCTTTTAGCTGGAAATATATCTAAAGATGAGATTGATACGATTTATAATGGTGTTGTGCCATTAAATGGCGTTATTTCTACGACAAAAGATGTGAAAAATAAACTTTTTGAAATTATAAAAGCTTCACATAAAATTGACGATAAAGAAGTAATTCGTAAAATGGTAGAAATTCAGCAATTTAAAGACCGAAGAATGGCAGATATTTTAGTAAATTCTTCAAATTTAGCCGTTTTGGTAGCTGGTAGAAACCATACCAATAAAACCATCGGCGTGCCACTTCATATAATTGATTTTAACAAAAATAAAAAATTTAGCTCCGTTGGTTTGGGCTATGATTGTGAAAAAATTACGCAAGAAACAAAAAAAGAACAAGATTATTTAATATTATTTAAAAAAGAGGGAGTAATTTGTGAGTAAAAAAGTTTTAGTTTTTCTTATAGTTTGTTTAAATTTACAAAGCAAAGAGCTTGATTTTGAAACGCTTGAAGTCTCAGCAAAAGAGATTAAAAATGAAGAAAAGTCTTTTGTAACGCCTGGGGCAGTAAGTTCAAGAAGTGAAGTTGGAAATAGCACTCAAAGCATAGATAGTATCGTAAGAAGTATGCCAGGAAGCTATACAAATACGGACCAAAGTCAAGGTACAGTTCAAGTCAATATCCGCGGCATGAAAGGGCTTGGCAGAGTTAATACAATGGTTGATGGAGTTACTCAGACATTTTTTGGTACTTCTGCTGATAATGGAAAATTTCATACTGGACAAGGAAGTATGTCAACTTCGTCGTTTGGAACTATGGTTGATAAAAATTTTTTAACTTCGGTTGATGTAGAAAAAGGAACTTTCTCAGGTGGTGCGACAGGGCTTATGGGAAGTGCAAATTTTAGAACAATTGGCGTTGATGATTTAGTTAGTGATGGTGAAAATTTTGGTTTTTTAGGTAGATATTCGTATGGCACAAATGGAATTGGACCAAGCTATATGGGAAGCGTAGCTGGAAAAACAAATTTTAATAACAGCGGAAGCGTTGGAGTTTTATTTGGATACAGTGGCTCAAAAATAAATCAAAATTATAAAATAGGTGGTGGGACAAAAGTAGGCGATCAAAAGATTAAAAATCCAGAATACCCTGATAATTCAGATGAAGAGTATATCAATATAAGCCCTTTTAATCCAAAAAAATTAACCCAACGCCCAAAAAGTTATTTATTTAAAGTGGAGTTAAAACCAGATGAGTTTAATAAAGCCATTTTAAATTATAGAAGATATGAAAACTCTTTGGCTGGAAGAGATTTACATCACGATAATTATCAAATAGGTTATAATTTTGCCCCAAGTAGCGATTTTATAGATATAAATTTATTAGCATCGTATGGTGTAGGCAAACAAAAATACGACAAAGATGCTGAAATTTTTTCTAGGGGAGACCTTGCAGAAGGTGGAAATTTAAAAGCTGATAATAAAGTTTTCATCATAGATTTAAACAATAAATTTAAATTTAATCTTACTGATGAGTTAAAAATGCAATCAGTTTTGGGCATTAATCATATGAATAACAAATATAAAAACTCGCTTGATAAATCAGTCCCAGGTGCAGAAGCTACGCCATTTCAACCAAAAGGAACTCAAAAAATATCAACTTTGTATTTGGATAATTCATTAGAATATAATATTTTTACATTTGATACAAATTTAAAACTATCAAAAACAGAACTTATCGGACATAAGCCAGAATGTGTCGGTGCAAATCCTAAATGTTTTCCTAAAAAAGCATTAGATATCAAAAAAGATGATACAAGCTTTAATTATTCTTTTACATTAGCGGCTGCATTGTATGAGTTTTTTAGTCCATTTGTAAGTTACTCAAAAATTACAAGACCACCAAATGTCCAAGAGATGTTTTTTTCAAATAATTATGGTGATTCTATAAATCCATTTTTAAAACCAGAAGAAGCAAAAACTTGGCAAATAGGATTTAACAGCTATAAACACGGCTTATTTAACAATCATGATATTTTTGGTTTTAAAGTGGTTTATTATAAAACTGATATAAAAAATTATATTTATGATAAGGCATTTTATATAAATGATAGTTTTATAATGAATTTAAACAGAGAAGATAATACCGAATTTAAGGGCTTTGAAGTTGAATTAAGTTATGATGTTGGATTTTTCTACACAAAAGCAAGTTACTCAAAACAAAAAGATAATCAACTAGTAAGCGAAACAAGTAGTGGTGAAATAAACTCATTTAGTGGATATAGCGAGATAACAAAACTACCAGAAGATTACGCAACTATCGATATTGGAACAAGACTTATGGATGAAAAAATCACCCTTGGAGTTTTAGCAAAATATATAGGCAAAGCAAAAAGAGTAGCCATAGATACAGCAGAAAGAGAAAAAGAACCAACCAATGAGGATATGTTTCCACAATATAAAAAAGAAAAATTACCAAAAATTCCAACCATTTATGATTTTTACGCCTCTTATAAACCAAAAGAGAATTTAACTTTTAAATTTGAAGTCCAAAATGTCTTTGATAAAAATTATATGGACGCTTTAAATTCGTTTAATAACTCAACTACGCAAAAAACATGGGACGCAGATTATAACAATGTTTATTTGTTTTCAAACTCATCAAGGGGACGAACTTTCATAGGAAGTTTTGAGTATAAATTTTAAGGAGATTTATGAAAAAAGTTATTTTATTATTTTTTATAGTTTTTAGCGTTTGTTTTGCGACTGATTTAAATCAAAGTTTAGAAATTTCAAACTCACAAATCATTTCTCAAAGCGATTTAGAAAACACTAAAATTTCAAGTACAAAACAGACAAATTTCACACTTTTTTCGCTTTATAAAAATGCCGATATTGTCGTTAAAAGTGTGATTTATATTTTAGTGATTTTTTCTTTAATTACTTGGGCGATATTTTTAGCAAAAGTTATGGAATTTTGGCGTTATAAAAAAATTTTAAGGCTTGATTTTTTACACGCAAAAAAGGCTATTTTTTTAGATGATTTACAAACTTTTAAAAATAAAAGTTTTATAGAAATTTTTAAAAATGAAGCCATAACCGAGATAGAAAAGTCAAAAAATTTAGATGGAACAAAAAATAGAATTAAAACAAATTTCGAAGTTAAAATAAACTCAATCATAACAAATGCCAGAAATTTTACCTCTATTTTAGCAAGTATTAGCTCATCAGCTCCATTTATCGGACTTTTTGGGACAGTTTGGGGGATAATGAATAGTTTCATAGGAATTGCAAGTTCAAACGATACAGGACTTGATGTAGTTGCCCCTGGAATTGCAGAAGCACTTTTTGCTACAGCTTTTGGATTAGCAGCTGCGATTCCTGCTGTGCTTTTTTATAATTTTATCACAAGAAAAACAGCAAAATTTGCAAACAAACTTGATGAAATCGCAACTTTGATTTATTTAGTAGCCGATAGAACTTTGGATAAAAAATGTTAAAACAAGAAAAAGATCAAGAATTAAGCGAGATAAATGTAACGCCTTTTATTGATGTAATGCTTGTTTTGCTTATTATTTTTATGGTTGTAACGCCTTTGATGACAACTTCTGTTAAAGTTGAGCTTCCAAAAGCAAATGAAAATTTAAAGCAAGATGAAAATAAAAAGCCTTTGATTTTATCAATTGATAAAGAAAACAGGCTTTTTTTAGACGATGAATACATAAATTTACCAAATTTAAAAGAAATTTTATTTACTAAAACTAGTGGAAATTTTGATGAAGTTATCTATTTTTATGTCGATAAAAGTGTAGAATACGAAGTTTTAATAAATATCATAAATAAAGTAAAAGAATTTGGATATTCTAAAATAGCACTCTCATCAAAAATTGAAAATTAGGCGAAATTTATGCAAAAAAATAGTTTGTTATTTGGGATATTTCTTTCGCTGATTTTGCATTTTTTGGTTTTATTTTTATTTTTATACAAGCCATACAAATCAAATTTAAGTGGCGGATATGGTGGCGAAATCGGTGAGTTTGAATCCGTTATGATAGTTTCAGATTTACCACTTGGAGAACTTAAAGAAGTTTCAATTGATTCTATAAAATCAATGCAAAATTATGAAGCGATGCCTGAGATTGACGAAGTAGAGATTCAAAAAACTATAACCCCACTTGAAGAAAAAAATAGCGTTGAGATCACAACTTCTATTAGTGATTTAGAAATTCCAAGTGAAATTGAAGTTATAAAAGCTCAAAAAATATCACCCAAAATAGCAAAATCAAATTCTAAAAAAACTAAGCCCAAAAAAAGTACAAAAAAAGAAGAAACCACAAGAAAGATGGATGAAAAAAGACCAGTTTCTCATATAAGTGGTGAAGTAAATTCAGTTGCAAAAAATAGCTTTGCAAGTGCTCCAATTAGTGGAAGTGGCACAAAAGTTGCTTCCCCTGGGATTGGAAGTGGAAAAAATAAAGTTGCAAATTGGCAAAGTTTGGTTATATCTCATCTTAATAAATTTAAAAAATATCCTAAAAACTCACTTATAAACGAAGAAGAAGGCAAAGTTATAATCATGGTAAAAATTGATAAAAACGGAAATATTTTGTCTGCAAATTTTAAAAAACCGTGTAAATTTGAAAACTTAAATAATGAAGCTTTAAGGCTTTTTAAAGATGCTTCGCCACTTCCAAAACCGCCTGAAAATTTGTTTGATGGCAAAGATAGCATAATTTTAAATATGCCAATTGAATATGATGTAAAAAAATATATGAAAAATTTGTGATGAATTAGAAAAAATAACTTACTTAACAAAATAAATTTTTGTGAATTAAATTAATTTAATTTTTCTATAAATCGCCACGCCAAAAAATGCAAGTGAAGCAATTATTATGATACTTGCCCCGCTTGTTAGGTTAAATTTATAGCTAATAATTAGCCCAATTATGCAAAAAATAGCCGAAATCACGCTAGAAAAAAGCATCATTTCCCCAAGTCTTTTTGAGAAATTTTCAGCGATATATGGCGGTATTGTAAGCAGTGCAATCACTAAAATAAGCCCAACAACTTGGATAGTTGAAACGACGCACAAAGCCATTAAAACCACCAAAATATAATAAAAAAGCTTAGTTTTTACCCCCCTTAGCCCAGCAAATTCCATATCAAAACTTATCGCACAAAATTGCCTATAAAAAAGCACAACAAAGCATAAAATTACCAAATTTACCAAACTTATAAAAATCAAAGTGCCTTTATCAATAGCCAAAATCGACCCAAATAAATATCCCATCAAATCTACATTATATCCAGGCGTTAAATCAATCAAAATAATACCAACAGCCATGCCAAACGCCCAAATTGCGCCGATTATCGAATCAAACCTTTCTTTATCTTTTAAGCTCATAAACGCAACAATCAAAGCCAAAACAACACTAAATAAACTTGCCCCAAGAAGAGGTGAAAATCCCAAAAAAAACGCTAGCCCAATGCCGCCATACGCCCCGTGCGATATCCCACCAGCGATAAATGTCATTTTATTTATCACAACCAAAGAGCCTATCACCCCGCACGCAATACTTACTAAAATCCCCCCTAAAAAGGCATTTTGCATAAATGTTAGACTTAACATTTCTTGCATGAACACTCCTTTAAAATAAGCTCAACATCACAAAAATGCTTATGATTTTCCTCTAAATGTTCTAAAAAATTACTTTTTTTTGAGTTATCAACTTCGTGCATTACAAGCTTTTTATTTATATAAGCTACTTTATTTGCGTAATTTATGGCGATGTTTAAATCATGACTTATCATCAAAACTCCAACGCCATTTTCATGAATTTTTTTTAAAATTTCATAAATATCAATCTGCCCTCTTGCATCAATACTCGCCGTTGGTTCGTCTAAAAATAGCAAATTTGCCCCACTTATCAAAGCTCTTGCGATATAAACTCTTTGCCTTTGACCGCCACTTAACGCATTTATCCTTTTTTTATAAAACTCTTTCATACCGACGATTTCAAGGGCTTTTAAGGCTTTTTCTTTGTCATCTTTTGAGTAAAATAAAATCTTTTTTCTATCTATTAATCCCATCAAAACGACTTCTAAAACACTGATTGGAAAGGCTTTATTTAAAGGGATAAGTTGTGGAACGTAGCCGATTTGCTTTGAAATTTCTTTTGGGGGCTTATTAAAAATTTTTATTTCACCTGAATTTGGAGCCAAAAGCCCTAATAAAAGCTTTAAAAATGTGCTTTTTCCCCCGCCATTTGGACCAATTATGCATAAAAAATCTTTTTTATCATAGTTAAAATTAATATT
>CAMUNZ010000042.1 GCA_947090385.1 uncultured Campylobacter sp. | reverse complement strand
TACCGAGGCTTTTGAGCTTATAAATAAAATTTCTTATAAAAATTCAAAACCTGAAAAATTGATTTTAAACATGAGTTTAGATCCAAATTTTTGGAATAAACAAAAAATAATCAAGATTAAAAATAAAAAAATAAAGCAAATTTTAAGTTTAAAAGATGATGAGAAATTTGTCAGTTTAGATTTTATGTTTGATGAATTTGGGCGATATAAAATAGAAAATTATGTAAAATTAGCAAATCAAATTCCTGCTGTAAAAAGAGATAATTTTGAAAACGATATAATCAAATTTGACGAAAGAGTAAATATAACTTATTTGATTTTTAAAGGTTATTTTTTAAAATTTATCCCGAAAAAAAATAGCAAAAAATGGCTATCTTTTAATGAAGTTTTTGAAGATGATATAGATTTTGAAACAAAAAATTTGTTTTATAATTTTTTAGAATCTTTAAAAGAAGGCGCTTTTAAAAATAATTGGACAGACGCTGAAAAAATAGCAGATCAAATAATTGATTATCAAAAGAAAACTTCGCAAATTTTGCTTCCTAGCGATTTACAAATAAAAGCCGAAATTTTTTATAATAAAATCGAAATTTTTAAAATTTTAATCTATTGTTACGCTTTTTTAAGCATTTTTTCTTTTATTTTTGGGATTTTTAAACTATTTATTAGAAAAAATTTTAAATCAGAAAAAATAATTTTTTCTCTGCTTGTTATGTGTTTTTTGCTTCATAGTTTTTGGATTTTACTTCGTTTTTACATCGCCGGTTATGCGCCACTTAGCAATTCTTATGAAACGACGATTTTTATAGCTTGGTCTATTATTTTGTCTGGAATTTTATTTTATAAAAAATCAATCTTTGTAATTTTTGCTTCAACTTTTTTAGCAACTATTTTTTTATTTGTCGCTCAACTTAGTTTTATAAATCCTCAAATTACAAATTTGGTTCCAGTTTTAAAATCTTATTGGCTTATTTTTCATGTTTGCACGATAAGTTCTAGTTACGGATTTTTAGGGCTTAATTTTATACTTGGCGTTTTGATTTTGTTTTTGATGTCTATAAATACAAAATCACAAATTTCTTATTTGTCTGCCATTAGCGAATTAAGCTTGATTGTGGGACTTAGTTTATTGACGATTGGAAATTTCTTGGGCGCAATTTGGGCAAATGAGAGTTGGGGTCGATATTGGGGCTGGGATAGCAAAGAAACTTGGTCTTTTGTTTCGATTTTGATTTACGCTTGCATGTTTCATTTGCGTTTTATAAATAAATCTATTTATGTTTTTGCGGTTTTGTCTGTTTTTGCTTATTTTTCTATTGTAATGACATTTTTTGGAGTAAATTTTTATCTTACAGGAATGCATTCTTATGGTGCAACTGGTGAAATTCCAAAAATTCCAAATTTTATATTTTTTATAATAATTTTTTTAATATCATTATGTGGTTTTGCTTATAAAAATAGATTTTTAAAGGAGAATTTATGACAAGAATATTTTTTATTTTGGCTATTTTTTTAGGTTTTAGTTTTTTGCAAGCGGATTTAAACGGTGAAAATTTTGAAAAAATTGAAATTCCGAAAGATGCAAGATGTAAAGTTTGCGGAATGCTTATTTCTAAAAATCCGCAATGGGTGGCAATCATCGAAGAAAAAGGAGAAATTTATTATTTTGACGGTGTAAAAGATATGCTGAAATATTATTTTAGAAATGGCAAGAAATTCGATAAACTTTTTGTAAGCGATTATTACAAACTTCGCAAAATTGATGCTAAAAATGCTTTTTTTGTGATTGGTTCAAATGTTTTTGGTCCGATGGGAGATGAGTTTATTCCATTTGAAAAAGAAGAAGATGCCTTAAATTTTGCAAAAGATCATTTGGGCGATAAAGTTTTAACTTTTGATGAAATTAATCAAAATTTAGTAGAAGATTTATGAAATTTATAAAAATTTTGTCTTTGATTTTTGCTTTGATATATTTTGCAATAGCAATTCATTATTTAAGTTTTGATCGAAAAAAAAATTTACTTCAAGATTATGCAAAAATGGTAAAAGATACAAAAATTTCAACTAGTTTTAAATCTAAAAAATATGAAAGTTTTGTTTATGAATAAAAATTTTATTGATTACTCGGTTGTTTTGCTTTTGAAAGATAAGTCTGATTATTTTTTTAGTTTTATGCTTTTTTCTTTTATAGTTTTTATTTTAAGTAGTGTGATTTTTATATCTAATTCTATTCAAAATGACCTTATTTTAGGCGTAAAATCAAAGCCAGATATAGTTGTTGAAGCTTTAAGAGCAGGGAAACAAGATTTAATTCACGATGGATATATTTACGATATTTCAAAAATTTCAGGCGTTAGCGATATAAAAAAAGTAGTTGATGGAAGATATTATTTTGTTCAAAAAAAAGTTTGGTTTGATATCGTAGGAGTTGAAAATTTAAACGAAAATGAGATGATAATTGGCGAAGGTGTAAAAAAAGCTATGGGAGAATTTTATTATGAAGATATTTTTAATTTTTTCACAGAAGATAAAATTGTTCCGATGAAAATAGACAAAATAGCGCCAAATCAAACAAATATAATATCAAATAGTGTAATTTACATGAATCCAAAAAAAGTAAGAGAAATTTTAAACATAAAAGATGACGAATCTACAAAACTTTATGTTAGCGTCCCAAATCCAAATGAGATTAGTCAAATTGCTTTAAAAATTTCAAATTTATATCCTTATGCAAGAGTTTTAAGCAACGAAGACGAAATATCAGAAATAAAACATTTATATTATTATAAAGGCGGAATTTTTATGATTTTATATGTTGTTTGTATGGTTATGTTTTTTATACTTTTAAAACATCAAATTTCTCTTAGTTACGGGCAAAAGAAAAAAGAAATTGCCATTTTAAGAAGTGTTGGATTTTGCATAAAAGATATAATAAAACTAAAATTTTTGCAAAATTTTATCGTTTCTTGTAGCGCTTTTTTGTGCGGTTTTTGTTTTGCTTATTTTTTTGTTTTCGTTTTAAATGCTCCATTTTTGCGAGATATTTTTTTAGGAAATGATCTTGAAAATTTTATAAAATTTACGCCATATATAAACTTTAATATCTTTTTTCTAATTTTTATTTTTAGTGTTATTCCGTTTTTGGCATTTGTGATAATTCCGTCTTGGAAGATAGCAATTAGCGATATAAGTGAGAATTTAAGATGATAAAAATAAATAATGTTTATAAAATTTTTAATGAAAACAAGCAAAATGAATTTTGTGCATTAAAAAACATAAATTTATCCATAAAAGATGAAGAAATTGTAATTTTAAAGGGCGTTAGCGGAAGTGGAAAAAGCACGCTTTTATCGCTTATAGGAACACTTTGCAAACCAAGTAGCGGAGAAATTTTGATAGATGATTTAAATATATCAAAATCGCCAGATATTATAAGTTCAAATTATAGACATAAAAACATCGGTTTTATTTTTCAAAATTTTAATTTGTTGGAAAATTTAAATGTTTATCAAAATGTTTTTGCTCCTTTTGCTTTGTGCGATATTAAAAAAAGCGATTTAAATGCAAAAATTCAAAAAGCCATGGATTTGGCAAATATTTCACACAAAAAAGATCAAATTGTTTTAAATTTAAGCGGTGGAGAAAGGCAAAGAGTTGCCATAGCAAGGGCTTTAGTTATGAATCCAAAAATTATTTTAGCAGATGAGCCAACCGCAAATTTAGATAAACAAAACTCGCTTAGTTTTATACAAATGTTAAAAATTTTTAAAGAGTTAAAAAAAATCGTTATAATCGCAACTCATGATGTTTTATTTGACGATATAAAAATTGCAGATCGTTATTTGCATATGCAAGACGGAATTTTATTATGAGTATATTTTTATCAAATGTTGTAATCGCTTTTTTGCTGGTTGAAGTTATAGTTGTGATTTTTATGGGAATTTCTCTTTTTTATGTATTAAAAATTTTAAAATTTTGGAATTTTGATTCTACAAATAGTTTGCAATACGATTTGGAAAAAAAGAATTATCTTATAAATACAATTTTATTTTTTACGATTTATTCTAAAATCGTGCTTTTTGTGTTTTTTGTTTTATCTTTAAATGAGCTTGCTTTAATCGTCCCTGGAGCGATGTGCTCGGCTGGAGTTATCGGAGCAAATGCTTATGGGAATTTTTTATTACTTCTTAAAATTTTATTAATTTTTTGTTTTGGAATTTGGTTAATTTTAAATTTCTTGGATTTAAAAGAGATGAATTTTCCATTTTTAAAACGAAAATACATTTTTTTTATTTTTATATTTTTTGGAGTTGTTTTCGAGTTTGTTTTAGAAATTTTATATTTTTCAAATATACCTTTAAATGTGCCAGTTTTTTGCTGTTCTGTTACTTTTCAAGCACCCAATTTGCCTTTTGGTTATACTCAAAAATTTTTAGTTTTACTTTTTTATATAGTTTTGGGAGTTATTTTGATATTAAATTCATTAAAACAAGAAATGGCAAGTTTTATATGTAATTTGATTTTTTTATTTGTTTCTTATTACGCTGTTACATATTTTTTTGGAATTTATGTTTATGAAGCGCCAAATCACAAATGCCCTTATTGTTTGTTATTGAAAGATTATTATTATATTGGTTATTTTATTTGGGGAAGTCTATTTTTGGGCATATTTTATGGAATTTCGCCATTTTTAATCACACAAATTACAAAAAAATCATCAAAAAATTTATTTAAATATTCGTCGATATTTTTGATAATTCATGCTTTAATTTGTAGTTTTTATGTGGTTAAATATTATATAAAAGTCGGTGTTTTTTTATGATAAAAAATATTTTTGCATTTTTTTTAATTGTTTTTGTTATTGTTTTGCAGATTAGTTTTGCAGATTTTAAACAAGGTGCTTTGCAAATTTATAAAGGAAATTATGATAAAAAACCTGTTGATATAGAGTTTGGTAAATATCTTTGTTTTGAAAGCAAAACTTTGATAAATGATTTTTATAACACAGCGCAAGCCATTCTTAAAAATGGTGATACATATTTTTTTAATGATATTACAAATTCTTTTATTTGGTTGCTTAGACAAAAAAATCAAGAAGATATTACTATTTTTGTGTATTCGCAAGATACAAAAAGGTATATTTTGGCTAAAAATGCTTGGTATTCAAGAGTTGAAATTACGCCGATGGGTTATGGATTTGGAGCTTTTGAATTTCATCATCATGGAAGAAGCGATTATTATTTTGATGAAATTTTAACTTTTGTGGCAAGAGGCGAGACTTTATTAAACCCTTTTGTAAATATTTTGCTTATGAAAAATAAAATTTAAATTTTTAAAAAATGTAAAAAAATTCTTTATAATAATTTAAGATACGTTGTGATAAATTTTCAGGTTTAATAAAAGAAATAAATTAGTATACTTTGTATAATAAAAATTTCTAAAAAGATATTACTAAAAGAAGTTGAATATGCTTGGCACAACGATGAAAATCAAAACATTTGTACCACCTAGCGATGCTAGAAGTGGTCATTGTGGCACACATAGAAAAGGTGAGTTGGTAGGAATTATCAAAATAAATCAAGATAATTGCGTAGGATGCGACTCCTGTAGAAGCTTTTGCCCAACGGATGCGATAGATGGCAGTTTAGGAATAGCTCACAAAATAAAAAATAACGCCTGTGTTAGCTGTGGACAGTGCTTAATAAATTGTCCTTTTGGTGCTATTGAACAGATGAGTTTTGTTGATGAGATATTAAAAAAATTAGAAGATAAAAAATCTTTTGTTGTAGCTCATCCTTCTCCTGCGGTTAGAGTTTCGATTGCCGAAGAGTTTGGTGGAAAACCAGGCGATTTAACGATAAATAAACTATACGCAGCATTTGAAAAAGCTGGATTTCATTTATATGATGTAAATTGCGCGGCAGATCAAACCATAATTGAAGAAGGAACCGAGTTTGTAAAGAAAGTAGAATATCATATTTTAGGAAAAAGAGGTGAAAAATACAATCACGTAGCTCATCATCCATTTCCTCATTTTACTAGTTGCTGTCCAGCTTGGGTTAAAAATGCAGAAACTTTTCACACAGAACTTTTACCTCATCTTTCAGGAGCAAAATCACCAATCCAAATGGGTGGCCCAGTAGCAAAAGCTTGGGCGAGCGAGTTTGTTTGGAAAAAAGATCCAAGAGATGTTTATATAGTCGCAGTAACTCCTTGTACTGCTAAAATTTTTGAAGCTAGCAGACCTGAGTTTAATTCTGCTTATAAATTTTTAAAAGAAAATGGCAAAATTCCAGAAGATACTCCAAGTTTTCCGGATATTGATGCTGTTATAACTGTGCGAGAGATTGCCGATATATTTAGAAAAAAAGGTATAAATCCACTAGAACTTGAAGAAAAAGAAAATCACGACATTATGAATGTTTATACAGGTGCTGGAACTATTTTTGGAAATAGTGGCGGTGTAATGGAAGCAGCATTAAGAACAGCTTATGCTGTATTAAGTGGAAAAGAGCTTACAAATCCAGATATAACGCCAGTTAGAGGTTATGAAAAAGATATAACAGAAGCGACCATTCCAATACCTTTAAAAGACTATGATGGAAAAATAATAAACATCAAAGTAGCTGTTGTCAATGGCGCTTCAAAGAACATAAACAAAATTGCAAAAATGTTAATAGATGATAAAAACAAATATCATTTTATAGAAGTTATGAACTGTCCTGGTGGATGCATAAATGGTGGCGGACAACCAGTTAGAACCATGGGAACTTCGTGGCTTCATCCACTTTTACCACTTCCATTAAGAGCTTAAGGATAAAAATATGGATTATTATGTAGAAAAACCGATTAAAAAAATTTTAAAAAGAAGAGATTTTTTAAAAGTATTAGGAATAGGCGTATCGACTGTCGCTATGACAGGTTATGCCGTTACTGATGTTGTAGCAAAAAGAAAGTCATATATAGCTTTAAGACAAAGTGGTCTTTATAAAGATGATAAAAGACTTCAAAAATTACATCTTACATCGTCGCACCAAAATCCGAGTTGTTTACAAGTTTATAAAGATTTAAATGACACACCGATGGGAGAAATAGCAGAAAAACTACTTCATACAAGCTATGTTGATAGAACAAAATTAGGAGTTAAAAATGGCTAGAGTTTTAAAATTTCCACTATCTGAAAAGATATTTCATAATGTAAATTTAGTCACTTGGATGATTTTAATAATTACAGGCGCCATTGTTTATTTTGATTTAGCAACAAGAGAAACTATGGAACTTATGATGGATATCCATATAGGAATTGCTATTATTTTTACTATAAATTTTTTAGGATTTGTATTTTTGGCAATGGATAGATTTTTGTTAATGCTAAGAAATTTATTTATTTTTGATAAAGATACCTTTTTATGGTTTAAAAATTTAGGCGGATATCCTAGAAGATTTGGCATAAAATTTGGACCAGAAGAAACTGCACCACAAGGTCGTTTTAACGCAGGTCAAAAACCAGCTTATATAATATTTATTTTTTCGATATTTGCACTTATTGTAACTGGTTGGCTACTTTATTTATTTGTTCCTGTTTTAGGAAAAACGCCAATTGTTTATATGTTTAATTTTCATGTTTGGGGTTCTATAATTGTAACTGCACTTGTTATTTTTGTTCATGCTCCTATGGCTCTTTTAAATATGTCGGATTTTAAAGCTATGTTTAGCCCATTTGATGGCACAGTTAGCATTGAAGATGCAAAACATCACTCACCAAAATGGGTTGAAAATGATATTGCAAAATTAGAAAGGATGTAAAAAATGTCTTGGACAGAGGAGAGGTTAAAAGAAATTTTAAAATGGCAAAATAATAATAAATTTGAAAATTTTATCGACGAAGATAAATTACACACTATAATTGAAAAAACTAAAAATCCTACTTCAAAGCAGGTAAATGATGTGTTATCTCTTGCAAAAGATAACGCAAAAACAGGCAAAATGCTCTCTTTAGAAGATACTGCGATTTTATTAAACTCAAAAGATATGCTAAATGAAATTTGCACTGTCTCTAAATTTATAAAAAAAGAAGTTTATGGAAATAGAATTGTCCTTTTTTCTCCACTTTATGTATCAAGTCCTTGCGTAAATAGCTGTAAATACTGTGGATTTAGTTCTAAAAACACATCTTTACATAAGAAAATTTTAAAAGAAGATGAGTTGGATGCTGAAATTGAAGCACTTTTGGATATGGGACAAAAAAGACTTATTGCAGTTTTTGGAGAACACCCAAAAAGTGACGCAAATTTCATCGCAAAATGCACAAAACAGATTTATGCTTACAAAAAAAATGGTGCAAATATAAGACGAATAAATATAAATGCCGCACCAATGTTTGAAGATGAATACAAAATCATAAAAAACGAAGGCATCGGCACATATCAAATTTTCCAAGAAACTTATCATAAACATACTTATGAAATGTTTCATCCAAAAGGCACTTTAAAAGGTGAGTATGATTGGAGAGTTTTTGGTCTTCATCGTGCGATGAATGCGGGAATTGATGATGTTGGAATCGGCGTTTTATTTGGTTTGTATGATTACAGATTTGAAGTTTTATCGCTCTTATCTCACGCTTATAGTTTAGAAAAATATTTTGGTGTAGGTCCGCACACCATTTCATTTCCACGCATAAAACGCACAAGCAACACAAACACAAAAATTTTTCCAAATGCCATAAACGATGAAGATTTTATAAAAATAGTTGCTATTATAAGGATTATGTGTCCATTTACTGGAACTATTTTAACAGCTAGAGAAGATAGTGATTTAAGAGATATTATGATAGAAAAATGTGGTATTTCCCAAGCAGATTGTGGTACAAATATCGGAATTGGCGGTTATTCTACAAGAAATACAATCAATCATCTTGAAAATCAACAATTTGAAATAGGCGATCAAAGAAGTATAGACGAGTTTATTTTGGCTCTTATAAGATCTGGTAAAATTCCGTCTTTTTGCACATCTTGTTATAGAGAAGGAAGAACTGGTTGCAACTTTATGCCACTTGCAAAAAGTGCAAAAATAAAACATCTTTGCATTCCAAATGCTCTTTTGACTTTTAAAGAATATTTAAGAGATTACGCTTCAGTTGATGTAAAAAGTATTGCAGATAGCGAAATTATTCCAAAATATCTTTTGCTTCTTGAAGAAAATTTGCCAAATGTAGCAAAAAAAGTAGATAATCTTTTAAAAGAAGTTGATGGTGGGAGAAGTGATTGTCACTTGTAGAAGAACTTTTTAATAAAGAAAGTTTAAACTCAAACGATATAGAAAAAATTTTAAACGATAGCTCTTTTGACGAAGAGCTATTTTATTATGCAAATTTAAAAAGAAAAATTTGCGTTGGGGATGGAATTCATCTAAAAGCTTTAATAGAAATTTCAAATATTTGCTCTAGGCATTGCAAATATTGTGGGCTTAGATCTGAAAACAAAGTTATAAAACGATACAAAATTGATCTTGAAAATATAAAAAAAGTAGTAGAAAGAATTTTAAATAATGGATACAAAACAGTTGTTTTACAATCAGGTGAAAGCAATGCTTTTAAAATTGATGAAATTTGCGAACTTATCAAATTTGTAAAAAGTTTTGGTTTGCAAATCACACT
>CAMUNZ010000041.1 GCA_947090385.1 uncultured Campylobacter sp. | reverse complement strand
AAAATTCCAAATTTTAAATGGAGCTCAGCTAAAGTATATTGCCTTTGGATCCATGTTAATTGATCACATAAATAAGGCCTTAATTTGGCCCAACTTAGAGGGAGGCGGAGGCTTATCACTTATTAGCTCTATCTTTGATGTAATAGGACGTATTGCCTTCCCTTTGTTTTCCTTCTTTGTAGTGGAAGGATTCTTTAGGACACATGACAAGAAAAAATATTTGTTAAACTTAATAATTTTTGCTTTTATATCAAGCAAATTTGGCTTTTCTGTAATTTTATCTATCAAAACATCACTAAAATACGGAATTTCACTACTTACGCTTTCAAAAATAGCTTCCAATATGAAATCTCTATAAATATCGCGCAAATTTGTGCTTGATAAAATTTCTGGATCATAGTAATAATCATGAACTGGCAAAAATTTTACAATTTCATCCAAAATAATCCCTCTGTAAATATTTTTTTTAACAGAAATAGGAATTAAAACTTCAAATTTATCTTGAAATTTTTGATAATTTTGAAGTTTAGAAACAATCTTTTTGTCATTTGCTTCGTCGCATTTTGTCAAAACAACTATATGTTTTGCTTTAGAATTTAAACTTAAAAATTTTTCATAATCTTCTAAATCATCGTGAATTGACGCTAAAAACAGAATCAAATCAGCATCGCCAATGGATTTTATAGCAACTTCAACCATAAGTTTGTTTATGATTTTATTACTTTCATGAATACCAGGTGTATCTATAAAAATAACCTGATCTTCACCATGCATAGTGATAGCATTTATCTTTCTGCGAGTAGCATTTATTTTGTGAGAAACTAAAGAAATTTTTTCTCCAACTAAATAATTTATAAGACTTGATTTTCCAGCATTTGTTCTGCCAATCAATGTAACAAATCCACTTTTCAAATTCTAACCTTATAAAATATATCTAGCTAAATCTTCATCTTCAACGATTGAGTTTAATTTCTCTCTTACAAGTTCTTTTGTAATAACAACTTCACTTCCTTCGTATTCATCGGATTTAAAACTAACATCTTCGATTACTTTTTCTATGACTGTGTGAAGTCTTCTAGCGCCTATATCCTCTACTTTTTCATTTGCTGTTGCTGCAATTTTTGAAATTTCTTTTATCGCATCATCATTAAATTTTAACTCTATATTTTCAGTTTTTAAAAGTTGAGTATATTGATTTATCAAAGAATTTTTTGGTTTTGTTAAAATTTCATAAAGTTCATTTTCTCCTAAAGAATTTAACTCAACTCTTAAAGGAAAACGACCTTGAAGTTCAGGAATTAAATCACTAGGTTTGCTTATATGAAAAGCTCCAGCTGCTATAAAAAGTATATGATCTGTTTTTACATTTCCTATTTTTGTAGCTACATTGCTACCTTCAACGATAGGAAGCAAATCGCGCTGAACACCTTCTTTGCTTGGATCTTGTCTATTTGAATTTCCATTTGAAACAGCGACTTTATCGATCTCATCAATAAAAATTATTCCTTCATTATTTGTCCTATCTAACGCTTCGCTTTTTATACGATCTAAATCTAAAATTTGTTCGCTAGCTTCGCTTTCTAGTGCATTTTTAGCATCTTTTACACTCATATTTTTTTTAATTCTTTTACTTGCAATTCCGATTATTTTTACAAAACTCTCTTGCATATTTGCCATTTCTGGCGGAATGTTTGGATTTGAATCAAGACTGCTTTCTTTTACTTCTATTTCTACATTTAAATTGTCTAAAACTCCGCTTTTTAGACGTTCTTTCATTCTTTCATAACTTCTATTGTAATCCGTTATTTTTTCATCACTTGCGCCTTTTGGAAGTGGTGGAAGAAGTTTTTCTAAAATTTTTTTATTTATATAATCTTCGATTTTTTCACGATTTTTTATCTCATACTCTTTTTTTACTAAATTTAACGCTGAATTTGCTAAATCTCTTACCATGCTTTCAACATCTCTACCAACAAATCCAACTTCTGTATATTTACTAGCTTCAACTTTTACAAAAGGAAAACCAAGCATTTTGCTTAATCTTCTAGCAATTTCTGTTTTTCCAACGCCAGTCGAACCAATCATTAAAATATTTTTAGGAACTATATCATCTTGCAATTCTTGTGGGAGTTTCAATCTTCTATAGCGATTTCTTAAAGCTATCGCTATAATTTTTTTTGCATCTTTTTGACCTATTACGTATTCATCTAAAAATTTAACTATCTCTTTTGGAGTAAGTGTCATTTTTCATCCTCAATCTTAAAAATTTTTATATTGTCATTTGTGTAAATACAAATTTCACTTGCGATTTTTAAACTATGTTTTACCAAATTTTCTTCATCCAAATTTCCAAATCTAGCTAAAGCTCTTGCGGCGCTTAATGCATAATTTCCACCACTTCCGATAGCTGCTATCTCGCCATCATCTGGTTCTACTACATCACCATTTCCGCTTAATAGAAAAATATTTTTTCTATCCAAAACTAACATCATAGCTTCAAGTTTTCTTAAATATTTATCTTTTCTCCACTCTTTGCTAAAATCAACAGCAGCTTTTAAAAGATCTCCTTTAGTAGAATTAAAAATTCTTTCAAACATATCAAAAAGATTAAAAGCATCAGCCGTACTTCCCGCAAAACCAGCCAAAACTTCACCATTTTTACCAAGACGGCGAATTTTCGTCGCCGTCCCTTTTAAAATTGTATTTCCAAAACTTACTTGTCCATCGCCACCTATAACAGATGCATTTTTGCCTTTATAGGCTAAAATTGTTGTCGCTTCAAACATTATTCACCTGTAACTTCGACTTTTAAATCAGCCACAATTCCGTGACCCAATCTAACATTTATCGTATAAACACCAATTGTTTTTATAACACCATCAAATTCGAAGCTTTTTTTATCAATGTCAAGATTAAATTGCTCTTTTAAAGACACAGAAATTTCATCTTTTGTAACAGAACCAAATAAAGAGTTATTTGCGCCAACTGGTTTTTTTATAACAACCATTTTTTTTGATAATTCACCTTTTAAAATTTGCATTTGTTCGATTTCGTATCTTTCATTTTCTACTGCTTTTTTTCTATCAGCCTCAAATTTTCTAATAACTTCATTTGTGGCCATTTTTGCAAAGCCTTTCGCAACTAAAAAGTTATGTCCATATCCATCTTTTACTTCTTTTATTTCACCTGCTTTTCCTAAGCTTTTTACATCTTTTATTAATAAAACTTTCATTTTTACTCCTTAAATTTTTCTACCATTTTTACCAGCGATTATAAATCTCAAAGCGTTTAATTTTATAAAGCCCTCTGCGTCTTTTTGGTCATAAACGCTATCTTCTTCAAATGTACTAAAATCAGCATTAAATAAACTATCGTTTTTGCTACTTCTTCCTAAAACTATAACATTTCCTTTATAAAGTTCAAGTCTAACTACGCCATTTACATGCTTTTGACTCTCGTCAATCAAAGCTTGAAGCATAATTCTCTCAGGTGAAAACCAAAAACCATTATAGATTAACTCTGCGTATTTTGGCATTAATTCATCTTTTAAATGTGCAGCTCCTCTATCAAGCGTTAAACTCTCAATTGCTCTATGGGCTTTAAGCATAATAGTTCCACCAGGAGTTTCATAACAACCCCTACTTTTCATACCAACATAGCGATTTTCCACCAAATCAAGTCTTCCAATGCCATGTTTTGCACCAAGTTTATTTAACTCATTTAGCATATTTGCTGGACTTAAATTTTTACCGTTTAATGCAACTGGATCACCGTTATTATACTCTATTTCTATAATTTCGCTTTCATTTGGAGCATCTTTTGGATCGGTTGTCCATCGCCACATATCTGTTTCTGGTGAGTGATTTGGATCTTCTAAAACAAGCCCTTCATAAGATATGTGAAGTAAATTTGCATCCATTGAATAAGGAGATTTTCCATGCTTTTTTTCTATTTTTATGCCGTTTTTATCAGCATAAGCAAGAAGTTTTTCACGACTATTTAAATCCCACTCTCTCCAAGGTGCAATCACCTTAATATCAGGATTTAACGCATATGTACCAAGTTCAAATCTAACTTGATCATTTCCCTTTCCAGTTGCGCCATGACTTATAGCATCAGCACCAGTTTTAGAAGCAATTTCAACAAGATGTTTTGCTATCAAAGGTCTTGCGATAGAAGTTCCTAAAAGATATTCGCCCTCATAAACAGCATTTACTCTAAACATAGGAAAAACAAACTCTTTTACAAACTCTTCTTTTAAATCAAGTGTGAAAATATTTTCTTCTTTAATGCCGAGTTTTAGGGCTTTTTCTTTGATAGGTTTTAAATCTTCATTTTGCCCGATATCAGCAGTAAAAGTTACAACTTCACATTTATATTCATCTTCAAGCCATTTTAAAATAACACTTGTATCAAGTCCGCCACTATACGCCAAAACAACTTTTTTTGCGCTTTTTTTCATAACTAATCCTTTTTAAAAAATAGAACACTTATTTTACCTTAAAAAATTTTAAAAATGCATAAACGAAAAAATAAAATTTAAGCTATTTTTGATAAAATCCCACGCCATGAGAATAGATAAATTTTTAAATATAGTAAATATCACAAAAAGACGCGCAATTAGTGAAGATATGTGCAAAAATGGTGTTGTAAGTGTAAATGGCGTTGTAGCAAAACCTAGCAAAATAGTTAAAATTTCAGATATTATCACTATAAAATTTTTGACACGCGAAGTAAGTTACGAAATTTTAAAAATTCCAGAAAATAAAACAATACCAAAAGATTTACAAAAAGAGTTTGTAAGGCAAATTTGATGGAAATATCACTTGATTTACAAAATTTGAATGAAATTTTAAAATTTATACCAAAAAGCGGAATTTTGCTTTTATGCGGAAATTTAGCCAGCGGAAAAACGACATTGACAAAAAAAATAGTAGAAAATTTAAAACCAAATTTCGATCAAAATTTAGTTACTAGTCCGACTTTTTCGATTATGCAAAATTATGACGAAATTTTTCATTATGATATTTGCAATTGCGGATTTGATGGAATTTTAAAAAATGGCTTGATAGAAAATTTATTTGAAGACGGGCTTCATATCTTAGAATGGGCGGATGAAAATTTAGAACAATTTTTAAAAAAAAATTATTTAAATTACACAAAAATAACAATTTTGCCTTCTAAAAACTGCAGAATTTACAGGATAGAAAATGCATAAATTAAAAGCTAAAAATTTAGTAAAAATTATCAAAAAAACAAAAATCATACATGGAATTTCATTAGAAGTTAAAAGTGGCGAGATAGTCGGACTTCTCGGACCAAATGGAGCTGGAAAAACGACGACTTTTTACATGATTTGCGGACTTATAAAACCAACAAGCGGCGAAATTTTTTTAGATGAAGAAAATATTGCAAAAATTCCGCTTCACAAAAGAGCAAAATTGGGAATTGGCTATTTACCGCAAGAAAGCAGTGTTTTTAAAGATCTAAGCGTTGAAGAAAATTTAATGCTTGCAGCACAAATTAATTATAAAAATAAAAATTTAGCAAAAGAAAAAGTAGAAAAAATGCTAAATTTATTAAATATTGAACCAATTCGTGATCGACTTGGACTTAGTTTAAGTGGTGGCGAAAGAAGAAGATGCGAGATCGCAAGAAGCCTTATAATAACACCTAAATTTTTACTTTTAGATGAGCCATTTGCTGGAGTTGATCCGATAGCTGTAAATGACATACAAAATGTAGTAAAAGAGTTAAAAAAACTAAATATCGGAGTTTTGATCACAGATCACAATGTCCGCGAAACGCTTGAAATTTGCGATCGCGCTTATGTAGTAAAAAACGGATCTCTTCTCGCAAGTGGAAATTCAAAAGAAATCGCCAAAAATCCAGATGTTAAAAAGTTTTATCTTGGAGAAAGTTTTAAATTTTTTGAATAAATTTTTAAAAAATCTCTAACTTTTTTAATCGTTTAAAGAATTTAGCAAAAATTTCGTAGAAATTTCGCGCATTTTCGAAAGTTTTTTATCAACTTCGTTAAAATTTATATTTTTATTTACAAAATTTCCTTCGATTATAATCCTATCTTTTAAATCAACCATTTCCAAAAGCGAATTAAACCTATCGCCACCACGTTTTTCATTTATAAAACAATAAAAATGTTTATGAAAAATCATAGAAAAAACACAACCGTGAAAAGAATCGGTCACCACAAATTCGCTTTCAAATATATTTTTAAGCCATTCTTGCAACGATATAGGATTTTCGCCCAAATTTGCATCATGAGTGATAAAAAAATCTAAATTTTTGCTTTTTGCAAATTTTTTTAAAATTTCAATTCTATCAAGATTTTTATCAAGCAAATAAGTAAAAATTTTACCTTTTGTTTGCGAAGTTTTAACATTTTTAAAAATTTCTAAATACTCATTTTTATCAATCAAAAAAGTAGGATCCAAAACAAAATTTGCATTTAAATCAAAATTTTTTTTAAAAAGTTTAACAGCACTTTTTTCTCTTACAGAAATCGCTTTAAATTTCTTCAAAGATTTTTTATAAAACTCAAAATCTTGTTTATAACTTTCATCCAAATAATCACGCCCAAACGATCCGGCATAGATAATTCTTTTTTGATTTTCATCTAAAAAATTCAAAAAAACAACTTTTTTAAAAAATCCCCAATAATTCAAATGTAAAATTTGATCGCTTCCTAAAATTATGCAATCAAAAGAATTTTTTTTAAAAAATTTTTCAAAAGCCTTTTTCGAATAAATAGGCTCTGTTTTGCAATCCATAAAATCATTTAAAAAATTTTTGACTTTTTTATTCTGTTTTGCGATGTAAAGTTTCGGATTTTTGTATTTTTTTATGAAAAATAATAAGTATTTTTTTATGAAAAATATAACGTAAGGTTTTAAATTATTTATAAAACAATCAAATCTCAAATTTACAAAACTAACTTCACAATTTAAATTTTTCATAAATTTTGTAAGCGCAAAAGCTTGCAAAATTCCACCATAATTATTTATAAGCGGCAAAGTCACGATAGCAATTTTTTTCTTCAGCATTTTAACATCTTTTTTATTTTATTTTTAATCTTTTTTGGTTCTGTAAATAAAATTTTCAGATACAAAAAAATTTTATTGATTTTATCAATTTTTTTAATTAATTTTAAATTTTTATCAAGCAAATTTAAAAAAATCTCCTTTTCATCTTCAAAACTACTTTTTTGAATCTGTTTTTTTAATCTTACTTTTAGAATTTTTAAAAAATTAAAACGACTTTTAAAATAAAACATTCTTTTTTCTTTTAAGACAGCAATTTGAGATTTTAAAACTAAATTTGGCGAAATTTCTTTGCAAAAAACTTCATTTTCATCACATTTTTTTAAAATTTCATCTATTTTTTTATTGCGCGAAATTATCAAAGAATGTCCAGAATAATCTTTTATTTTATCTTCAAGCCAAGCATCCATTAAAGTCACATCTGCACATTTTGCAAAAATATCAAAACAATTATTGCAAGCATAAGGAGTAAAAGCTCTGCTACTCCAAAACATCGCAGGAGATTTTTTTCGCTCATCAATAAATTTAAACTCATCGGCAAATATAAACTCAAAAGCAAAATTCGAAGCCAATTTATCTTTTTGTTTTTTTCTAAAATTTACTTTTTTTAAAGTTTTTTCTTCTTTAAAATTTAAATTCGCTAAAAAATTTGTAAATTTTTTACTTTTTTGCTGTCCGCAAACAAGACCTATTATAAATTTAATTCTATTTTTTGCTTTTTTATTTATGTTTTGTAAATTTCTTAAAGCCTTTGCAAAACAAGGAAGAGCAGTTATCACGTATCTAAAATCATTTTTTAAAATAAACTCGCAAATTTCATCCATGCTAACTGGATAATAAGCAGAACTTCTGGCTTTTTTTAATTCTTCAAAATCATCAAAAACAGCAAATTTAAAAAGTTTATTTGGATCGAAATTCGATTTTACCGCAATAATTTTATCAACTAAATTTAATTCTAAAAGTTTAGTTAAAATATAATCTCCCGCGCCACCACTTGCAGATTGTAATTTTTCTTCTAAATTTAATTTTGAAAACTCATAAGTTTGCAAAAATTTACCAAAATCTTCTATATAATTTGGCAAATCTTTAAAAATTTCTAAATTTAATTCATTTTCTTTTAACTCTTTTTTGTAAAATGGGCAAATTTTAAGACATAAATCACATTTTTCTAGGCAATTATTTTTATCAAAAACTTCATAATAGTCGTTTTTATTGAAATCTATTTTTAAATTTTTTACAGGACAAATTCCGATACAAACACCGCACCCGATACAGCGATTTTTATCACAAACTTCGGTAATTACATTCAAATTTTTATCCTAAATATAGATTTTTCATAATAATTAAAGCTAAATTTATATGCGATTATAAAATACAAAATAAAAAAACTAATAAGACCAAAAATCAAAAATTTAAATCCATTTAAATTAAAAATGTAAATTACAAAATAATATACCAAAAAAAGCGCAAAAAGAGGAGATAAAATTCTAAAAATATTCATCCAAAAATTTTTTATATCAAGCCCAATTTTTTTAGAATAATACCAATTTACAACAAAACTATTTAATACAAAAAAAGATATCCCGACGCAAAATGCCACGCCAAAATATCCATAAATTTTAGTTAAAAAAATCGATCCAATTATCATAAAAATAGAGCCAATCAAAGTTGAAATTACTTTAAAAGCGTATTTGTTTTTTGCCATTAAAATGCTAAGTCCTAAATTTTGTATCAAAGGTATAGAGAGAGGAAACATGATAATTAATGTCAAATAATAACTATCTAAATAATCTTCGCCGGCCCAAAATTTTATAAAATCTCGCCCAAAAAGCAAAAAAGCAAATAATATCGCATAAACTATATAAGCTTGAAGACGACCGATTCTTATCATTTCATTTGTCAAAATTTTGCTACTTGCGCCACTTGCAACCATTTGTGAAATTTTTGGTAAAAACAGCCCACTAATCGCAGTTGAAAGCATCATAAAATTTAAATTTAACAAAACAGCGATAGCAAAAACAGCAACTTCTTTTGAGCCCAAAATCACACCTATGATAAATTGTCCCCAATTCCAATTTACTTGATCTACAATTATCCCTAAAAAAATAAAAAACGAATAAGCAAGTACCATTTTTAACATTTTAAAATCAAATTTAAAAACATTTACGCAAACTTTTATATATTTTTTATAATATAAAAATTTCGCAAAAAATATAAAAATATTTAAAATAGTTATACAAATAACCAAACTGATTGATTTAAAACCAAAAAAAAGTAATAAAAACATACAAAAAGGCAAAATTAAAGTTCTAAAAAAGTTTAAAATATTTACATAAAAAAATTTTTCATAAGCCGTTAAAATCGCACTATAAACGCTAAAAATAAAAGAAAAAGCCAAATTAAAAATAAGTATAAAAAACATGATTTTTAATTTTTCTATCTCTTCAAAACTCATAGATTTTTCAAAAAATATATCTAATTTAAAATAAACTACAATTCCAATCAACATCACCACACAACCCATAAAAATTGTTCCATACAAAATTTCTTGACTTTTATAATCTTTTTTTACACGAAATTTATTTGTATAAACGACAATAGCATTTCCAAAACCAAAATCCAAAATCACCAAATAAGTCACGATGCTATTTGCAAGTGAAAAAAGACCGTATTCGCTTTGCCCAAGAGTTTTTAACATATAAGGCGTAAAAAAAAGCATTATAGAAGCGTTTAAAAATATATTTATATAAGTTAAAATAACTCCGATTTTTCTTTCATTCATAAAAAAATCCAAAATTTAAATCTAAAAACGCGAAGATATTAACAAAATTTAACTTAAAATAAAAAGTTATATTTTTGATAAAGTTAATCAATATTTAAGATAAAATTAAATAAATTTTTA
>CAMUNZ010000040.1 GCA_947090385.1 uncultured Campylobacter sp. | reverse complement strand
CTGCTGATAAAATCATCAATAAATTTATAATAAACAATATAAAAATATCAGATTTTGTAATCCAAAAATAAAATTTTTGATTATTTAAAAAATTGTATATTTTTTGTTTCATCTAAATCCTTTAAAAATAAAGTTGAGATTTTATAATTAATAAAATTATTTTTTTATAAAAATATAAAATATAAGTTTTTTTAAAGAAAAATAAGTTTGTAATAAAATATAAAATTTTAACTAGATTTAAAGTAATTTTGTGCAAAACTAACGCCGAAATTTTTTATTTAAAAGGCAATACAATGATTGAAAAACATTATAAAGTTGTAGTTGTTGGAGGAGGAATTTCTGGTTCGGCACTCGTTTATGAGCTTAGTCGTTACACAGATATCAAAAACGTGGCGCTGATCGAAAAATACGAAGGTTTAGCTACTTTAAACTCAAGAGCCACAAGCAATTCGCAAACTATACATTGTGGCGATATAGAAACAAATTACACAATAGAAAAAGCAAGAAAAGTAAAAAGAACAACCGATATGATTGTAAAATATAATCTTTTGCACGGCTATGAAAATAAAATTATGCTTAGTGGGCAAAAAATTGCTATGGGCGTTGGTGATGAAGAAGTTGCAAAAATAAAATCTAGATATGAAGAATTTAAAGAACTTTATCCATATTTGGAGCTTTTCGATAAAAATACTTTAAAAGGGATAGAACCAAGAGTTGTTTATGATAAATATGGCAATGAAAGACCAGAAGATGTCATTGCTATGGGAACAAAAAATGGTTATACTACGATTGCTTATGGTGCGATGTCAAATGCGCTTGTACATGATGCAAAAAAAGATAATGAAAATTTGGATGTTTATTTAAATTCAGAAGTTGAATTTATAGATAAAATAGGTGATAAATTTTATATAAAAACAAAAAATAAATTATCAATTAGTGCTGATTTTGTCGTCGTAAATGCTGGTGCACATTCGCTTTGGTTGGCACATAAAATGGGTTACGGAAAAGATATGGGCTGTATTAGCATGGCTGGAAGTTTTTATCTAACCAAACAAAAACTTTTAAATGGAAAAGTTTATATGGTTCAAAATCCAAAACTTCCATTTGCTGCACTTCACGGCGATCCAGATATTTTAGCTGGAGGTTGTACTAGATTTGGTCCTACAGCTTTACCACTTCCAAAATTAGAAAGATATCATGGATTAAAATCTTTGCCTGAATATTTTCAAACTTTAAATTTTGATAAATGCATTTTTGATGTGCTTTTTGGTTTGATGATGGATAAAGAGATTAGGGATTATATTTTTAGAAATGTTGCTTTTGAAATTCCTATTTTAAATAAAAAACTTTTTGTAAAAGATGCACAAAAAATAGTGCCTAGTTTAAGCGAGGATGATATTTATTATGCAAAAGGATTTGGTGGTGTTCGCCCACAAGTTATCAACAAAACAGAAAAAAAACTTATGCTAGGTGAAGCCTCAATCAATCCAAAAAATGGCATAATTTTCAACATGACTCCAAGTCCCGGTGCGACAAGTAGTTTAGGAAATGCTGAAAGAGATTGCAAAGAAATTTGTGAATATTTAGGTAAAAATTTTGATGAAGAAAAATTTAATAAAGAATTAATTGATTAAAAAATCCACCATTTTTGGTGGATTGTATCCAAAAAACTTCTGATAGAAAAAATTTAAAAGGTTAAATGATGTATAAAAAAACAAAAATTGTAGCTACTCTTGGACCAGCTAGCGAAAATTTAGACACTATGATAGAAATGGTAAAAAATGGTGTGAATGTTTTTCGTCTAAATTTTAGTCACGGAACTCATGAATATCACGAAGCAAATTTAAAAAAAATTAGACAAATAGAAAAAGAACTTGGTGTAAGAATTGGAATTTTACAAGATATAAGCGGTCCAAAAATAAGAACTGGCGAATTAAAAGAGACTTTTATTTTAAAAAGTGGCGATGTGTTAAATTTTGTAAAAGAGCAAATTGTTGGTGAAAAAATCGGCGAAAATGAATTTAAACTTTGCATAAATCATCCAGAAATTTTGTCTTTGATGAAAGTTGGTGAGTTAATTTATCTTTATGATGGTGCAATTCGTGCAAAGGTTATAGAAAAAACTGATGAAAAAGTTGTAACTTTGGTAGAAAATGATGGGATGATAACATCTAGAAAAGGTGTAAATTTTCCAAATACTCGCATAAATATTGATGTTTTAACACCAAAAGATAAAGAAGATATGCTTTGGGGTGTAAAAAATAAAGTTGATTTTGTAGCGATATCTTTTGTTCAAAATGAAAATGATGTAAAAAAAGCTAGAAAATTTTTAGAAAGTATAGGAAGTAGAGCGAAAATTTACTCAAAAATAGAGAAATTTGATGCAGTTGAAAATATTGATCAGATTATAGAAAATAGCGATGGAATTATGGTCGCAAGAGGAGATCTTGGGATTGAAGTGCCATTTTTTAATGTCCCTGCGATACAAAAAGAGATTATAAAAAAAGCAAATGCAAAATCAAAACCCGTTATAACTGCAACTCAAATGATGCTTAGTATGACAACAAAAGAAAGTGCCACAAGAGCTGAAATTAGCGATGTTGCAAATGCGGTTTTAGATGGCACAGATGCTGTTATGCTTAGTGAAGAAAGCGCTATCGGGCATAATCCTGTCGCTGTCGTAAAAGCGATGAGTAACACAATCCACGAAATAGAAAAAATTTATCCTTATAATAAATTTGATGATTATGAGTTTTTTGACGAAACGGATATGATTGCAAGCTCTACCGCAAGGCTTGCTTCAAGGCTTGGTGCAAGTGCTTTAATCACAATTACAGGAAGTGGAAAATCAGCTATTAAGATGGCTAGGAATCGCACTAAAATTGATATTTTTGCCGTTACGCACGATGAAGAGGCTGCACATAGTTTAACTATTGCTTGGGGAATTAAGCCTGTTTTGGTAACACCAAAATCTCAAACAAATTTAATTATAGCAAGTGCAATAAATTCCTTATATAATTCTCATCTGATTGATAATAAATCAACTTATGTAATGACAGCCGGATTTCAAACTGGCGTAGAGGGAAGCACAAATTTCATCAGAATTATAAAGCAAGATCAGATCGATTATTTTCGTGATCTTTCAATTTAGGAGAAAATATGATTTTTATAGATGCTTGTTTAAAAAAACAGACGCCTTATACGCCTATTTGGATGATGCGTCAAGCTGGTCGTTATTTGAAAGAGTATATGGCAGTTAGAAATAGAGCAGGTGGTTTTTTAAATCTTTGCAAAGATTATAAAATGGCTAGCGAAGTTACAATCCAACCTGTTGAAATTTTAGATGTTGATGCTGCGATTTTATTTAGCGATATTTTAGTTCTTCCGTTAGAAATCGGCATGGATTTAGAATTTATAAAAGGCGAGGGACCAGTTTTTAAAAATCCATTAAAAAACAGAGATGATTTAAAAAATTTGAATATAAAAAAAGGTATTAAAAATTTATCTTATGTTTATGATACTATAAAATTAACTCGTCAAAAATTGCCCCAAAATAAAGCTTTGATCGGATTTTGTGGCGCTCCTTGGACGGTTGCTACTTATATGATCGAAGGTCAAGGAAGCAAAACTTACACAATTTGTAAAAAAATGCTTTATAAAAATCCAGATTTTTTAAAAGAAATTTTATCTATCGTTACGCAGGCTACAAAAATTTATTTAGAAAATCAAATTAAAAGCGGCGTAAATGCCATTCAAATTTTTGATTCTTGGGCAAATGCGCTTGAAGAAGAGGCTTTTTTTGAGTTTAGTTGGCGATATATTTTAGAAATTGTGGATTATCTAAAAGCTAAATTTCCGCAAATTCCTATAATTGTATTTCCAAAAGGCGTTGGAAGTTATCTTGATAAAATAGATGGAAATTTCGATGTTTTTGGTGTAGATTGGAGCACACCTATGCAAAAAGCAACTGAAATTTTAAGTCAAAAATACATTTTACAAGGAAATATGGAACCTTGCAGACTTTACGATCAAAAATCAATCTTAAAAGGCGTTACTGAAATTTGTAAAATTATGAAAGACAAAAATCATATTTTTAATTTAGGTCATGGAATTTTGCCAGATATCCCAGTCGAAAATGTGAAATATTTTATAAATTTAGTTAAAGAAATGTCGGCAAGATGAGTGTTGTTTTTGGTCCTGTAAATTCGCGCCGTTTTGGAAAATCACTTGGAATTGATCTAAGTCCAAATTATAAGCAGTGCAATTTTGACTGCTTATATTGTGAGTTAAAACCATCAAAAATAGTCGAAAAAAGTGCAGATTTTCCAAAAATTTCCGATATTTTAAATGATGTAAAAAATGCTTTAATTTATCATAAAAATTGTGATGTTTTGACGATTACTGCAAATGGTGAGCCAACTCTTTATCCGTATCTTGGCGAGTTGGTAAATGAATTAAATAAAATTAAATCAAATTTAAAACTTTTAATTTTAAGCAATGGAACGATCGCAAAAGATTATGAAAAAATGGATTGTTTAAAAAATATCGACATGGCGAAATTTAGTCTTGATAGCGTTTTACAAAAAACTTTTAGAAAAATAGATCGTGGAAAAAAGGATTTATTAGTCGAAAATTTAGTTGAAAATATGGCTAAATTTTCAAAAAATTTTAACGGCGAATTAGTTTTAGAAATTTTGGTTGTAAAAAATTTAAACGACAATGAAGCGGAATTTAAAGCATTAAATGAAGCGATTAAAAAAATAAATCCAAATCGCGTCGATATAAGTTCTGTCGATCGTCCGCCAGCTTATAAAATTCAAGGAGTAAGTAGCGAAATTTTGCAAAATTTGGCTAAATTTATAGAATTTCCATGCGTGATTGCTTCTCATAAATATGACGGGAAAAAGGAAAATTTCAGCGAAGTTGAGATTTTAAAAATGCTAAAACTTCGACCACAAAGCGTAACCGATATAGAAAAATTTTTCGATGATAATTCAAGAAAGATTGTAGAAAATTTATTAAAAACAAAAAAAATAGAAAATATAAATTTGGCAGGAGCATATTTTTATAAATTATGCAAGGATATATTTTAAACACACAAAATGTTCGCGATGAAGATATTATCGCTACTATTTTGACTAAAGATCACATTTATAAAACTTATAGATTTTATGGAGCTAGGCATTCAAATGTCACAAATGGCTATAAGATTGATTTTGAATTGGAAAATAACGAAAAATTTTTACCAAAACTTCACAATGTTTTGCACCTTGGTTTTTTATGGTTAAATGACAGATCAAAACTCATAATTTGGCAGCAATTTATAAGATTACTTTTTTTTCATCTAAAAGACGCGCAAATAATCGATGGTTTTTATTTTGAAATTTTAGAAAAAATGTCTTTAAAACTTTTAGTTCAAGATGCAAAACGCGTTGTCGTGCAAAGTTATGTTGAAATTTTGGATTATGAAGGGCGAAAAAATATGGATTTTTTTTGCTTTTTGTGCGATGAAAAAATCGAAGAAAATGTAGCTTTAGTTAGAGGATTTTTATTTGCTCATGAAAAATGTGTGTTTAAAAAAGGTTTTAAAAAATCCGATATTTTCGAGCTTTTTGATACAAATTCAACTATTCATTTAAACGATGAAAAAATAGATAAATTATATGATATTGTCTGTTTTGGTTTGTGAAGAAATTTTTAAACATTTTGCAAATTTGCTAAAATTTATCAAATCTTGCGTCGTTTCAATCGTCCAAGGAAGGCGTTTTGTGCATTCTATAAAAATGTCTTTTGCTGCTAATGCGTCGCTTAAAGCTCTATGATGAATTGAATTTATATTTAAAATTTCTTTCAAGCTCGAAAGTCCGTATTTTTGACTAGGAATGGTTCTTCTTGATAAATTTATTGTGCAAATTTTGCTATTTAACAAAATTCCCATATCAAATTTTTTAAAACTATCATTTATAAAATTGTAATCAAAATTTACATTATGAGCTATAAAAACAGCGTCTTTTAAAAATAATCTAAATTTTTCCAAAACTTCTTTTAAATTTGGTGCGTCTTTTAAATCATCTGCGCAAATTCCAGTAAGTTCGGTTATTTCATTTGGCACCAAATCGCATTTTACAAAAGTTTCAAATCTTTCTAATTCTATTTCATTTTGAAATTTCGTCGCTCCAATTTCGATTATTTGCCCCTTTTGTATATTGTTTCCGCTTGTTTCTATATCCACTGCGCAAAAAATTTGCTCTTTAAAAGGTCTAAAACGAGTAGCAAGCGAAATTTTTCCATTTTTGGTTTTTAAAATATCAAGTCCTAAAAAACGCCAATTTTCTAGATCTTTTATGTCAAAAATTTCTGAAATTTCTTCTATTTGTGAAGCCATTTTTATAAAATCAAAATAATTTAAATTATTTTTTGTCAAAGTATCTAAAAAAATATCTAATTTCAAACTCGTAATGCCCTAATCGCTTCTTTATAATCTTGCGAAGAAAATATAAAATTTCCCGCGACTACGATATCTGCGCCAGCATTCGCGATATCAGATATATTTAATCCATTTACGCCACCATCTACTTCAATCATACATTTTACTTCTCTTTTGTCGATTATTTTGCGTAAATTTTCGATTTTTCTTAGAATTTGCGGGATAAATTTTTGCCCACCAAATCCAGGATTTACACTCATTAACAAAACCATAGAAATATCATCTAAAATGTATTCTAAAGAATCTAAAGAAGTTTGAGGCTTTAAAACAATAGCTGGATTTATACCAAAACTTTTTATATAAGATGCAAGTCTAAAGGCATGAATTTCTTCTTCTATGTGAAAACTTATAAACCTTGGTTTAAATTTCGCGAACATATCTACGAATTTTGTAGCATTTTTTACCATGAGATGTATATCAAGAGGCACTAAACTCGCTTTTGCTGCGGCTTCTACAACTGCTGGACCGATCGTCAAATTAGGGACAAAATGCCCATCCATAACATCGACGTGAATCATATCGGCTCCAGCTTCACAAACTTTTTTTATATCGTTACTTAAATTTCCAAAATCTGCAGATAAAATACTTGGAGCAATATACATTTTTTAACCTTCAATTTCAAAAAATGACGCAATTCTACTCAAAAAATCATAAAATTTTATAAAACTAAAATTTTCTAAATTTAAGTTAAAATTTTAGTTTTTTTGGTAAAATCCCAGTTTTTAAATTTTAAAAATCAAGGATATAAAATGGCAAGAAGATGTGCAATTACTGGCAAAAGCGCTTTAATAGGTAACAGTGTAAGCCACGCAAATAACAAAAATAAAAAAAGATTTATGCCAAATCTTCGCACAATTCACGTGATGGTAGAAGACGAATTTGGTGTTGTTTCAAGACGTAAAATTCGTGTAGCAGCTTCAACTCTTCGTACAATGAAAAAAACATCAAAATAAATTTGAAATGTCTTTTTTAGACAAAGTCAAAAAATTTTTTAATTGGTCAAATTCTGCAAAGCCGGAAATTGACCTAAATTCTAAACTATACGAGCAATTAAAACCTTTTAGATACCCTTTAATATCTGTCGTCTTGATGATGCTCATCGGTTCGCTTGGTTATATTATTATCGATAATTTTTCTTTAAGCGATGCGATTTATCAAGCTGGAATGACTTTCACAACTGTTGGTTTTACAGAAGTTAGCAAAATTTCGCCAGCTGGTAGGCTTTTTACTATAACTTTTATTTTTATGGGATTTTTAACATTCTCGTTTTCAATCGGTGTTGTTATAGAAATTTTAAAACGAGGCGATTTTTTGCGAATTTACAAGGAGAGAAGCATGCTTTATAAAGTTGCTAGATTAAAAAATCATTTTGTAATTTGTTTTCACAATGAATATACGATAGAACTAACAAAACAATTTCGTCAAAATCATATACCTTTTGTTGTTATAGATCCAAGAATTGATTTGGATAAAATAGCAGATGAATATAAATATCCATACTTTTTCGTTGGCGATCCGCATACTGAATCTAGTCTCCAAAAATCGCATTTTTCTAGCGCAAAAGGGCTTATAACTTTAAGCGAAAATTTTGCTGAAAATATAGCAATTGTAAGTTCTGTTCGTTTATATGAAAAAGAGTTGCAAAGAGAGCCTTATTTTGTTATGAGTGCAGTAAAAAGCGATAAACAAGCAATTCGCATAAAAAAACTTGGAGTTGATGCCGTTGTAAGCCCTACGAAATTAGCCGCTCAGCGAATTTCTGCTATGAGTTTAAGACCAGATATGGAAAATTTGCTTGAAGAATTTTTATATCGCAAAGATTCTCCTGTCGATATAGAAGAAGTTGTTGTCCCGCCTCATTCATGGATAAGATTTAAAAGGCTTAAAGAAACGCATTTAAGAGATATCGCAAATGTTCATATCGTCGGAATCAGAGAATTAAATGATAAATTTATTCCTATGCCAAGCGGAGATGTGATAATTTCAACTGATGCGAGACTTCTTATAATAGGCACAGGCGATAGCATGAAAATCGCAAAAAAAATTATAAATAATAAACATAAGCCCGAGGAGTTAAATTATGTTTGAAATTTTTCCTATTAAAAATGGACTTGAAAATGTCGAAGGTTTTTATTTTGGTAGCGTAAATTCTGATTTTAAAAAAGATGAAGATAATATTGGTTTTATAAGAAGCGATGAGCCTTTTTTGATAAATGCTATTTTTACATCAAATAATTCTAAATCTGCGCCGATTCGTCATTTTTTGAGATATGAAAAAGATTTTAAAAGCAATTTTTTACTGATAAATTCAAAAAACTCAAATGCAATGACTGGCGAAAATGGTATAAATGATATAGATGAAATTTTTAAAAATTTATCAAAAAAATTGGAGTTGGTAAATCCTGTTATGAGTTCAACTGGAGTTATTAGTTGTAGGCTTAAAAAAGATAAAATAATTCAATCATTTGATAAATTTAATTTTTATGATAGAAATTCCAATGCCATAGCAACAGCGATTATGACAACGAATGTAAAAAAAGAATTGGCTTGTGAAATTTGTCTTGAAAATGGCGAAAAATTTCATATTGCTGCTATTTGTAGCAATGGTTCTGGTGCGATAAATTCAAGTTTGCCCGCCATGCTTTGTTTTATTTTAACTGATGCGAAAATTCCACAAATTGATATGCAAAATTTACTTGAAATTTCGGTAAAACAGAGTTTTGATTGCATAGATATAAATCTCGATGTTTCAATGAATGATTCGATTATGCTTTTAAGTTCGCAAAAAAATTCCTATGATAAAACTGCTTTTCAAACTGCTTTAAATTTGATTACAAAAGAGTTATCTTTGATGATTTTAAAAGATAATGAAGGTGTAAATAAACTTGTAAAATTTGAAATTTTAGGTGCAAAAAATGATTTTGAAGCGCAAAAAGTAGCTAAAAATTTAGCAAATTCCATTTTTATAAAAACTGCGATTTTTGATGAAGATCCAAATTATGGGCAAATAGCTTCTATTATCGGGGCAAGTGGAGTTTGTTGCGATGATAAAAAATTGGTTATAAAATACGATGATTTGTTAATTTATGACGAATTTAATACCGAATTAAATGAAGAAAAAGAAAAACTTGCAAAAGAAATAATTAAAAAAGATAATTTTACTATAAGTTGCAATTTAAATATCGCAAATGGGCAATTTTGTACTTTTGTTACAATTTAAGTTTTTAAATTAAAAAATATTAATATAATGCTAATTCTACTTTAATTTTAAGGAAAAAACACATGGGATTGTTATCTTTTGTTGCAGAAGCTGGTAAGAAATTATTGAGTTTAGGTGATGACAAAAAAGCATAAAAAGTGAAATCTCACAAAATTTAAGTTCGACTCCAATTGAAATTTGGATATCAAAATTCAAGGTGATAAAGTTATCATAAATGGCGATGCTCCTCAAGATGTAAAAGAGAAAGCAGCTTTGATTGTTGTGGAAATATTTCTGGTATAAAAAGTGTGGAATTTGAAGACGTTCAAGAAGAAAAAGATAATTTTTATACGATTGTAAAAGGCGATAATTTTTCAAAAATTTCAAAGAAATTTTATGGGGATTCAAATAAATATAATAAAATTTCTGAAGCAAATAAAGAGGTTATAAAAGATCCGGATTTGATTTATCCTGGTCAAAAAATTAGAATTCCAAAAATTTAAGGAAAAAGTATGGATATTTTAAATTTGCTTTTAAATTCTGGTTTGCAAAATAGAACAAATGGCCAAAGATACTGGGCTTGATAAAAAATAGTATATTTAGTGTTGTTTTAAAAGTCGCACTTATTTTTATGAAAAATATCAGCAAAAATTTACAAAACGAAAATGCTAACGAATTTTCGAATTTCATAAATAAAACTGATATAAATTCTAGTGATGTAAATTTTGGCAATCAACTTCTTGGATTTTTAACAGGTTCAAAAGAAAATTTGAGAAATTTAGCAAATGATATTGGTGCGGATCTTGGCATAAATTCCGGTTTGATAAAACAACTTTTGCCAATGATAGCTCCTATGATTGTCGGCTATTTTAATAACGGATCCAATCAAAATCCATTATCTATAGTTACAAAATTTTTAGATAAAGATGGCGATGACTCTATAATTGATGACGTTATGGGATTAGCTAGTAATTTTTTATATTTATTTAAGAGAAATTTATTATAATCTCGCATTTTAATTTTATTTTAAAGGATAAAAAATGATGTCTGATATGTGTGAAATGTGTAAATTTTAAGTTGCGCTTAAAAAAATTTTCTTTTTAAGTGCTTGTTTAAACATTTAAAAAGAAAATTTTTAGAAATCTTCATTATTAAAAAAGCAAATTCAATAAATTTTACTTATAAATGTTTAAAATCCG
>CAMUNZ010000039.1 GCA_947090385.1 uncultured Campylobacter sp. | reverse complement strand
GAATTATCTCTTGGACAGAGGCTTTAGGAAAAACGGAATGCTTATAGGGCCAAGGTCTACTGCCAACTCCTCTAGGAGACTTTCTGGTGCTATCAAGGCTAGTATGAACCGTGATATTTATATCGACCCTAAAAACATTATCCATGGAGATTATTCTTATGAAGGAGGATATGCTGCAGGAAAGTTTTTCCTAGATAGTCAAGTAGTGCCATATTTTCTTTCTTAGATATGAGCTCTTATGGACTCTTAAATTATTTTAGAGAAAACAAAATTAAGGTTCCGAGTGATATTTCCATAGTAAGTTATGACAATTTATTTTTAAATAAAATTCTAATAAATTCTAAAGCTTAAACTATGAGTTGATTTAACTAAACTTTTATGATATAATCCAAGTCAATTTTTTTAAATTATTGGAGATAAATTATGAATGGAAAAAGTTTATACGAAACTCTTGGAATCGATAAAAATGCGACAAACGAAGATATAAAAAAAGCGTATCGTCGTTTAGCAAGACAATATCATCCAGATATAAATAAAGAACCAGGAGCGGAAGAAAAATTTAAAGAAATAAACGCAGCATACGAAATTTTAAGCGATGAAAATAAAAGAAAGCAATACGATACTTACGGCGATTCTATGTTCGGTGGGCAAAATTTTGGAGATTTTTCTCGCGCAAATATGAATGATTTAAATGATATTTTAAGTCAAATTTTTAAATCTAATTTTGGTTTTGGCAGATCTCAAAATAGAAATTTTGGCGGATTTAGCGATTTTGAAGATGATTTGGATTTAAACTCAAATATAACAATCCCTTTTGAAACTGCGATTAAAGGTGGAGAAATTTCTTTAAATTTAGATGGATCAAATATAAAAATAAAAATCCCAGCCGGAATACAAAATGGCGAAAAAATGAGAATCAAAGGAAAAGGGAAAAAATCAAATTATGAAACTGGAGATATGATTTTATCGGTAAAAATCGCAGAAGATGAAAATTACAAAAGAGACGGAGATGATTTGTATAAAAATTTAGATATTCCTTTAAAAACCGCTCTTTTTGGTGGAAAAATAAAAGTCGAAAATTTTAAAGATCCTGTGAATATAAAAATTTCGCCAAATACAAAAAATGGGCAAAAAATTAGATTAAAAGGTTATGGGGCTCAAAATAGAAAAAGCAAAATTTACGGAGATTTATATTTAACGGCAAATGTAATTTTGCCAAATATAGAAAATTTAGATCCAAATTTCAA
This sequence comes from uncultured Campylobacter sp., assembly GCA_947090385.1. Lineage (GTDB taxonomy): Bacteria > Campylobacterota > Campylobacteria > Campylobacterales > Campylobacteraceae > Campylobacter_B. The sequence continues at coordinate 9,707 of CAMUNZ010000039.1, read as the reverse complement.
AGAAATTTTAGAAAAAAATTTATAACAAAAGAAGGAAAAATGCATAATTACGATGAACCAGTTTATTTGATAAGCGTTGTCGCAAAAGTTTTAAATATACATCCACAAACTTTAAGGCAATACGAAAGAGAAGGACTTATAAAACCAAGCAGAACAGATGGAAAAATGCGACTTTACAGCGAACAAGATGTAAATAAAATCAAAATGATTTTAAATTTAACAAGAGATTTAGGAATAAATTTAGCTGGAGTTGATGTGATAATTAGACTTAAAAAACAAGTTTTAGAGCTTGAAAACAAGATTGCAGAGCTTGAAAAAAAAGTAAAAATTTTAGAAAAAAATACAAAATCAAATAAAAAAAGCAACTCGCTTATAAAAAGAGAAGAAAAATTTGATCTGATATTTTATGAAGAAAAATCATAAAAACATCTAAGGAAAACAAATGCACGAATTATCAATTGTCGTAGATTTAATAAATCTTTGTGAAAAAAATGCATTAAAAAATGGCGCTAAAAGTTGCGAAAAAATTATTATAAAAGTGGGAAAATTAAGCGGAATTGAGCCACATTTATTGGAAAATGCTTTTGAATTTTATAAAGAAACATCGCAAATTTGCAAAAATTCAGCTTTACAAATAAACGTCCAAAACGTTGTAGCAAAATGCGAAGATTGTGGAAATGAATTTCAAATTTTAGATTACGAATTTTTTTGTCATAATTGCAAAAGCAAAAATTTAAAAGTCATAGACGGGGAAGATATGTATCTTATGCAATTGGTGCTAGTTTAAAACTAGCACAAAATTACAATTGAGATTTTAATTTTTCGCACCAATTTTTAGCACGAGTTTTCCAATTTTCATCACCTTTAAAATCCACGCAAAGTCCGATAAATTTACCATTTATAAAAGAAGATGATTTTTTAAAACTATAACCATTTAAATCATCAAAACCTATCAAATTTGTTTTTTTCAAAAACGGCAAAAAATCAACTAGCGAAGAGCAAAAAGAATCTTGATGTCTTTCTTGATTTCCAACGCCAATTAAAGCAACTTTTTTATCTTTAAAATCAACTTTTAATAAAGAATGAATTTTTTCTTTCCAATTATCTTGCAATTCACCAAAACCATAAGAAGAACTAGCCAAAATAACAACATCAAATTTTTCGATCTCTTCAGTTTTTGTATCTTTGATATCAAAAATTTTCGCATCCAACTCACTTGCTACAAATTCACAAACTGCTTTTGTAGCGCCTTGTTTGCTACCATAAAAAATTCCTACACTCATTTTATTCCTTTCATATTAAAATTTTATATTTTCAAAATTTAAAAATTTAAACATAAAAATATCAAAATAAAATAAAAAAATTATAAATTTCTCACTCTAAAAAGTTTAAAATTTATTTTTTTATAGCAATTTCAGCATACTTTAATCCAAGTTCATATGCTTTTTGATTTAACGATCTAGTTTTTTCAGGAACTGTGGCAAGCATTCTATCCAAAACGATTTTTTCATCCATAACATTTGTAAATTTTACAGCAATCCCAAGCGCAACAACGCTTTGAGTTATTACATTTCCAACTTCATCTTTTGCTATCGAAATTATAGGAATTTCATAAATTTTCCATCTTTTATAATCATCCTTGCTAGGTTTTACCAAATTTGGCTCAATAACTACAATTCCGCCATTTTTTACGCCATCTTTAAAAGTATTAAAACTATTTTGCGCAGTTGCAAGCATAAAATCTATTTCGCCTTCATTTGCGTAAGGATACAAAATTTCATCGTCGTCCAAAATAATATCAACTTTTGTCGGACCGCCACGAACTTGAGAAGTATAAGTTGAGGCTTTAACTCCATAGCCATTTTCAGCTATTTTTGCAGCCGCTAAAATTTCACCAGCTAAAATGACGCCCTGTCCGCCGACACCAACAAATCTTAATTGATGTTTCATTTTATCGCCTCCATATTTACCTTTGTTTTATTTTGCGCGGCTTTTATAACCTCATCGTAAGCTTTGCAATATTCAGTATGAGAATTATCTTCGTGCAAAACTCCAGTTGGAAAAAGACCATGTCTTTCGTCATCATTCATCTTGTCAAATTTTATTTTAGTAGTAATTCTTTTTTCAATCCAAGAAAGAGTTTGTACGGCTTCGCCCATTTTATTTTTACGACCTAAATTTATATGACAATTTGAAAAAATATCAAAAAAACTATAGCCTTCGTGAGAAAAACCTTTTACTAAACTTTTTGTAATTCTATCTGGATTTAAAACACTTTCTCTTGCTACAAATGTAGCTCCTGCCGCAATTGCTAATTTCGCCGCATCAAAATTTGGATCGATATTTCCATATTGTGCTGTTACGGTCCAAAGTCCTTGCGGAGTTGTTGGGCTTGTTTGAGAATTTGTAAGACCGTATATAAAATTATTTATTAAAATATGATTTAAGTCGATATTTCTACGACATCCGTGAATTGTGTGATTTCCACCGATTGCAAGTCCGTCGCCATCGCCTGTTATAACGATTATATGTTTATCTGGATTAGCTAATTTTATACCTGTAGCATAAGCTATCGCTCGTCCATGAGTTGTATGAACAGTATTACAATTTACATAAGAACTAAATCGCCCGCTACAGCCGATTCCACTTACTACACAAACATCATTCATATCCCAACCCATCTCAGAAATCGCACGAATTACACTTTTTAAAATAACACCATCACCACAGCCCCAACACCAAAGTGTAGGCATTTTATTTACTCTTAGATATTCATCATAATTAAATGCCATATTAAAACTCCTTTTGAATTTTTGCGATTATTTCTGCTGGACTTATAGGTCTGCCATTTGCTTTAAGAAGTGTTTTAAAATCATCTCTTAAAATACATCTTTGAATTTCTTGCAAATACTGACCCATATTTAATTCGGTTACTAAAATATTTTTAAATTTTTTACCGATTTCTTTTAATTTTTTTTCTGGACTTGGCCATAAAGTTATAGGTCTAAATAAACCGACTTTTATCCCGTCTTTTCTTAAAGAATCAATCGCAGATTTCGCAGAAAGTGAAACACTTCCATAAGCAATTATACAAATTTCTGCATCATCTAATTTATACTCTTCGAAATTATCGATTTCATCTTGATGTTTTAAAACTTTATTAAAAAGTCTATTAATATTGTAATCTACTATTTTTCCATCTTCTGTTGGAAAACCAGTAGGACCGTGATGAAGCCCAGTAATATGATATTTGTAACCTTTAAAAAACGGATTTAAAACGGCCGGTTCATCATTTTTTACATCGTAAGGAAGATAAGATTGCTTATCTCCTTTAAATTCTTTTCTATTTATAACGACCATCTCATCTTTTTGAGGAATAATAGCTTTTCCTTGCATGTGTCCAATCGTTTCATCAAGCAATAAAAACACAGGCTGCATAAATCTTTGTGAGAGATTAAAAGCACGAATAGTTTCATCATAAATTTCGCTTAAACTTCCAGGAGCGATAGCTATAGAACAAACATCGCCATGAGTTGGATTTTTAGCTTGTAAAATATCACCTTGCGCAACTCTTGTTGGAAGTCCAGTCGAAGGACCACCGCGCATAACATTTACGATAACAAGCGGAATTTCCGCGATATATCCAAGTCCAATTTGTTCTGCTTTTAATGAAATTCCAGGACCAGAACTTGCTGTCATGGCCTTAGCTCCGCTCATAGCAGCGCCAAGTGCGACAGAAATTCCAGAAATTTCATCCTCCATTTGTATAAATTTTCCACCAACTTTAGGAAGCAATCTACTCATCTCATGCGCCACTTCGCTTGATGGAGTTATCGGATAACCACCAAAAAAATTACAGCCGCATTCAATAGCAGCTTGCGCTAAAAGGGAATTTCCTGTAGTTATAATCTCTCTCATTGATCGCCTCCTAACTTCATAAAGTTATTTGCTTTTATGCTTTGCGCTCTTTGTTTTGATTCTTCTGTCAATTTTGCGAATTTAAAACCTTTTGAGGCTACAAAAATAGCAAAATCTGGACAATGAATTTCGCAATCTCTACAACCAATGCAAGTATTAGTATCTAAAACCTCTATCATCATGCCTTGAATGGCATGTTTATCATACCTCATAGCCAAAGTTCCACTTGGACAATAATTAACGCAGATATTACAGGCTTTACATCTGCTTTCATCTACCCAAACAGCAATATTTTCAGGCTCTTTATTCATATTTTTTCCTTAATTCTAAAAATTTTTTCCAATATTTGCAGGGCTTTATGCCTATCATAACAACTGTCCTTAAATCATTTTTACAAAATTTCAATATTTTTTCTAAGTTTTTCTAGACCAAAATTTAATTTTTCTTTTTCTTTTTCATCTAAATCCAAATTTATAAATTCTTTTATGCCAAATTTATTTAAAATAGCCATTTTCCCGACAGGCAAATCACCATCAAATGCAGTCACAAAAACTGGCTCGTTTGTTTTTATGCTTTTTAAAATTTTACAAACTCCGCTTGCTGGTGCATAATATGCAGAAGTTTTTGTAAGTTCGACTATCTTTGCGCCACCTTTTATAGTTTTTAAATTTATATTTTCTAAATCATTTTGAGAAATTTTAAAATTTAAATTTGAGTTTAAACAAACTAAATTTTCGTTATGAGTTCCGCAAACTGCTGTTTTTGTTTGCGAAAATTTTGTATTTAAAAACTCACTTAAATAAAATTTAAATCTTGCATTATCAAGTTCGCCAGCCATTCCAAAAACTCTTTTTTTATCAAAATTACTAAATTTTTGCGCTACAAAAACCATTTCATCAAGAGGATTTGTAACAACCAAAATTAAACTATTCGGAGAAAATTTTGCTATTTTTTTAGAAATTTCAGCAACAATTTTGGAGTTAATTTTAATTAAATCTTCTCTGCTTTGATCTGCTTTTCTAGTCGCACCAGCCGTAATTATACAAACGTCTGAATTTTTTATCAAACTGCAATCATCGCTACCATAAATTTTTATATCTTTATCAAAAATAGCGGCGCTTTGAGATAAATCCAAAGATTTTCCAAAAGTAAAATCTTTTAATATATCAATCAAACAAATTTCATTAACAATTCCTAAACAAATGGCTTGTAAAGCCACGCTAGATCCAACATTTCCAGCACCAAAAATAGAAATTTTCATTTAAAACTCTTCTAAAATTTTATTTAAAGTTTTACTAGGTCTCATAACCAAATTTGCCAATTTTTCATCAAATTTGTAATAACCACCAAGATCCAAATTTTTGCCTTGAACTGATAAAATTTCTTTGTTTATTTTTTCTTCATTTTTATCAAGTTCATCTGAGATTTTTTCAAAAATTTCTCCAAGACTTCCTTTTTTTAGCTCATCTAAAAGATATTTTATAAAATAAAAATGGCTAGTTCTCACATCTGGTTCACCAACTTTTTTCTTTGGTGATTTATCATTATCAAGCCAAATTTTTAATGCTTTATCAATTGCTTTTGCCAAAATTTCGCTATTTTTATCGTTATTTACCAAAGAAAAATGTTCTAAACTTACACCAAGTGCTAAAAATTCGCCCAAACTATCCCAGCGCAAATGGTTTTCTTCTATCAATTGTTGCGCTATTTTTGGAGCGCTTCCACCAGCGCCAGTTTCAAAAAGCCCACCACCATTTAAAAGAGGAACGATTGAAAGCATTTTCGCGCTAGTTCCAAGTTCCATTATCGGATAAAGATCTGTTAAATAATCTCTTAAAACGTTGCCAGTTGCACTAATACAATTTTCGCCTTTTCTGATCGTTTGATTTGTGATCTTTACTGCGTCGCTAGTTTTTAAAATTTCTATATCAAGATCGTTTAAATTATATTTTTTTAACTCATCCTTTACTATTTTTATAAGAGTTTTATCAGAAGGTCTTTTTTCATCTAGCCAAAAAATAGTTTTTGATTTTGTAAGTTTTGCTCTTGTTATCGCAAGTTTTATCCAATTTTTTATAGCATCATCTTTTGTTTGAGTCATTCTAAAAATATCGCCATTTTCGACATCAAATTCAAAAACAATCTCATCTTTTTCATTTTTTACCAAAATTTTTCCATCATTTTGCATTATAAAAGTTTTATCGTGTGAGCCGTATTCTTGCGCTTTTTTTGCCATCAATCCGACATTTGCAACGCTTCCGATTTTTGACGGATCAAGCTCTTTATTTTCTTTTAAATCTTTTATAAAACTATCATAAAGCACGGCATAAGTTTTATCTGGAATTACTGCTAATGCAAATTTTAAATTTCCATTTTTATCCCACATTTTTCCGCTATTTCTTATCATAGCTGGCATTGAAGCGTCGATTATAACATCGCTTGGAACATGTAAATTTGTGATACATTTATCGCTATCAACCATCGCTATATCTGGATTTTTAACAAGAATTTCATTATAAAGTTTTATGATTTTATCTTTACAATTTAAAGTTTGAATTCTTTCAAAAAGATCTTTTAAGCCGTTGTTTTCATTTACTCCAACGCTTTTTAATTCGCATCCAAAATTATCAAAAATTTCTTTAAAAAATTCCTTCACAAAATGTCCAAAAATAACTGGATCACTTACTTTCATCATAGTTGCTTTTAAATGAACAGAATAAAGCAAATCCTCGTCTTTTGCTAATTTTATAGTGTATTTTATAAAATTATCAAGTTTTTTACTGCTTAAAAAAGTCGCATCTACAACTTCGTTTTTTTCTATGTTTAAATTCTGTTTCAATATAGATTTTTTGCCATTTTTATCTATAAATTCTACTTTTAAACTGCAAGGTTTTTCAAAAATTTTTGATTTTTCATTGCTATAGAAATCGCCATCATCCATAAAAGCCACTTTTGTTAAATTTTCTTTATCAAATTTGCCATTTTTATGTGGAAATTGTTTTGCGTATTCTTTTACAGAATTTGCACATCTTCTATCGGAATTTCCCTCTCTTAAAACTGGATTTACAGCACTTCCTAAAATTTTTGCATAAATAGATTTTATTTTTTCTTCTTTATCATTTTTTGGATCATTTGGAAAATCTGGCACATCAAAACCTTTTTGTTGAAGCTCTTTTATACAAGCTTGAAGTTGAGGAATAGAAGCAGAAATATTTGGTAATTTTATTATATTTGCATTTTTTTCAAGCGTTAAATCACCTAAAATTTTTAAATAATCTTGTTGTTTTCCAAAGGCCGCTAAAATTCTACCACTTAAAGAAATATCAGCAAGCTCAATATCAATATTAACCTTATTTAAAATTTTTTTAATAAATGGAAAAAGGCTAAAAGTAGCCATAGCTGGGGCTTCATCTGTAAAAGTATAAAAAATTTTACTCATATAAACTCCTTAAAAAATGTTAAAATCCTATCTAAACTAACCTAAATTTTAAAAATAAAAATATTCACTAAATTATATTTTAAAAACTATTTAAGCTTTCGCTGTTCGTTTATAACTTGCAAATGTTCATTATATGTTTTTGTAAATTTATGCGTTTTGCTTTGTTTTTCTCTCATAAAATATAAAAATTCTGTTTTTGCTGGATTTAATGCCGCATTTATGGCATTGATGCTGACATTGCAAACTGGATTTGGTGGAATTCCGACAAATTTATAAGTGTTAAATTTTGTATTATCATTTTTTATTCTTTGCGGAGTAACTTTTATATGAGAAAATTTTCCATAATTTAATGTCCCGTCCATTTGTAATGGAATATTTTTTTGCAGTCTATTATAAATCACAGATGATACAATCGGCATTTCATCAATATTTGCAGCCTCTTTTTGAATAATTGAAGCAATTGTAAGAATTTCGTTCATTTTTGTTATATTTAAATCTTCTTTAAAATTTTTTATATAAATTTTATTTAACTCATTTCTTGAAATTTTAGCAAGTTGTTTTATAAGCGAAATTTCGTCTATTTTTAACGGGACTTTGTAAGTTTCAGCTATAAAAAAGCCCTCTTTAAATGGCGAAATTTTAGCAAATTCGTTATTTAATTTTGTTTCGTTTAAATCAAATTTTTTTGATAAAATTTCAAAGAAAATTTCAGTAGTTTCGCCAGGTATTAAAATAATCTCTTGCAAACTTGCTTTCGCAATTGTAAGTTCATATAAAAAATCTAATTTTGTAAATTTAGTACCGCTTAAAGTCACAAAACCACTTTGAACTTTTCCTAAACTAGCCAAAATATATTTATCAAAATTGCTCAAGTTAATGTTTTGCTTACTTAAATTAGATATAATTTTTTTAACACTTCCTTGCGAAATTTCCAAATTTTGCAAAGTTGTAATCGGCATTTTCAAATAAAATGCAAAACCAATTAAAAGAATAAAACATATGTCAAAAATAAAAAAAATTGCACGAAATATATTTATCATTTTTGTTACCTTTTTTGTCGTTTTTGTAGCAATTTTATATAATGGAATTCATATAAATGAACTAAACACAAAATTTTTTAAAATCGAAAAATTATATTTAAAACTAGATAAAAAACTAATTTTAAACATACAAAACCTGTCAATTTTAAAACAAAATGCAAAACATAAAACAAACTCGTTGCAAGATGTCGAAAGAATTTTGGATTTTTTGCCTGTTTTAAAAATTTTTCAAGAAATAGCAATTATAAATTTAGATATAAAATCACAAAATTTTAATGCAAATTTTTTATTTCAAGATGGAATTTTTTTTACTAATTTGCCAAAATTGATAGTAATTGCAAAAATTTTAAACTCAAAAAATGCCGAAATTTTAGAAGCAAATTTTAAAGATTTTAATTTAAAAATTGATGGAAAAATAAACTTAAATTTTAAAAAAAAGAGTTTTAAATTCGATGGAAATTTAGTATTTTACGAAGTTAAAAGCGCAGCAAAAATTGAAATATTAAAAAATATTTTAAAATATGAAATTTTTGATGCAAAAGCAAAAAGTTTGCAAAATTTAATGGATTTTTTAGCGGCTTTTAAAGGACTTCCAAAAACAGCAAAAGATTGGATTTATGGCAATGTCGTGGCAAAAGATTATAAATTAAAAAATTTAAAAGGCAAGATTGATTTAAATACTGGAGCTACTTTTTTAAATCAAATTGAAGGTTTTGCGACAGCAAAAGATTTAAACATCACTTTTAATAAACTTTCTCCAAGTGCTTATGCTAAAAATGCTGATATAAAACTAAAAAATGGCACTTTGTTTATAGATTTATTTGATGCAAAATATCAAAATCGCGATTTAAACGGATCAAAAATGCAAGTGCAAAATATGTTTAAAAATTTAAAAGTTCAAGTTGATTTAGTTATAAATTCGCCATTTGATGAAGAAATTCATAAAATTTTAAATGCTTACAAAATTTTCGTACCAATCACGCAAAAAAGCGGATTTGCAAAAGGAAAATTAAGATTAAATATAAATCCGCGAAACAAAACAGATATTGTGAAACCGATAGGAGAATTTGATTTTAATGCTTCTGTGATACAAATTGGTGGGGCTAATTTTACAAGCAAAGGCGGAAAAATAATAATAAAAAATAAAATTTTAAATGTAAAAAATACTCAAATCAGTTTGCCAAATTTATTTGATGCAAATGTAAATGGAATTTTTAATCTCAAAAAACATTATGGCGATTTGCAAGCAGATTTTACGAATTTTTTGATTAAAAATGGCGATTTTGAGATTTTAAATTTCAAAAAAAAAT
>CAMUNZ010000038.1 GCA_947090385.1 uncultured Campylobacter sp. | reverse complement strand
GATTATAACAATTTTGAAAATTGTTATAATATATTAATTTAATTAAAATTTACTTTAATATTTTTCATAACAAAATTATTTTTTAGAAAATATTAATATTTCTAATAATAATTATCATTTATTAAGAAAATATTTGTTATTAATCGCTAAATCAAACATTTTACTTATTTTAGGAGAATTAATGTCAAAAAAATTTTTTGTTTGTGTTAATTTTTTTTTAACATTTTGTTTTGCAAATGTAGGCCAAAAAGAAATTTTATTTGAAGATATAAGCATTACAGGCGAAAAGAAAATTTATTATGATAAACCAGAGTTTAAATCTTACACAAAAGCCGGATCGTATTCGTATTTGGATCAAACTCAAATTCAAAGATTTCGCGGTAGCTCAGTAGGGGATTTTTTAAGCGCAATTCCTGGAGTTTTTATAACAAATAAAAGAAATAGTGGCGCAATTACCGTAAATATAAGAGGTTTGCAAAATGAAAACAGAGTCCCTGTGATAATCGATGGCGCATTTAGATCAACTCCTTCTTGGCAAGGATACGCAGGATCAAGCACAAGGACTTATTTAGATCCTGATTTAATCTCAAATGTGGAAATTCAAAAAGGTGTTAGTTTCGGAGCTGATGGCGTTGGTGCTACAGGTGGAGTTGTGAGGATGAAAACTATCGGTTTTGAAGATATTATAACTGAAGATAAAGATTGGGGATTTAAAATTACAGGCGGAACTATGTCAAATACAAGCAAAAAACCGTCACTTTATACGCGTGGCGGATACCGTATAAAATGGATTGATGCTTGCAAATATGAAGATGATGACGAATGCAAAGCTTTTTTAAAAAATCATCAACAAATTTATGATACACCGGCAAGATATCAAAACTCAAATTTGTTTCAAAATTTAGGCAAAAGTTGGAATGGAAGTTTAGCTTTTGCTAAAAAATGGGAAAATGCCGACATCGTTTTAGGATATGCAAAGAAATTTCAAGGAAATTATTTTGCTGGAAAACATGGCTCAACACCGAAAATTATCGCAACGAAAAGTTCGCAAAGATTTATAAATGGAGAAAAAAATCCAAATTTTAGTGAATTTTTGCCAAGCGAAATTGTAGATTTATCAGAATATGAAGCATACAAAATAACAAATAAAAATACTTTAAAAAATACACCATATCGTTGGACTGTGTATCCCAAAAATGAATACGATATAATTTCAAAAAGTCTTGTGTTTGATAGAAATAATTATACATATTATAGAAGCAAAGAAGAAGTTTTAAACACATTTCAAGAAAATAAATCATATTTGGCTAAATTTAACACTTATAATGATTTTCACACATTTAATTTTGCTTATAGCAGATATGAGTCAAATTTTGGTGAGCTTATGCCTTCCCAAACAAGCATTAGAAGCGATGGAGCTTTGCAAGGAGAAGGCGGAGAAGTTAAAGTTGATTCATTTAGCACAGGTTATAGATATAATCCTCAAAATCCATATTTGGACGTCAAATTTGATACATTTTATACTAAAAACGATACATCTTTTTATATGCCTTTTATCGAAGATTTGGTTGATTTAGACGAAAATTCGATGCTTTCAGCAGCTGATTCTAGATATGCATCGTTTTTAATTTCAAAACAATTTGGCTTTAGTTTGCAAAATACAAGCAACATCGATTTTATAGAAAAATCGTTTATTTTAAATTATGGAATTTCTTATTTTAATGAAAGATTTACTCCACCAAATGATTCAAAAAGTCGCTTAGAAAGAAAAAATTATCCTACATCAAATAGCAATAGAAAACTTGCAGAAAAAATAGGAAAAAAATTAGGTATTGATCCAAAAACGATTTATATACCAGAATTTGGAGCGGTCGGAAAACTTTACGAAAGAAATGCAAAAAGAGATGAAATGAGTGCATTTTTATGGGCTAAATATCCTATTTTTGATTGGTTGGAAGCTGATTTTGGTCTTAGATATATAAATGCTAAAATAAAAGATTTTAATCCAATTGAAAAAATTCAAACAAATAGTAAAAGAACTTATATTTATACGCCAGATATTAAAACATCGGCGTTTAGTCCTGCTTTTATGCTAAGTTTTAAGCCACTTGAAAGTACGATTTTATATATAAAATACGCAAAAGCTGTAAGAAATCCGAGTTTATTTCAAGCTACAAAAGGTTTTGGACAACAAAATCAAGGCGAAAAAATCACAACTTTGGAACCTGAAGAGCATTTTGATTTTGAAATTGGCGGAAATTTCTTGTTTGAAAATTTAGTAAATTCTAACAATGTTTTAGGACTAAAATTCGCGCTATACAACAACTACACAAAAAATTATTTGACAAGATCTAACATTTTAGGAAGCAATTTTCAACAAACTTCAAATATTGAAAGTGCGTTATTTAGGGGATTAGAAACATCTTTATATTTTGATAATGGAGAGTTTTACTCGAATTTTGGTGTAAATAGAATTTTGCAAACTAAATTTTGCCAAAAAGATGAAAATTTAAAACCTGGTGAGCAAAAATGTTATAAAGGCGGAATTGACGGATCGAATTTATCAAATGCTGTGCCTCCAAAAACAACATTTTTTGCCACAATTGGAACAAGATTGTTTAAAAATCAATTTGATATTGGTGCAAGATATAGTTATACAAGCCAAAGATTTGTTTCTATTTGGCAACCAACAGATACACCAAAAGGTGAAACAAATAGCGCGCAATGGGATGCTTATAGTACGGTGGATTTGTATGTAAATTATAATGTCAAGGAAAATTTAAAAATTTCAGTTAGCATTGATAATTTAACAAATAGATATTATTTAGATGCAAATAATATGGGCTTAACTCCAGCACCTGGAAGAACTTTGCATTTAAATTTTGATTATAAACTTTAAATTTTAAATAAAGCCTAATTTCTTCACTTTTAGAAGATTTGGGCTTTATGTAAACAGAATTTTAAAAATAAATTTTACACAAAAAATATAATAATATTTTTATTTGCAAAATATTATCATCTCAAAATTTATAATGATAAGGTATTAAAATGAGTAAATTTTTAAGATTTATGTTGATTTTTTTGTCGATTTTTAGTTTAAATTACGCAAAAGAGACTTTAAATTTTGCAGTTTCTAAAAATGTGGGTCCGTTAAATCCGCATTTGTATTCGCCAAATGAAATGTTTGCGCAAAATATGGTTTATGAAGGGCTTGTGGATTATGATAAAAGCGGTGTTATCCCAAAACTTGCCACTAGTTGGGAGATAGTAGATAATGGGATGACTTATGTTTTTCATCTAAGAAAAGACGCAGTTTTTTCAAATGGGGAGAAATTTGACGCAAATGCTGTAAAATCAAATTTCGATGCAATAATGAATAACCAAAAAAGGCATTCTTGGCTTGAACTTTCAAATATCATAAAAGGCTATGAAGTAAAAGATGATTTTACTTTTGTTTTGCATATAAAACACGCTTACGAGCCAACTTTAAGAGAGCTTGCACTTGTTAGACCTTTTAGATTTATAGCACCTTCTGCGATGATTGATGGCAACACAAAAGATGGCATAAAACAAGCCATTGGAACGGGTGCGTATATTTTAACAGATAGTAAACTTGGAGTTTATGATAAATTTGTGGCAAACAAAAAACATTATGAATTTAAACCAAAATACGATGAAATAATCGCAAAAGTCATACCAGATCCAAACACAAAAGTAATAGCTTTAAAAACTGGTGAAGTTGATTTGATATATGGAAATGGACAAATTACGCTTGATAGTTTTAACGACCTTAAAAAAGACTATCCTACTATCATTTCAGAGCCTTTGCTAACTATGAATTTGGCGTTAAATTCAGCTAAATTTCCAACATCATATTTAAGCGTAAGAAAAGCTTTAAATATGATATTAGATAAAGATGAAATCAATAAAAAAGTTTTTTATAACACTCAAAAAAAGGCGGATTTTTTATTTAATCCAAATTTAAACGGTGCAAATTTGGACGTAAAAGCTTACGAATTTGATGTCAAAAAAGCAAATGAGATATTGGAAAAAGACGGCTGGATTTTAAAAGAAAATTTAAGATACAAAAACGATAAGCCATTGAATTTAGAATTAGTTTATATAGGAAGCGATGCAGCACAAAAAGCAATCGCTGAGATATTTCAAGCAAATGCTAAAAAAATCGGTGCAAATGTAGAATTAGTTGCACAAGAAAGCACTATTTTTTATAAAAGACAAAAAAATGGAACTTTTGATTTGATTTTTAACAACACTTGGGGTGCTCCTTATGATCCAGTTGCGTTTTTAGCCTCTATGAGAGCGCCATCTCACGCTGATTTTGCTGCACAAAGTGGGCTTAAAAATAAACCACAAATTGATGAAAAAATCACAGAAATTTTATCAACTCTTGATGAAAATGCTAAAAATTTGCTTGTAAAAGAAGTCCTTACAATTTTGCATAATGAAGCAGTTTATGTTCCGATTTCTTATATGACAGATCAAATAGTTTATAGAAAAAATGTCAAAGGCGTAAGTTCTGATATTGTTAAGTACAATATCAAATTTTGGGATTTTTATCCAGCAAAAAGGTAATTTGTGTTTAAATTTATATTAAAAAGAGTTCTTCTTATCTTTCCATTACTCTTTGGTGTGTCTATTTTTGTATTTTTCATACTAAGACTTAATGGAACAGATGCGGTTTTAAGTTATCTTACAGTTTCTGGAATAGTCCCAACTGATGAAGCCATAAATGAAGCAAGGGCGCATTTAGGGCTTGATAAGCCAATTTTAACTCAGTGTATAATTTGGCTTAAAAATGCCATTACGCTTGATTTTGGGACTTCATATTTAACAAATAGAGATGTTACAAGTGATATGCTTTATTATCTTCCCGCGACGCTTAAATTAGCTGGTTTTGCGTTATTTTTAACTTTGGCAGTTTCAATTCCAATTGGCATAATTTGTTCGATTTACAAAGATAGCTTTTTTGATTATATTGTAAGATTTTTTTGTTTTTTAGGAGTTTGTACGCCAAATTTTTGGCTTGGGCTTTTGCTTGTTATATTTTTTTCTATAAAACTTAATCTTTTACCGCCATTTGGCATTGGTAACATTTCACATTTGATAATGCCAGCTTTTTCGATTTCTTTTATGTCGATAGCTATAAATATTAGATTTATAAGATCAAATATGCTTAATGTGAAAAATGAAAGATTTGTTTATTATGCAAAACTTCGTGGCGTAAAAATGAGTAAAATTCAAACAAATCATATATTTTTAAACGCTTTAATTCCTGTAATTACAGCCATTGGAATGCACATTGGCGAGTTAGTTGGCGGGGCTTTGATTGTTGAAAATATCTTTGCATATCCTGGAATTGGCAGATACGCAGTAAGTGCGATTTCAAATAACGACTATCCTGTCGTTCAATGCTTTGTTTTAATGATGAGTTTTGTTTTTATAGTTTTAAATTTAATCATAGATATAGTTTATGCATTAATCGATCCAAGAGTTCGCTTGGGATTAGAGAGTTCAAAATGAAAAAATTTGAGTGTTTTATTATTTTTTTATCTTTGATAATAGTTTTTTTAGCGTTTTTTGGTGAGTTTTTTGCTACGCATGATCCAAATTTGATAGATTTATCAAATAAATTTGCTCCAATTTCAAAAGAGCATTTTCTAGGGACGGATCATTTAGGAAGAGATGAGTTTTCAAGGCTTATGTATGGGGCTAGTTTGTCTTTAAAATCAGTTTTTGTAACACTTTGTTTAATCATAACTATTGGTGTTTTTGTTGGATC
Source organism: uncultured Campylobacter sp. (assembly GCA_947090385.1). Lineage (GTDB taxonomy): Bacteria > Campylobacterota > Campylobacteria > Campylobacterales > Campylobacteraceae > Campylobacter_B. The sequence continues at coordinate 5,239 of CAMUNZ010000038.1, read as the reverse complement.
ATTTTCTGGTTTTGTTGGTGGGCGAATCGATATGGTAATCATGAGATTTTGCGATGTTTTTTTAAGCTTTCCAACTGTTGTTTTGGCGTTATTTTTAGTTGGAATTTTGGGCATCGGTTTGGTAAATGTGATAATTGCTATCGCATTAACCCACTGGGCTTGGTATGCAAGGATAGTAAGATCAATTGTCATAAGTCTAAAAAATAAAGAATATGTTTTAATAAGTAAAACAAGCGGTGCAAGCCCTTTTGTAAATTTCAAAAAAAATATGCTAAAACCGATTTTTTCGCAAATTATCGTTTTATCTACGCTTGATATCGGACACATTATGCTTCATATTTCAGGGCTTAGTTTTTTAGGTCTTGGAGTAAAAGCCCCAACGCCAGAATGGGGGATAATGATAAGTGATGCAAAAGAGTTTATTTTTACAAATTCGCAACTTATTTTATATCCTGGACTTGCGATATTTTTTGTTGTTTGTGTTTTTAACATTTTAGGCGATATTTTAAGGGATAAATTTGATTTAAATATGGAGTTTAATAGTTGTGAGTGTCGTTAAAATAAAAAATTTAAATATATTTTTGAAAGAAAAAAGATTATTAATAGATATAAATTTATCTTTACAAAGTGGAAAAATAACGGCTTTGATAGGAAAAAGTGGAAGTGGAAAAACTATTATAGCAACTTCTTTGAATGGTTTTTTAGCTTCAAATTTATCTTTAAATTCAGAGCTTTTTTTGAATGAAGAAAAAATAAAATCCTTTCCAAAAGGCTTTTTTGCAAATATTATGCAAAATCCAGCTTCTGCATTTAATCCACTTCATACTATGGGCTACACCGCAAAAGAGAGTTTAAAGGCTTTGAGTTTGAAATTTGATAAAAATGAAGTGATTGAAACTTTTAAAAGCGTTGGGCTTAGTCAAAAAGTTTATGAACTTTATCCTTTTGAGATGAGTGGCGGAATGCTTCAAAGAGCGATGATTTCAATCGCGCTTTTGCAAAAATCTCCATTTATAATCGCCGATGAGCCAACGACGGATCTTGATTTGATAGTTCAAAGTAAAATTTTAAATATTTTAAAAAATATTTGCAAAGAAAAAAATGTCGGAATTTTGCTTATAACTCACGATTTTGGAGTTGTAGCAAAAATGGCTGATGATGTTTTTGTCATAGACAGTGGCGAGATTATCGAAAATGCAAATGTAAAAGAAATTTTTAATAATCCAAAACACGAAATAACAAAAACTCTCATAAACGCACATTTAAGCTTATATAAAAATGGACAATAAATGGAAATTTTAAAAATACAAAATTTATCTTACGAATATGAAAATTACTCTTTATTTAAGAAAAAAACAAGCACAAGCGTTTTAAAAAATATAAATTTAACTTTAAAAAAGGGCGAAATTTTAGGTATTTTAGGGCAAAGTGGAAGTGGAAAAAGCACTTTGGCTAAAATCATCACAGGAATTTTAAAGTTAAAAAATGGCGAAATTTTTTTTGACGGCAAAAAAATACTTTTAAATTCTTTATCAAAAAGAAGAGAATTTTACAAAAAAGTTCAAATCGTTTTTCAAGATAGCATAAGTTCCACAAATAAAAGTTTGAAAATTTACTCTATCATCGAAGAGCCACTTTTATATCTAAGTTCGCTAAATCAAAGCAAAAGAAAAGAGAGAATTCATGAAGTTATAGATTTTGTTGGATTAGATAAAAGCATTTTAGAAAAACGAGCGGCTTTTGTAAGCGGTGGCGAGCTTCAAAGGGTTTGCATAGCTAGAAGTTTGGCGATAAAACCTGAAATTTTGATATTTGACGAGGCGACTTCTTCGATCGATTTAGTAAAACAAATTCAAATTTTAAATTTGATAAAAAGCTTAAAAGGCGAGTTTAGTTTGATTTTCATAACGCACGATATAAGGCTTGTAAATTTGCTTTGTGATAGAGTTGTTCTTTTGGATAATGAAAAAATCATAGAAGATGTTTTGATTGGAGATGGACTTCAATTTCAAAGTCAGATTGGTAAAAATTTATTATATGAAGTTTTGCCAGCAATGCCTTAAACAAAATTTTGTTTGTTTTTAAGTTCTGCTAAAATATATCGTTGATTTTTAAGTTTTATTCAATTATAAAATTATCTCATTAAACAACGATAATAAGCAAAATTCTAACACTAAGAAAAAATAAAATATTATCCTCATTGTCAATCTACTAAATTTGTTAAAAATGGAACAGTAAAGGAATATAAGATTTTAGATGTTTTATAAAATATGATGAAGAAAGTTAAATTAAATGGTGCTATAGAAGCAAATGAAACTCACATAATAAAGGTAATTCTAAAATTTAATTTACCACTCTTAGATTGTAAAAGCTTGCTTATTCCAGTTTTCTAATCCGATTCCTACTTATAAAAATCGGTGAAAATGATCCGGTAAAAGATTTGGAATTACGCATAAATTTGCATTTGTTTTATTTTTGTCTTTTGCAGAAATTGTGTTATTTTTTAAATCAAAAATTACATCTTTAAATGTAGTTTTATTTTGTGGAGCTTTGGGAAGTTAAAATTTGCTTTTTAAATCATCTCTAAAATTTGTATAAAAACTCGAATTCTATTCCGTAATTACTTGATTAGCAATAAAAATTTTTTACTTTATAACCTATTTTTTTAAAATTAGAAATAATATTGTCTACCGATTACAAGCATTCCGCGAACATTTTTAGTTAGAATATCTTTTAAAATGTGAATATACTCAAAAAATAATTTTCCTCTTGCATCGTTAATTCCTTTTGAATTTTTAGCCTTATTTCAGCTTTTACATGGTTGATGGCTGATAATTCCATCACAAAATAGAAAATCATCCGATGAAATTTTACAAATATCATTTTTTTATTAATTTTATTTTGTAATTTTTTTGTAAGTTGCCCAGATATTTTTATCAAATTCATTTGTGGCAATGATATTAAATTTAACTTTTTTTTAAAACTTAAATCCAAGTTGCATATACCACAAAAAGGTTTATTAAATTCATCTATTACCAAAAATTTAATTTTTAATTATAATCAAAATGAATAAAAAAACAATTTTAAATCTGTTTTAGAATTGATAGATGCACTCAAAATATTTTTTTTAACAAAACAAAAATTTATTTTAACTCCTATGTCTGCAATCATAATTATAAAAATTGGCAGAGTAATCGCAATTGCGAATAGTTAAGATGACAAAAAGATAGTTGAAAAATATATTAAAAAGTAAGTCAAAGCACAATAGAGTATTTTTTGGAATTTTTAAAAAGATTTTTGTGTATAAAATAAAATTTTGAATAAATTTTAATTATCCAATTAGTGGATTTCTACCACCACCAGCTGCTTTATATTTTTTAGTTACTACGCCTTTTTTATTAAATTCAAACACTGTAATTTCGTTTACATTTGATCCAAAATGTCTAATTTTTGTAAATGGATAACGCCAAATTTCACCTCTTTTGGTTTCTTGTTTTGTAGAAGGGTAACCTACAATTCTTTCTACATCTGACATTTTGCTTTTACCTACTTTTATTTGTTTCATCTGAGACGTACTAACTTCTACGCCATCTTTATAAGCACAAAAATCTTGTATCGCAGCACAACCAGCAAATAAAAACATCGCAAAAATAGAAAATAGCACAGATTTTTTCATTCAATTCCCCCCCCTGTAAGATCAAGATGGTGGAGTTAAGCGGGGTCGAACCGCCGACCTCTTGAATGCCATTCAAGCGCTCTCCCAGCTGAGCTATAACCCCAAATGAAAGATGAGATTTTACTATTTTTTCTTTTGATTTTGTTTAAATTTTTATATTTTGTAAAAAATTTATATCCAAATTTAGTTATTTTAGATATAAATTTTAGCCTTTTTAAAGCTTGAATTTAAACCAGTGAAGCAAAAAGGCTGATTAATTTTTATTGTATTTTTAAAATTTTACAATTTCCAATCTATCGTTTATAAAATTTTTTCGTCCAAATTTTGCTTCATTTTTGCCGTTTAATTCTACCAAATCGGCCGTAAAACTACAGGTTAGATTATTTACAAAATTTGTGCCAACTCCATAAATATCAACTGGAGTATTGTGCGCTTCAAAATATGCTATTTTTTTAGCATCAAATGAAGAACTAACGACGATTTTTACATAATTAAATCCATTTTTATCCAAAATTTCTCTAACGGCAAAAACAAGTTCTTTGCAAACTCCGTGCGGATCAAAATCACAATTTTTGTCTTCAAAAAATTTATCTATCAAATTTTTTGAAGTGTCGATTCTTACGGCGGCTAAATTTTGTTTTAAAGCTTTTGCGATTTTTAAACTATCATTTACTGCGTCATTGTTGTAATCAACTAAGGCTGTGATTTTTTCATTCGGAAAAGTTTTTAAATAAATTTCGCAAGCTTTTATTAAGTCTCCACCGCACATTTGTATCAATGCATGCGGCATAGTTCCCATGCCTTTTTTGCCCCACCAAAATCCTTGTGCATCTGTTGAAATTTTGTCAATTCCCGCTATAAAAGTCGCGTATCCATCGCCGATTTGAGTTAAAATATCATCTTGTCTATCTGCCATAGAAAAAACTGATTTATTTTTTGCTACTTTTAATACATTATGAACATTTGTACAAACCGAACTTCTTCTAGCAAGCGTCGCGTCAATCACGCTTTCTAAAAAGCCAAAATTTTCATATTTTCCTTTAATTTTCAAAACGGGCTCATAAGCTTTTACTAAATCTCCATCGTTTAAGGCTAAAATTTCTAGTTCATTTGGATTTATTGCAAATTCTTTTACCAATGCGATAGCTTCGTCTATTCCACAAAGTTTATATTCTTCTGTTCTGCAAAACCACTGTTGAGTTACGATTTGATTTGGTAAATTTTGCTTTATTATTTTATTTATTTTTAAAAAGTAATTCGCCGTAAAAAATCCATCTTTTATCCTTTTATCAAAATTGAACGTTTTGTTTGTTAACCGTTTTATTTTTCCACTATTTTTTAATTCTATTTCTAACATAATTGCAATCCTTAAAAAAATATGAATTTAAAACAATCATAACAAAAAAATTATTTAAAAAACAGAAAAATGCAAAATTTTCAGAAAAAATTATTATAAATATAAAATTAATTTTTTAATAATAAAAAATTAAGTACCATTTACGCCGTAAAAGCATAGTATTTAAATTTAAAGCTTGTTTTTACTTAAATTGTTATAGAAAGTTT
>CAMUNZ010000037.1 GCA_947090385.1 uncultured Campylobacter sp. | reverse complement strand
AAAGATGAAAAACAAAAATTTAAAGATATCTTACAGCTTTTTATAAATTTGATAGAAAAAATTTCTTTAGATGACATTGGCGGTGGAAAAGTCGTCGTTATGGGAGTTTTAGAAAGTCGCGGGATGGATTTTAAAGCGGTTATAATCCCTTGTTTTGATGATGACAATGTCCCAAAAAGATCTCAAAATGATATGTTTTTAAACTCAAAAATTCGTGAAAAAGCAGGTTTTGTAAGTTTTGTTCAAAGAGAAAATTTGCAAAGATTTTATTATAAAAATTTGATATATAAGTCTGAAATTACCGCGATTGCAAACATAAAAAATGATGAAAAAAATGCTTCAAGGTTTTTAAAAAAATTTGATGTCATAAAAGACGAAGATTATAGTGACGATGATTATTTTGATTTTTTTACAAATTTAAATCAAAATTTGAGACCAAAAACTGAAATTTGCGATTATTTTGCCGTGCAACACGATTTTTTTGATAAACCGTTATCTTTTTCTAGATTAAAAACTTTTTTAGATTGCAAAAGAAAATATTTTTATGCTTATGTGAAAAAAATTTCTCAACTAAAATCTTTTTGTATCGAAGCAAATTTAAAAGGCACGATTTTGCACGAAAGTTTAAGCGAAGTTTATGAAAAAAATAAAACTTTTGTTTTTTCTTATTTTAAAGAAATTTATACAAAATCAGCAAAAAAAATCGGTTTAAATGAGATTGAAATAGCTTTAAATTTGAAAAAATTTGAGTTTAAATTTTCAAAAGAGATGCAAAATTTAGAAAAACTTGGTTATAAATTTTACAAAAGCGAGTTTAAACAAAATCAATCAATTTTTGAAATTTCGAAAGATTTTAAAATCAAACTGGATGGCAAAATCGATAGAATTGACAAAAAAAATGATGAAGAATTTTTGCTGATAGATTATAAAAGCGGCAAGGTAGATAAAAATTCATTTCAACTTGCTTTTTATGAAGCCTTGCTTGATAAAAAATGTGAAAAAAAATTTTTTAATATAAAAGATATGAAATTTGAAGATGCAAATAAAACAATTGACGATTTAAAAGAGACGATTTTATCGATAAAATCAGATTTTGATCAAGGTATAAAATACGAAAAAAATGAAAAATCTTGCGTTTATTGCGCGTATAAAATCATTTGTAAAGGCGAAATATGACGCTCGGTGAAGGTTTAAAAGCAAGCGCTGGAAGTGGAAAAACTTTTAATTTAAGCTCGCGTTTTATCGCTATTTTTTTAAAAGGCAAATTTGAAAATAAATCAAATTTAAATCAAATTTTAGCCCTTACTTTTACGACAAAAGCCGCCTCTGAAATGAAAAAAAAGATAATTCAAACTTTTTTTGATTTAGAAAATAAAGACGAATTAAATCTTATTTGTAGTTTAACAAAACTCGATAAAAGTACCATTTTAATGCTAAGAGATGAAAACAAAGACGAGTTTTTAAATGCGGATTTGAAAATTTCTACTTATGATTCTTTTTTCAATTCTGTTTTAAGAATTTTTGCTTTGAATGCCGGAATTAATCCAAATTTCGAAATTTCAGATATAAATAAAGATGTTGAAAAAAAATTTATACAAAAATTTAGTAAAGATTTAATTTTAAAAATTTTTTTGGTCGATTATTTATACAAAGACGAAAAAAATTCATTGTCAAATTTGATTGATAAATTAACAAATTTCAAAATAAAAGCTTGCGAATTTAAAAAAAATAATGCAAATTTTCCAAGCGATGAAAATATAAAGAAAATTTTAAAAAATATGTCTCAAATCGCGCAAGATAGCAACATGAATCAATTAGCAATTAAGGCTTTTGAATTTAGCAATGTAAAAGAAATTTTAACAAAAGCGATTTGCAAATATGATGATTTAGGAAGTCAGAAAAATTTTAAAAAGAATTTTAATCCAAATTTAGAAAAACTTTATAGTGATTTTAAGTTTTTTTTAAAACAATATTGCGACGAATTGCAAGATTATGAATTTGATAATTTTGGCAAAATTTTGGATGATTTTCACAACACAAAAATAGAAATAAATCGCCAAAAAAACTGTTTAGATTTCAACGACGTTACAAATTTTGTAAGTGAAATTTTATGCGATAAAGAGCTTGATAAAGATTTTTTATATTTTAGACTTGATGGAAAAATAAATCACATTTTGCTTGATGAATTTCAAGATACAAATGTCGTTCAATATAAAATTTTATATCCGCTTATAGATGAAATTTTGTCTGGATTTGGACAAAAAGATTTGGGAAGTTTTTTTTATGTTGGTGACACAAAACAAAGTATTTATAGGTTTAGAAATTCCAAGAAAGAGCTTTTTGATAAGTTGAAATTTGATTTTAAAGACAAAATATCGGTTAAAAATTTAGATACAAATTATCGAAGTTGTAAAAATTTGGTGGAGTTTATAAATGATATTTTTAAGGAAAAATATCCAGATTTTTCTTTGCAAAAAGCAAATAATCAAAATAATGGTTTAATTAGAGTTTTTAAGGCACCAAAAATTATAAATGAAGATAAAATCGATGGTTTGCAAAGCATTGCAAATTCGGTTTTGCAAATTATAAAAGATTTGCAAAGTTTTGGTATTAAAAATAATGACATTTGCGTTTTATGCTGGAAAAATAGCGATATAGATTTTTTGAGAGATTTTTTAAATAAATCTGGAATTCCTACAAGTGGCGATGGCGCAAAATTGCTTTTTGATATAAAAGAAGTTCGCGGGCTTGTAGATTTTGCAAGATTTTGCGTAACTGGCGAAGAGTTATATTTGATTGAGTCAAAAAAACTTCTTGGGTTAAAAGAATTGCCAAAAATTACTTTAAATTTAAATAAATCTGTTTCGCAAACTATGATATTTTTATCTCAAAAAATTGGGCTTGATTTATCAAATAAAAATATTTTAGAAGTTATTTTATTTGCTAAAAAATATAATAATTTAATAGACTTTTTGTTTAACGAAAATAAACAAAAAAGTCTTTCAAATAGTGATTTTGGCGTAAAATTGATGACAACTCATGCATCAAAAGGTTTAGAATTTGATCATTTGATAGTTTGCGATAAAACTTCAAGATCAAGAAATAATTCTGATGAAATTTTATGTGAATTTGATATCAAAACTAATACTTGGGAAAAATTCTTAAAAATAAATAAAAGAGAAAATATTGATAAAAATTATAAAAATTTTATAGAAAAGATTGAAAAATTTGATAACGAAGAAGAGTTAAATAAAATTTATGTTGCCCTTACGAGAGCAAAAATTTCGCTTACTATCATAAAAAATCCAGATGAAACAAAAAATAGTTATTTTGAAATTTCTACAAAAGACGAAGTTAAATCTATTTTAGAATTGCCAGATTTAATTTTGCCAAGCAATTTTGATGATTTTAATTTTGATGATAAAAAAGCGATTTTAACTCAAAATTATAAAAATATTTTAGAAGATAAACCGCAAAAAAAAGAGCCAAAAAGAATAATTTTGCCAAAAAATGAGAAGCAAGAAATTTTGCAATTAGAAGAGAAATTTGTCGATAAAACAAGTGCGATTTTTGGTACAGTTTTGCATTTTGTGCTTGAATTGATGTCTAATTTTACAGAAAAATCTTTACAAAATTCACTTCAAAAAGCAAGAAATTTGTATTCTAAAAATTTAAATAATTCGCAATTTTTAGATATAGAAAGTAGAATAAAATTGCTTTTAAAAGATGAAAAATTTCTTAAAATTTTACAAAATGCAGAGATTATAAAAGAGCAATCGTTTAAGATAAACAATGAAATAAAGCGCCTTGATTTGGTTGCTTTAAAAAAAGATGAAGTTGTTATCGTTGATTATAAAAGTGGAAAAAATAGCGAGAAAAATGTAAAACAAGTCGAATTTTATAAAGAATGTTTGAAAAAATTTTATAAAGATAAAAAAGTTTTTGCGTATTTAATATATTTAAATGAAGAAATTTCTTTTCTTGAAGTTTAAAATTCACTTAAATTAAGCTATATATAAGTATTTTTTAAATAAAATCCCATCTTATTTTAATTTGGCAAAGGTAAAAATATGACAAAAATTGTTAAGCCAGTGGAGTTGGAACGAGATTGGATTGTTATCGACGCAACTGGTAAAAGATTCGGTAGAATGCTAACAGAAGTCGCTGTTTTGCTTCGTGGAAAACATAAACCTTGCTACACTCCAAATGTTGATTGTGGCGATTGTGTTGTGATTATAAATGCTTCAAAAGCAGTTTATACTGGTATAAATAAAGGTGAAGATAAGCTTTATCATAGACATTCTGGTTATTTTGGAAGCGTAAAAAGTGTAAAATTTGTAGATTTGTTAGAAAAAAATCCTGTTAAACTTTATCGTTTGGCAGTTCGCGGAATGCTTCCTAAAACAAAACTTGGTAAAGAGATGATTAAAAAACTTTATGTTTATGCTGGAAGTGAGCATCCACATACGGCTCAAACAAATAAAAAAGGAAAATAGTTATGTCTAAAATATCTTATGCAACTGGAAAAAGAAAAACAGCCGTAGCTAAGGTTTGGGTAAAACCTGGAAGCGGTAAAATTTTAGTAAATGGTATGGATTTAAATACTTGGCTTGGTGGACACGAAGCAATAAAATTAAAAGTTGTTCAACCGCTTTTGGCTACAAAACAAGAGCAATTGATGGATGTTAAAGCTGTGACTTTAGGTGGCGGATACAATGCACAAGCAGAAGCATTGAGACACGGAATTTCAAGAGCATTAGCTTATATGGATCAAGATTTCAGAGCGCTTTTAAAACCAAAAGGACTTTTAACTAGAGATAGCAGAACTGTTGAACGTAAAAAATATGGACACAGAAAAGCAAGAAGAAGCCCGCAATTCTCAAAAAGATAGAATTTTGCCATTTTTATGGCAAAATTTTTACTTCAATTAATCTTAAATTTCATCAATTTTTTTTAAAAAAATACTTTTTAAATAGTTTGTTAATACAAAAAACAAAAATGTTTTTTAAAAATATATTTTTCTAGAATTTTATCACTTTATTTTAAGAAAATTTAAATAAAGTTAGTTACTTAATTTTAAAAGGAGAAGAAATGCAAAAAATATTATTATTTTTTATGATTTTTTGTGGTGCAATTTTTGGAAATTTAGATCCAAATTCTTACCCTGCAAATAATAAAGCCTGTCTTACCTGTCATCAAGGTATAGAGCCAATCAAAGCACACGATAGCGATATGGCTACACAAATTTATGCGATGGGCGAAAGTTTTGGCGATCCAAACGGCTGTGTTATTTGTCACGGTGGAAATCCAAATGAGACAAAAGATAAAAATTTAGCTCATAGTGGGGCTCCAAAAGGAAGTATGCTAGAAGTTTTTACGCCAACTCCTGGATCTCTTGCATTAAACGACAAAACTTGTGGGCTTTGCCATTTTGAACAAATTTCAAGTGTTAAAAAATCTTTAATGAATACAGATGCTGGAAAAATCAAGGTTATAACTTATGGTTGGGGGACTTGATAATGATGATTTTATCCATCGATATGCTAATCATAAAACAACAGACGAAGACGGATTTGAGCCGATTTTTGGAACTTCTGAGTATAAAGATTATGTTAAAGAGATTATAAATTTACATAAAGGTCAGTTTCCTGAAAAACTTGATAAAATTCCACAAACTGATTTAAAAACAATCAAAGAAAATCCCAATCAAGCTGTTTATAACTATCTTAGAAATTGCAACGCTTGCCACCTTGAATCAAAAGGAAAACAAGTAAGAGGACATTTTAGAGGGCTTGGATGTTTTGCGTGTCATGCTGTTTATGGGGCTGAAGGATATTATGAAGGTGGCGATCCAACAATAGATAAAACCAAAAAGGGTCATATGCTAGTTCATACTATGCAATCAGGCGAAAACTCAAAAGTAAAAGTAAATGGAAAAGAATATTCAGGTATTCAAATTTCAACTTGTAACGCTTGTCATAGTTCTGGACGTCGCGTAAGTTTGCAGTATCAAGGGCTTTTCCCAGTTGATCGTGGTGGTGCGTATGTGCCATTTAACGACGATGGAATGCTTCAACAACCAAACGCAACTTACCTTTATAAACATATAAAAGAAGATGTCCATTATAAAGCTGGAATGCTTTGTCAAGATTGTCATACAAGCCCTGATATGCACGGAAATGGAAACATCGGCACGGTTGCGCTTGGCGAGATTGAAATAGAATGTAGCGATTGCCACGGAACGCCGAAAAAATATCCTTGGGATTTAGCTCTTGGATTTGGTGATGAATTAATTGATACAAAAAAAGTTGATGATAAAATCAAAAATATGCTAACAAAGGCAAGAGGTTTAAGCAAAGAGCCGCTTCCTCAAACCGCGTCTTTTACCAAAATTTACGAACCAAAAGATGGATATTTACTAAGCGCAAGGGGAAATCCTTTGGGTAATGTTATAAAAGACGGAAATAAAGTCTTACTTCACTCAGCTTCTGGAAAAACCTTGGAAGTTCCACTTTTAAAAGATATTGAAGATAAAAATTTATGGAAAAATCCAAAGGGAAGATTAGCAATGGTTGGGGCTTCAAAACACCTTGAAACTATGGAATGTTACGCTTGTCACTCAACTTGGGCATCATCATATTATGGATATGATTACAGCGTTGATTTTTCAAAAGATAATAAATTTGTTGATTGGATTGATTCTGCTGAGAAATTAAACAAAGACGGCACACCAAGTGATTATTACAACAAACCTGTTATGCAACCAGGTGGTTCGGCTGGGGATTACTCACATGCAAGGTGGGAAGAGCCAGTTTTAGGCATAAACGGCGAAGGAAGAGTTACACCGCTAGTTGGCGTTATACAAACAGTTGGCACAGTTATCGCACCAAATGGTGAGGTCGTGCTTTTAAATAATGTCGCTAAAAATAAAGAAGGCATGATGACAATTGATATGCAACCACTTAATCCTCACACTTCTACAAGGCAGGCCAGAGAGTGCGAAGAGTGTCACCAAAATCCACAAACTATGGGCTTTGGAATGAGATATGGATTTTATGATGCAACGCCAGGAACGCCGATTTATATGGACGCAAAAGGAAGTGATGGCAAGCCTTTAAGTAAGCATGCAGCACCTCAAATAAATGTGATTAAAAACTTACATAATGGCGATTTTATGCAAATTTTAGATGAAAACGGCACACAAAAAATGGCTGTTGATGCACACTTTGAAAAATCTTCTCCACTTACAAAAAGTATGAGAGATGAATTGTTTAAAGATGATTATCTAAAAAAAGCAAAAGAAAATTTAAAGAAAATTGATTCTAAAAAATAAAATAAACCCCGAAAATTCGGGGTTTTAAAATTTATTCTGAAATTCTTTTTATATCGTTTTGTAAAATTTCTTTACCAACTTTTCCTATATAAAAATTTCTAAAACCTCTTGTAGTTTCGTTATTTGTTAAATTCTGTTCTACGCCATTTTTATAGACAACTTTAAAAGGCAAAGCAAGCGCTTTTTCATATTTTGTGTCGTTTTCGATTTGCGCGATTATGCGAGAATTTTTTTCTTTATCGTTACTTATGAAATAATAAGCGTTGTATTTTTTGACAAAATTTTCTATTACAAATTCATCATTTACATCTTCGAAATGTGTTAAAGCAACCATTTCAAATTTGTCGCTATTTTTGATTGTAAATTCGCTAAGCATCGGTGCTTCTGCTTGACAAGGCGCACAATAAGTACCAAAAATATCAATTAACAAAATTTTGTCGCTATTTTTGATTTTAAAACCGCCATTTGTGCGAATTAAAGTTAAATTTCCACCGGTTACACTTTTTAAATTTATCTCTTCGTTTGTTGTAAAACTTTTATAAATTTGTTCTTTTGTTTCTTGATCGCAGCCTAAAGTAAATATTGCTAAAAATATCAAAAATTTTTTCATCTATACCCTTTAATTGCCGATTTCATAGCCATTTTTGCTTCTTTATCGGCATCTTTTTTCCTTAAAGTCTCCCTTTTGTCGTGTAAATTTTTCCCTTTTGCTATCGCTATACGACATTTGATAATATTTTTATCATTTAAATATAATGATATTGGCACGATAGTAAAACCATCTCTTGATACAAAACCAAAAATTTTATCTATCTGTTTTTTATGCATTAAAAGTTTTCTTGGCGCTTTTTCGTCCGGCTTATAATGCGAATTTGTGGTCGATAAATAGTTTATATGTGCATTTAAAAGCCAAATTTCGCCTTTTATAATTCTTACAAAACTATCTTTTAAATTCGCTCTTGAAAGCCTGAGAGATTTTACTTCGCTACCTTTTAAAATAATTCCTGCTTCAAAATTTTCTAAAATTTCAAAGTCAAAAAAAGCTTTTTTGTTTCTAACAATTTCTTTCACAATTTTTACCTAGCAAGAATAACAAGTTTTAAACTCAAATGGCGTCGGTCTTTGCTCATAAGGCCAAACTTGTGTTTCAAATTTGAAATGTTGATAAGTTTCTATAAAAAGATCGCTCATTACAGGTTTTAAATACGCATTATCCCTAATCAAAGCTTCCAAACTTCCTCTTAAAGTATGTGGAAATTGTTCGATTCCTTTTTCGCGAATTTCATCTAATGTCAATTCAAATAAATTTATATCCATCGGTCCAACTGGTTCGATTTTGTTTTTTACACCGTCAATTCCAGCCATAAGCATAGCTACAAAAGCTAGATATGGACAAGCTGTGCTGTCTGGAAAACGCATCTCTGCTCTAGTGCTTTTTTCACCACTTCCATAAGGAATTCTAATGGATGCCGATCTATTTTGTGAAGAATAAGTTAAAATCGAAGGTGCTTCAAATCCAGGGATTAATCTTTTATATGAATTTGTGCTTGGATTTGTAAAAGCAGCTATGCTTCTTGCATGTTTTAAAACGCCACCTATATAATATCTTGCAAAATCGCTTAAATTTGCGTAACCGCCTTCTTTGTAAAATAAATTTTTGCCGTCTTTCCAAATTGATTGATGCACATGCATTCCGCTTCCATTATCACCAAATAGAGGTTTTGGCATAAAAGTTGCTGTTTTGCCATTTAAATGCGCTACCATTTTTACGACATATTTATATTTTTGGACATTGTCTGCAGCTTCTATCAAATTTCCAAATTTAACTCCGATTTCGCCTTGACCTTGTGCTACTTCATGATGAAGCACAAAACATTCAAGTCCGATTTGTTCTAAAACTTGCACCATTTCGGCTCTTAAATCAACCATTGTATCGATCGGTTGAACTGGAAAATATCCGCCTTTTACGCCGGGTCTGTGACCTGTGTTGTATCCATCTTTATATTTTTTGTCGCTATTCCAATCACCTTCTTCGCTATCTACTTCATAATAACCGCAATTTATGCTATCTTTTATCTTGACATCATCAAAAACAAAAAATTCATTTTCAGGACCAAAAAAACATTCATCGCCGATTTTGCTATCTTTTAAGAATTTGTAAGCTTTTTTTGCTATTGATCTTGGACATTTTTCATAAAGTTCGCCTTTATAAATATCATAAACATCACAGATTACGACGATAGTCACATCTGCTGTAAATGGATCTAAAAAAGCTGTTTGTATATCAGGTTTAAGTATCATATCGGATTTTTCAATTGGTTGCCAAGCATGGATGCTACTGGCGTCAAAAGGAATTCCGTCTGCAAAATCTTTTGCAAGCGATTTTAGAGTATATGAAAAATGGTGCCAAGTCCCTTTTAGATCTGTAAATCTAAAATCTACAAAAACAACTTCATTCTCTTTACAAAATTTAAAAAATTCATCGACATTATTCACAAATTTACCCATTTTTTATCTCCTTAAAAATATTTTAAAATCGCAGATTTTATCTAAAATAGAATAATTTTAACATTAAAATTTTATCATTTTTCTATCACGATTTTTAAAAATTGCAACTTCATTAAATCCAAAATTTTTTGCTAAATTTTGCGTTTTTTCGCCATTTAATCCGACTTGATTTGCTGCGTGTGCATCGCTTGAAAATGTGATTTTTATATCAAGTTCTGCCATGACTTCAAGCAAATTAACTCCTGGATAAAGTTCTTTGCAAGGTTTTCTAAAACCAGCTGAGTTTAATTCCATAACAAGATCTGCTTTTTTTATCGTTTTTAAGGCTTTTAAAGCTAAAAATTTTATATCTCTTTTTGGTTTAAAATCAAAAATTTTAATCAAATCAAAATGTCCAACGATATCAAATTTCTTAGAATTTGCTAAATCGCAAATCGCATCGAAATATTTTTCATAAATTTCATCTATGTTTTTATTTTGCCAAACTCCAATGTATTCTGGATTATCAAAGCCCCAAGAGTTTAAAAAATGAACTGAACCTATAAAATAATCCACTTTTCTTTTTAAAACTCTTTCGTCTAAAAAATTCGGCAACCAATCCACTTCATAAGCTAATAAAATTTCGATTCTATCTTTTAAAATTTCTTTGATTTTTAAAATTTCATTCTCATATTCATCCATTTGTGGAAATTTCATTCTATAAGCTTGATCAAAATTCATCGGCGTATGATCGCTAAAACCAAAAAATTTAGTCCCATTTTCAATAGCTTTTTTTGCGTATAAAATCGGCTTATCTATTGCATGATTGCAAAGTGGTGTGTGATTGTGAAGATCTACTATCATGGATTATCCTTTTAAAAACCGGTATTTTAATATTTTTTTATTTAATTTTTTATACAATAAAAACTTTTATCTTAAAAGGAAAATTTTGAAAAAACCAGAACTTTTATCACCAGCTGGAAATTTAACAAAGCTTCAAATTGCATTGAATTATGGCGCAGACGCTGTTTATGCAAGCGTTGGATCGTTTTCTTTAAGAGCTAGAAGTGCTAGGGAATTTGATTTGCAAAGTTTTGAAAAAGGTGTAAATTTAGCGCATCAAAAAGGGAAAAAATTTTATGCGACTTTAAATTCTTTTCCATTTAATGGGCAAATTGATAACATAAAAAGACATATAGAATTTTTAAAAAATATAGGAGTTGATGCCGTAATCGTCGCTAGTATAGGCGTTATTGAACTTGTAAAAAAAATAGCTCCGAATTTAGAAATTCATCTTTCAACTCAAGCAAATGTTATGAATT
>CAMUNZ010000036.1 GCA_947090385.1 uncultured Campylobacter sp. | reverse complement strand
ACCACAAATGCGAGTAATCAACTTGTCCCACTTCGACATCACGAACCTCCCCTATGTCTATAAAAATCAAACAAATGGTTAAAATAAATGAAAATTTAACAAATGCAGTAAAATTATATCTATCAATTTTGATTTTGATAGAGTTTAATTTGCTACTAAAAGAATAAATATCTTTTTCATAGTATTCTATGGCTGAGTTTTTAAAATAGATTAATAACTTATCTTTTTTCTAAATTTTATAGAAAAATATATAAAAAACCATAGCATAGCCAACTGGAGAAATTAAAAAATTATTACCGCTAATCATTCTATTTGTCACTGGTTCAAGCAGACCATAAAAACAAAGAAATTTATATATTAAAAGTAAAATTCCTATGCTTAAAAGTCCATTTCCTAGCATTTCATCGCTATAATCTTGTAAAATAATCGGATTTTTATCGTAATCTCTTTGGTTTGTTTTATCTGAATTTTGAGCTTTATTTTTAGTTTGTAAATTTGATGAGTTTTTCAAATTTGCCGAGCTATTTGAATTTACTGAATGTTTTAAATTTGAGTTATTTAAATTAAATTCGCCATTAAATTTCAAGCTTTTACTTTTCTCATTATCCAAATTAATCCCTTATTTGTAATTCAAGATTTATCTATGTATTTTATAAATGTGAGATGAATAATTAAAAATGGTTGCAGGGAAAGGATTTGAACCTCTGACCTTCGGGTTATGAGCCCGACGAGCTACCACTGCTCTACCCTGCGTCAATCGCATGGATGGGGTAGGAGGATTCGAACCTCCGAATGATTGGACCAAAACCAATTGCCTTACCGCTTGGCTATACCCCAACGAAAAAAAATGAGATTATAGCTTTAAATTTTAGCTTTGTCAAGTTAAAATTTAAAATTAAGCAATAAAATTTTTATAAATTATGTTTGAAATCGTCGCTCCAACTACAATTAAAAATATAATTTTTATAAATTTTATATCCTTTTTTATCACAAAAATTGACCCTAAATATGCGCCAATTGCCTGTCCAAGTGCCATTATAAAACCAACAATCCAAAAAATCTGTCCACTTATTATAAATACAAAAAGAGATAAAATATTTGAAGTGAAATTCATAGCTTTTGCATTTGCGACGGCTTTTCTCATGTAAAGTCCAAGAACACAAACAAAAGCAAAAGTCCAAAAACTTCCCGCACCTGGTCCAAAAAATCCATCATAAAATCCCAAACCTAAACCAAAAATTATATAAAAAAGTTTTTCATTCATTAAAGATTTTTTATTATCTTCGCCCAAATTTGGAGAAAAAATAGTATAAACAAATATCAAAAAAAGCAAAATCGGCATAATATATTTTAAAATTTTTTCATCTACAAACAAAACAGCAACTGTGCCCAAAATCGCCCCTATGAAAGTAAATAAAATTCCAAGCCAAATTTCTTTAAAATCAATCATCCCTTTTTTGTAAAATGTCAAAACGGCGACAAAAGTCCCAAAACTTCCTTGAAGTTTATTTGTGGCAAGAGCAGCATGAGAAGGCATGCCAAGAGCAAGCAAAACGGGCAAGCAAATCATCCCGCCTCCGCCAGCTATAGCATCGACAAAACCAGCCAAAATAGCAGTCGTAAACAAAATCAAACACGAAAAAATTGTTAAATCAAATTCCATAAATTATCCTTAAAATAAAAGCTTGAAATTTTAACTAAAATTTTATAAAATCAATGCTTTTTAAGGGCGAAAAATGCAAAAAATTAAAAGTTTTTATCGATTTATAAAAAAAATTTATTCAAAAGAGATAATTCATCAAGCAGCCGGACTTAGTTTTTATACACTTATGTCGCTCATACCAATACTTTTAGTTTCTATGTCGATTTTTACAAATTTACCAAGTTTTAAAAACAATTACGAAAAATTAAAAAATTTTATTTTTGAAAACATTATGCCGACAAATCAAGAAATTTTGGGGAAATATCTAGAACAATTTTTATCAAATACTTTTGAACTTGGAATTTTAGGACTTATAACAGCGATTATATCTTCAATTTTGTTTTTTGCGAATTTTGAGTTTGTAATTTCTAAAATAATGCAAACAAAAAGTAGAAATTTTTGGCAAAGTTTATCGAATTATTGGACGCTTATGACATTTGTACCGTTAGGGCTTGTGGCGTCTTTTTATTTAAGTGGAATTTTACAAAATTTATTAAACAAACATGAAATTACAAGCTATATAAAAATTGCGATTATTTTGCCATATTTAATTATTTGGGCGATTTTTTTACTAACTTATACGATATCTATAAATAAAAAAATTGCTTTTAAAAACTTGATTTTAAGCAGTTTTATCGCTTCACTTAGCTGGAATATCGGCAAATTTTGTTTTATACAATATTCTATTTTCAATAAATCTTATGCAAGCATTTACGGAAGTTTTTCGATACTTCTTTTCTTTTTTATTTGGCTTTATATCTCGTGGATTGTATATCTTTTTGGAATAAAAATTTGTTTTTTACTCGACAAAAAAGATAGCAAAACTTCCAAAAATAATGCCACAAACGGCGAGTTTTTTGCTAAAAATTCCAGCAATTGCGAAGAAATTTGCGAGTATAAAAATAAAAAAACTTGGATAAATGTTGGTGGTTGGCAAATTAAATTTTAAAAAATTTATCATATAAAAATCAAAAAGTCCGCCCTCTCCTATCAAGTGCAAAAATACAGATAAAGGATAAAAAATAACAAAAATCGCCCCGAGCGGAATAACTGCCATTTGTTGGATAGAAAAAGTCGAGAAAAAATAATAAACTATAAAATTCATGCCAAAAAATGTCCAAAAATTTAACAAAATCCAGTGCACAAAAAGATTAAATTTTTTAAATTTTATATGCGAAAAATGCACTAAATAAAGATAAATATAAAGTACACCCATACAAGAAAAATAAAATCCGATATTAAAAACAATTTTTGGTGAAAAAGCAACACAAATCAAAAATGTAAATAAAAGCGTAGCAAAATTTATAATCTCGTAATTTCTAAGCAAGAAAACATAAATTATAAAAGACATTATCAAAGATCGCAAAAAACTAGGTGTAAAATCAAGTAAAAAAAGATAAAAAACAAGTAAAACAAAAATTGCCCAATTTACATCTTTATAAATATTTCGATATGGAAAAAATCTATCTTGAAAAAATCTTAAAATCGGCACAATAAAAGTAAAAACAAAGGCAAAAATTATACCTATATGAAAGCCAGAAATCGCCACAATATGTGCCGAACCCCAATTTACAACATAACTTCTAAGCTCTTTTGAAATCGGTGTCGCAAGATAAAGCGCGTTATAAAACTCTTGCATGAGTGCCGTTTTGTGCTGTGAATTTATGGCATTTATGAGATAATTTTTAATCGAATTTTGATTTATTTTATCAATTTTTTGAAATTTAAAACTAGGTGCGTAAAAACTTCCACTTAAAAAATCTTTAAATTTTACATTTTTTGTAATTATATTAAA
Organism: uncultured Campylobacter sp.; assembly: GCA_947090385.1. GTDB lineage: Bacteria > Campylobacterota > Campylobacteria > Campylobacterales > Campylobacteraceae > Campylobacter_B. The sequence continues at coordinate 8,049 of CAMUNZ010000036.1, read as the reverse complement.
TTCATAAATTTCGCCAACATTAGAATTTAAATTTCGCTTAAAATTTGTAGTATAAAGATCGAAATTTTTCGTTTTAAATTTTAAAACTTGATACGATTTTGAATTTTTTGTTTTTATATAATTTTGAGTAATTTCGCCTTTTGTTTTAAAAATTTCTTCATTTTTAAAATTCTTAAAATCAAAAAATATCAAAGAAAGATTTATCAAAAAAATAGCAAAAAGCGACAAAATAATCGCAAAAATTGCCCGTTTTTTAGAAAAAACTTTTATTTGCATTATTTGATTTTAAATTTGCTGTTAGTTTCGCCATTTTCAAGTTTTATTTCGCCACCGATTAAAATCGTTCTTTCTTTTACAAAACTTTTCATTTTCTCTTTTAATTCGTTATTTGCAGGTTCAATTTTCTTTAAATCATCTTTATATTTATCATTTATAACGTTAAAAGTTTGCGGAAAAAAAGTCGTTTTTTGAAAAACCTCATCTTTTTTATCAGCAAAATTTAATGATAAAAATTTGCTTAAATTGCGATCAAATCTTACTGATTGCGGAAAATTTAAAATGTTTAAAGATGAAATTTTATTTATCAACAAATTTTTATTTGGAATTTTATAAATTCCTATATCAAGCTGACTTAACACAACTCCGCCAATCACGGCTCTTTTATCGTTTTTTGTTTTTAATCCCCAAATACTATGCCAAACTAAATTTGGTGCGATATAAAGCATTATATGACCTGGCAAATATAATAAAGTTTGATAAGGTTGTGCATTTTTTGCGATAAATTTTTGTTTTTTTGAAGAGTTTAAATTTGAAATATCAAATTTTTTGCCCATAATTGATTGAAATTTTGAATTTCTAGGAAGCCATACGCCAAAAATAGCAAAAAAATCTCGCATCAATAAAGAGCAATCTTTAAATCCCATAAATCCGCCCCATCCGTAAGCTTGTAAATGAAACTTTTCCATAACTTTTTTTATATTTTTATCGTTAAATTTAAGTGGAAAATTCTCTATTTCGTTTTTGTCCAAAATTTCATTTAAAATTTTGATTTTGAAATTTTCACCATTTTTTATAAAAGGCAAAATCGATCCAAAACGAAATTTTTGTGAATTTGTGACGACTAAAAAATCGGAATTTTTGTAATCTTTTATCTCTTTTTTGTTTAAAAATTTTATATTTTTTAAATCAACCCAGCCACTTGTTATATCGCTAAAAACAAAAGCAAATTTTTTATCTTTTGAAAAATGAGAAACAAAAATCGGCGTTAAACAATTTACAAAAGTATTCGCATTTAAATCAAAAGGAATTCCTTTTCCATGCTTTTTAAAGTCTTTAAAAATCGCCTTTGTAGTTGGCAAATTTCTTATCAAAGTTTCATGTAAAATAACAGCTTTTTTGCTAATTTTAAGATAATTTTTTACATTTGAATTATTTATGATTTCATCATAAAAACTTTTGGAAATTTTCTTATCTTTTTCAAAAAATAAATTTGAATTTTTTAAAATTTCTAATGCCCAAAAAGCTTCGTTTTTTGAAAATTCTTTACGATTTTCATCCCAAGGAGAGAAAATTTTATTTAGAAATTCTATTTTATTTACTAAAATTTCACCTTCAAATTTTGGTAATTTTGATAAATTTTGATCGTTAATCGCTAGTTTTGTTTTATCTTTTGTAAAATCATTTTGCAAATAAAATTTTGAAGTACAACCAAGAAAAAGAAAAACTAAAAAAAATGCAAAAAATTTCACCTTATAATCCCTAAAATTTCAGCAATTTCTAAATGATTTTTTGTGGAATTTGTTTCGTTATTTTCACCTAAAAAAAGCGGATAAGAAAGAGGATAGAAAAGCGATTTTATGTTTTTTTTGTTTGGATTTATGTCGTTTATAAAAGCTAATTTTAAACCATTATTTTTGTTATAAAAATCCGCAAAACTTAAAAGAAAAATTCCGTTTTTATCGGCAAAATTTGGCTTTTTTGTGTTTTTTAATTCGCCTATGAAATTTTGCAAAATTTCTTTTTGATTTTTATCTAAATTCGAATAAATTTTTATAGGAATTTTTGGAAATTTAGAATTTATTTGATTTAAAAATTGATACGGATTTTCTATCATATCGCCACGATTTTGAATTTTTGTAGAAAGAATTTTTTTAAGTTCTAATTTTGTTAAATTTGAAATATTTAAATCATTTGCAATCACAATCGCGCCATAGCCTATCTTTGTAAAATTCAAATTTTTTTTACATTTTTTAAAATTTATTTTCTTTAAACTCGCGTAAAAACTCGCATTTCCATCGCAAAATTCATCAAAAGTAGAATTTGTATCAATGCCCAAAATTTCAAATTCATTTGAATATAAAAAAGTAAAAATAAAAAAAATAGCTAGAATTTTCACAATTATCCCTTTTAATTGATCTTTAAAACGCTTAAAAATGCTTCACTTGGCAAATTTACTTTTCCGATAGATTTCATCCTTTTTTTGCCCTCTTTTTGTTTTTCAAGCAATTTTCGTTTTCTTGTGATATCACCGCCATAACATTTAGCAGTTACATTTTTTCCCATTGAGCGGACATTTTCTCTGGCTATGATTTTTGAACCGATGCTTGCTTGAATGGCAACTTCAAAAAGTTGTCTTGGAACGATTTCTTTCATGGCTTTTACTAATTCTCTACCGCGAAATTCGGCTTTTGTTCTCGGCACGATGATAGACAACGCATCGACAATTTCGCCCGCTACTCTTATATCAAGTTTGATTAAATCGCCAGATCTGTAATTACTCATTTCATAATCAAAACTAGCATAACCTTTGGTGCAAGATTTAAGTTTATCATAAAAATCCATAATAATTTCATTTAGCGGGATATCGTATTCTAATAAAACCCTTGTTGGCGTAATATAATCCATTTTTGTTTGAATGCCTCGACGATTATTTAAGAGCGTGATTAAATTTCCCAAAAACTCGCTTGGAGTTATAATCGTAGATTTCACATATGGTTCAAAAATTTCGGCTATTTTACCACTTTCTGGCATTTCGCTAGGATTTGTAACATCAATTTTTTCGCCATTTGTTAAAGTTATTTGATAAGTTACGCTTGGAGCCGTGACGATTAAATCAAGATTAAATTCTCTTTCTAATCTCTCTTTGATAACATCCATATGCAAAAGTCCCAAAAATCCAACACGAAAACCAAATCCAAGCGCTGCCGAAGTTTCTGGCTCATAACTTATAGAACTATCATTTAATTTAAGTTTGTCAAGCGCATCTCTTAAATCTTCAAATTTATCTGTTTCAATCGGATAAATTCCAGCAAAAACAAAAGATTTTGCTTTTGCAAAACCTGCGATTGGATTTAAAGCTTTTTTGTTAGCATTCGTAATTGTATCGCCAACTGAAACATCACTAACATTTTTAAGCCCTAAAACAACAATGCCAACTTCGCCGCTGTTTATGCATTCTGTTTTTACGGGATTTATAGGATTTGGATACATAAGATCAAGAACTAAATGTTTTTTATTTGTCCCCATAACCAAAACTTCATCATTTTTAGAAATTTTGCCATCATAAACTCTAACTAAAGCCAAAGCACCAAGATAATTATCAAACCAACTATCGTAAATTAAAGCCTTTGTCGGGCTATTTTTATCGACTTTTGGTGGCGGAATTTTGCGAATTATAGCTTCAATTAAATCTTTTATCCCGATACCAGTTTTTGCACTAACTTCTAAAGCCTCAGTGCAATCAAGACCGATTATATGCTCAATTTCGTCTTTTACAGCCTTAGGATTTGCAGCTGGAAGATCAATTTTATTTAAAACAGGGATAATTTCAAGATTATTTTCAAGCGCGATATAAACATTTGCGATAGTTTGCGCTTGCACGCCTTGTGCCGCATCAACGACCAATAAAGCCCCTTCGCAACTTGCCAAACTTCTACTTACTTCATAACTAAAATCAACATGTCCTGGAGTATCTATCAAATTTAAGATATATTCGACACCGTCGAGTTTATATTTTAATCTAACAGATTGTGCTTTTATAGTTATGCCGCGCTCTTTTTCTATATCCATCGTATCCATAACTTGCGCACTCATTTCTCTATCGCTTACGGCGCCACATTCGCTAATTATGCGATCAGCCAATGTCGATTTGCCATGATCTATGTGAGCTATGATGCTAAAATTTCTTATGTTATTCATAATTATCCTGTATAAAAATTTAAAACCTGTGATTTTATCTAAAAATATATAAATTTGAAATTTTTAATAAATTGCAAAAAATTTAAAAGTAATCTAAATCCTAAACTCTTTTATATCCAATAAAACGCAAAATAATCGAAATAAACGGCAAGATTATTTTTGATAATTTTTCATTTAATTTTACTTTTAAAAATTTAAAAAAATTATGTTTTGTTTGTTTGTTTATATTTTTTATAGTCGTATCAAAATTTTTATCAGTATCACAAAGCGGATAATAAAAAAAACTAGCATTCGATAAAATCAAATGCCAATCGTCAGATTTTTTTATAAAAATCTCTTGTGATTTTAGAAATTCTTGCGCCGCCTTTCTATCGATAGCATAAACAGCAGCTGATTTTATAAATTGTTTTGAAAAATTATTTATTTGATAAAAATTTTCATCAATTTGTTTTAAAAAAACATATTTTGAAATTTTTAAATCCTGTTTGTAACAATTAATCACAAAATTTTCATCCAAATTTTGTGCTTTTTTAGCAATTTGCGCGAAAATTTCGTCATTTGCATCTATATCGTCTTCAAAAATTATCGCAAATTTATTTTTGCTTTGCAAAAAAATCTGTAAAGCTTTTATATGCGACAAAGTGCAACCAACTTCTGCTGGTAAAATTGTTTTAAAAACTTCGTGAAAATATTTTTGTGATATATCAAAAAATTGCGAAACTTGAATTTCTTTATAACTCACAGCTTCGACACAAGCAAAATCACCGAAATTTTTAAATTTTTGCTTTAAATTTTGCAATCTATCTTTACTATCTTTTAAATTTATATAGTAAAAACCGAAATTTTGCATCTTATCCCTTTAAAAAAAAGTTTCACTTCGCAAATTTTCAAAAGACGCTTTTAAACTTACGAAAAATTTTGGATTTTCTTTTTCAAAATCGCTTAAAAGTTTTTTTGTTTCGCTTCTTGTATGAGGAATTTTGCCATAATGTTTAGCTGGGCAAGCGTCTTCCTCTGTGATAAGTTTTAATTCGTTTTCCTTTGCACAAGACGAAATTTGCCTCTCTCTAGCTAATATCAACGGACGAATCACAACAAGATCATTTTGTGCTTGATATTTTGGCGCCAATGTCCTTAAAGCCCCATTATGCGTGAAATTCATAAAAAAACTTTCAGCCGCATCGTCAAAATGATGAGCAAGGGCGATTTTATTAAAACCATTTTGCAAAGCGTAAGAGTAAATATAACCTCTTCTCATTCTGCTACAAAAACTGCAAAAACTGGTATTTTGACGCATTTTCTCTTTGCCAAATTCTAAAATTTTTGTATGTATTATTTCATGATTTATGCCATGCTCTTTGCAATGAGAAATTAAATAATCAAAATCCTCGCCAATTCCATAACCTATAGTAATAGCTTTAAATTCCCATTTTAGCGGACTTACATCGCAAAAATGTCTTAAAATATGCGCCAAAATCAAACTATCTTTTCCGCCACTAAGCCCTAGCAAAATTTTATCACCACTTTCAAACATTTTATATTTTGCATTTGTTTGTCCGACAATTCTCAGAAGTTTTTTGCTAAGATTAATCAATTTTTTCAACCATTTTTAGCATAAAATTTGCGCTTATTTTTGCAGTTTCTTCGACAAATTTATCAAAATCAAATTCCGCTTTGTGACCTGCTTCATCAGATATAGCTCTTAATATAAAAAACGGCACATTTAAAGCATCACAGACAACACCAACGCTTGCGCCTTCCATTTCTGTAACACTTGCATCAAAAGTGTCTTTTATCCAAGATTTTTTATTTTCGTCGCAGATAAATTGATCACCACTTGCTATAATCCCACTTTTTAAATTTATATTTAAATTCTTAGCGGTTTGTTGTGCTATTTTATTTAAATTCTCATCACTTTTTACAAAAACTTTTCCGCCAGGCACAAAACCAAAAGGATGACCAAAAATCGAAATATCTAAATCATGTTGAACAACCGATGTAGCAAAAAACAAATCACCTATTTTTAAATTTTTTTCTAAAGCACCGGCAACACCGCTAAAAAGTAAAATTTCTGCACCAAATTTTTGGCATAAAATCGTAGCCGTAAGAGCTGAATTTACTTTTCCAATCTTACTATAAGCCAAAATTAATTCGTGATTTTTAAATTTCGCTTTATAGTAAAAATTCTTTCCAAATTCAATCTTTTCATAATTTTTTAAAATTTCCAAAAAAGGTAAAATTTCTTCTGGCATAGCCCCTAAAATTGCAATTTTCAAAAATTAGCCTTTAAAAATTCATCTAAATCTTTTAAATTTGTTATGCTAAAAGTTGGTTTTTGTGTAATTTTTTTATTCAATCCTTTTAAAACACTTGCGCCAAACTCGACAAAACAATCAACATTATCTTCATAATTTTTAATACTTTGTTTATACAAAACTGGCTTTATAAGTTGAAGTTCCAAAAGGTTTAAAGCCTCGTCTTTTGTGGTATAAGCCTTCGATGTGACATTTGATATAACTGGCGAAAATTTCTCTTTTAGAAGTGGTTTAATCTCATCTTTAAGTTTTAAACTAGCGCTTTTTAAAATTTCACAATGACTTGCAACGCTCATATTTAAAAGCAAAGTCCTTTTTGCACCAGCATTTTTAAACTCACTTTCAAATTTAAGCAAATCATTTTTAAAACCAGCCAAAACAATTTGCCCATCGCAATTGTAATTTGCCGCCCAAAATTTTGCACCATCTTTTCTTGCATCTTCACAAATTTTTTCAACGACTTCATCGCAAAGTCCCAAAACTACCATCATCGAAACATCTTTACCTTCGCAAGATTCTTGCATGAAAATTCCACGTAAATTTACAAGTTTTATACAATCAATATTTGAAATTCCACCACTTATAGATAATGCAGAAAATTCTCCCAAACTATGACCTAGACAAAATTTTGGCAAAATTTTTTGATTTTCTTGTAAAGCTAAAAAAGCAAAAAACGAATTTAAAACAATAGCTGGTTGAGTAAATTTGCTTATATTTATATCGTCGTTTTGCGAAAAAAGTAATTTTTTAAAATCTATTTTGCAAAAATCACTACTATTTTGCAAAAGCTCCTTGCAAACACTAAAATTCTCGTAAAATTCATTGCCCATTCCGATACTTTGGGAGCCTTGTCCTGGAAAAATAAAACCAAAATTCATTAATGTTTATGCCTTCCACAACATTCGTGTTCGTGATGATGATAACCACCACAACATTCGTGTTCATCTTCGTGATTGTGACCACAACCGCAAACGTGAGGAGTATTTACGACGCCTGTTAATTCTTCATCTTCATTAGCATCTCTTATGTCTGCAATTCTTATAAAAAATTCTAAATCTCGCCCAGCATAAGGATGATTAAAATCTACTACAACTTCATCATCAGAAATTTCTTTTACAATAACTCTTGCAGTTTCACCTTCCTCATTTTCGCCAAAAAGTTCCATGCCTACTTTTAAATCAATTCCAGCAAATTGTTCAATAGGAATATTTTGAAGCAAATCTTTATCATATTGTCCAACACCATTTTCTGATTTTAAAACGATTTTTTTCTCTTCGCCGATCGCAAGTTTTATAACTTCTTCCTCTAATGCTGGCAAAATATGACCTTTTCCAGTTATAAAATATAAAGAATCTGTTTGAAGGTTTGATTCTAAAATTTCGCCATTTTTAGCGTCTTTTAACTCGTAATTTAAAGATATTACTTTCGACATTTTTTTCCTTTTGATATTTAATTTATTCTCTATTTTTTGGTACAGCTTGTGCTTCTTTGCTATCTGGATAAGTAACCATCAAAGCGTTATAAAACTGATTCGCAG
>CAMUNZ010000035.1 GCA_947090385.1 uncultured Campylobacter sp. | reverse complement strand
TTAAATTTCGTAGCAGTTGAAAAAGATAGAGAAATTTTACAAAAAAAATTGTGGTATAAAACAAAAATTTCAACCGGTAAAATTTACGAAATAGTTGAATTTGTCGGTGGCGGATGATGGAAATTTTGATAAATTCGCAAAATTATGAGATAAATTCGCAAAATTTGGATGATTTAAGATTTGAAATTTTGCAGAATTTTGAGAAATTTCAGTTTAAAAAATTCGGTTTTTGTTTTGATGATTTTGATAAAAATTGGAACGATTTAGTTAAAATTTTGGATGGTTTTGCTGTAAAAAATGCAAATTTTACGCAAAATAATAAAAACTTAATTTTCATAAAAAAAGGTGTTATGCCGCCAAAAGAAATTTTAAAATCTATGATCGAATCAAGAAATTCTCCATCTTTAAATAATGCTTTAAAATCAGCTGTAATTGGCGTGGCTGGACTTGGCGGACTTGGATCAAATATCGCTTTATTTTTAGCAAGAGTTGGAGTAAAAAAACTTGTTTTAGTTGATTTTGATATCGTTGAACCAAGCAATTTAAATAGACAAAATTATTTTGTAAAACACATAGGACTTTATAAAACTAAGGCTTTAAAAAGCTTGATTTCACAGGTAAATCCATTTGTTGAGGTTGAAACTTTTGAAGTTTTTCTGGATGAAAAAAATATTTGTGAAATTTTTAAAGATTGCAAAATAATTTGTGAAGCTTTTGATAATCCTAAAAGTAAGGCGATGATCGCAAATTTTGCACCAAATTTTAAGGATAAAAAGTTGATTTTAGCTTCTGGAATGGCTGGAATTTATGATTCAAATTTGATAAAAACACAAAAATTTGCAACAAATGTTTATATTTGTGGAGATTTAAAAAATGGTGCAAAAATAGGCGATGGACTTATGGCGCCAAGAGTTGCTATTTGCGCTGGTCATCAAGCAAATTTAGTTTTAAGATTATTAAACGATTTAGAGGATTGATTATGGAAGATTTTTTATTTTTAGGAGATAAAAAATTTAAAAGTAGATTTATTTTGGGCTCTGGAAAATATTCACATGAGCTTATAAACTCAGCAATTACACAAGGTGAATGTGAAATTATAACTTTAGCTTTAAGAAGAGTAAATGAGAGTAAAGGTAGAAATATTTTGGATTTTATACCAAAAAATGTAACGCTTTTACCAAATACAAGTGGCGCTAGAAATGCAAACGAAGCCGTAAGGATTGCAAAACTTAGCAGAGAACTTGGATGTGGAAATTTTATAAAAATTGAGATTATTGATGATACAAAATTTCTTTTTCCAAATAATTATGAAACTATAAAAGCGACTGAAATTTTAAATGATCTTGGTTTTGTTGTTATGCCTTATATTTTTGGTGATTTAAGTGTTGCAAGAGATTTGAAAAAAGTAGGAGCGGCTTGCATTATGCCACTTGGATCGCCAATCGGCTCCAATCAAGGACTTGTTTTTAAAAATATGATAGAAATTTTAATAAACGAAGTTGATTTGCCTGTGATTGTGGATGCTGGTATCGGGCGACCTTCTCAAGCTTGTGAAGCCATGGAAATCGGGGCTAGTGCTGTGATGAGTAATACTGCGATTGCTACATCAAAAAATATACCTTTGATGGCGAAAGCTTTTAAAGAAGCCATAAATTCTGGCAGAAATGCATTTTTAGCAGGACTTGGACGAGTTACAAATGAAGGTGTTGCAAGTTCGCCATTGACTGGATTTTTAGGAGATTAAATGAGGATTGATCATTTAAAATTGCTTCCACATATGGAAGATATCGGACATGAAATTTATGACAAAGTTTTAAAAGAAAGAGAAAAATTTGATCCGCAAAGTTATACAAAAGACGATATTTTAAAAGCTTTAAATAATAAAATTCGCACAACTGAAGATTTAAAGGCACTTTTAAGCATAAAAGCTGGCGAATTTTTGGAAGATATTGCTAAATTTGCACAAAAAGAAACAAGAGAAAAATTTGGAAATAATATAACTCTTTTTACTCCGCTTTATATATCAAATTTCTGTGATAATCATTGTGTTTATTGCGGTTTTAATTGCAAAAACGATATAAAACGAGCAAAATTAAACGAAAAAGAGATTGAAAATGAGATGAAAGAGATCTCAAAAAGCGGTTTGCAAGAAATTTTGATTTTAACTGGCGAAAGCGAGATGGATTCTGATATAAATTACATAGCAAATGCTTGTAAAATAGCTAAAAAATTTTTTAAAATTGTAAGTGTAGAAATTTACCCTGTAAATTCCTGTGATTATAAAAAACTTCACGAAGCGGGAGTTGATTTTGTTATAGTTTTTCAAGAAACTTATAATGAAAAAAAATATGAAAAACTTCATTTAGCTGGAAATAAAAGAATTTTTCCTTATAGATTTAATGCGCAAGAAAGGGCGGTAATAGGCGGGATGAGGGGCGTTGGATTTGCTGCACTTTTAGGACTTGATGATTTTAGACTTGATGCGTTTTGCACCGCATTTCATGCAAGTTTAATACAAAAAAAATATCCAAAAACAGAAATTGCATTTTCTGTTCCTAGACTTCGTCCAATTATAAACAATGGAAAAATAAATCCAAAAGATGTCGGTCAAAGGGAGCTTTTGCAAGTTATTATGGCTTATAGACTGTTTTTGCCGACAGCAAATATCACGATTTCAACGCGTGAAAATGCATTTTTTAGAGATAATTCTATAAAAATAGCTACAAACAAAATAAGCGCTGGCGTAAATGTTGGTATTGGCGCACATTCTGGCGAAGAAAAAGGCGATGAGCAATTTGAAATAGCAGATAATAGAAGTGTAAAAGAAATTTGCAAAGCTATAAAAGATGCAAATTTGCAACCGTTAATGAGTGAGTATATTTATGTCTAAAATCGTAGTGATTGCAGATAAAAATTTATGTGAAAATTTGCCACAAAAGATTTTGAATTTTTGCGAAAATGGCGCTTTTGTCGTGCTTAGACAAAAAGATTTAACAAGCAAGGATTATGAAAAATTTGTTTGTGAAATTTTTAAAATTTGTGAAAATTTTAAATCACAAATTTATTTGCATAATTTTATAGAAGTTGCGCAAAATTTAGGTCATAAAAATATTTGGTTGTCACTTGAAATTTTTAAAAAACAAAGTAGAAATTTATATGATTTTGAAAAAATAGTAGCTTCAATTCATGATGAAAATGAGGCAAAAATGGCCATTGAAAATGGCGCAAAAACTCTGTGTTTAAGCCATATTTTTGAAACTTCTTGTAAAGCTGGTTTAAAACCAAAAGGAATTTCTTTTATAAAAAATATAAAAAACAAATTCTCTTGCGAAATTTTTGTGCTTGGTGGAATAAATTATGAAAATTTTCAAATTTGTTTAAAAGCAGGAGCAGATAAAATTTGTTTGATGTCAAGCGCTATGAGTTGCAAAAATGAGAAAGAATTTTTACAAAATTTTAAAGGATAAAAATGCAAAATTTGATTGAAAATTTAAAAAAACGCGGTTTTAATGTAATTTTAGTAGATAACAAAAAAACGAAGCTTTAAAAATTTCAAAAGATTTTATAAACGAAGCTAAAACTATCGGGCTTGGCGGATCACAGAGTGTCGTTGATATAGGACTTTTAAATTTTTTACAAGATTTGAAAAATAAAGTTGTTTTTAATCAATATGAAAACGGAATTTCTATGGAAGAAAACGAAAATCGTCGCAAAAATGGTCTTTTAAGCGATTTATTTATAACTAGTATAAATGCTTTGACAAAAAATGGTGAGCTTGTGAATATGGATGGCACTGGGAATAGAATAGCTGCACAAATTTTTGGGCCGAAAAAAGTTTTATTAATTGTTGGAAAAAATAAAATCGTTGAAAATATCGAAGATGGTTATGAAAGAATCAAAAATGTAATTGTACCAAAAAATATCGAAAGATTAAATAAAAAAGCTTTGCAATTTGGGAAAACTCCAAAATATAGCGCCCAAAATATTATGAATAAAATGTCTGTGATTTTTCAAGATGCTAAAGATAGAATAAATATAATTTTGGTAAATGAAAATCTTGGTTTTTAAATTTACAAATTTTATATAAAATCCGAGCGATAATTTAAAATAAAGGAAAAAAATGAAATTTAGTGGAAAAAATGTTTTAATTACTGGCGCAAGTCGTGGGATTGGCGCACAAATCGCAAAAGTTTTGGCTAATTTTGGGCTTAAAGTTTGGATAAATTATAGAAGTAAGCCAGAAATTACTGATGCTCTTTTAGAAGAAATTCGCAAAAATGGCGGTGAGGGTGCTGTGATAAAATTTGATGCTACAAATGAAGAAGAATTTATAGAGGCTTTAAATGTAATAATCCAAAGCGATGGCGAACTTTCTTATTTGGTAAATAACGCAGGAATTACAAACGATAAATTAGCGCTTAGAATGAAATTAGAAGATTTTACAAATGTTATAAATGCAAATTTAACATCAGCTTTTATAGGAAGCAAAGAGGCTTTAAAATTGATGAGTAAAAAAAGATTTGGTTCAGTTGTAAATATATCTTCTATCGTCGGTGAAATAGGAAATGCAGGACAAGTAAATTATTCTGCTAGCAAAGGTGGCATGATAGCTATGAGTAAAAGTTTTGCAAAAGAAGGCGCTAGTAGAAATGTTAGATTTAATTGTATAACTCCTGGTTTTATTCGCACATATATGACGGAAGTTTTAAATGAAGATATAAAAAAATCATATATTGATTCGATACCTTTGAAACGTTTTGGTGAAACTGAAGAGATTGCAAATGCGGTTGCTTTTTTGTTGAGTGATTACTCTTCCTATATAACAGGAGAAGTGTTAAAAGTAAATGGCGGACTTTATATGTAAGGTTAAATTTAAGGATTTTTATTATAGAATATCAACCCACTTTATTTTTTATTTAGGAGAAAAAAATGGCAGTATTTGATGAAGTTAGAGATGTTGTTGTAGAACAATTAAATGTTAGTGCAGATTCAGTAAAACTTGAATCAAAAATTATTGAAGATTTAGATGCTGATAGCCTAGATGTTGTTGAGCTTATTATGGCATTAGAGGATAAATTTGGTATAGAAATTCCAGATAGTGAAGCTGAAAAACTAATATCTATTAACGATGTTGTAACTTATATCGAAGGTTTAAAAAAATAATTTTAAGGAGTTATGTTGAGAAGAGTTGTTGTAACTGGCATAGGAATGATTAATGCTCTCGGTTTTGATAAAGAGAGTTCGTTTAAGAGAATTTGTGACGGTGAGAGTGGTGTTGGAAAAATAACTCTTTTTGATGCAACTGATTTTCCAGTAACCATAGCAGCCGAAGTTAAGGATTTTGATCCGTTAAGCGTTACCGATGCAAAAGAGGTAAAAAAAGTAGATAGATTTATACTTCTTGGTTTAAAAGCAGCACAAGAAGCTTTTGAAGATGCAAATTTTAAAGATTTAGAACTTGATGATTTTGGAGTTAGTTCTGCTGCTGGAATAGGTGGATTGCCAAATATAGAGAAAAATTCTATGACTTGTTCACAAAGAGGTCCAAGAAAGGTTTCTCCGTTTTTTATTCCATCTGCATTAGTAAATATGTTAGGAGGAATAGTAGCTATCAAACATGGCTTAAAAGGTCCAAATTTATCTAGTGTTACTGCTTGTGCGGCTGGAACTCACGCGATTTGCGAAGCTACAAAAACTATAATGATAGGTAGCGCTAAAAAAATGTTAGTTGTCGGTGCAGAATCTGCAATTTGCCCTGTTGGCATTGCTGGATTTGCTGCTATGAAGGCACTTTCTACGAGAAATGACGATCCAAAAACTGCTTCTCGCCCATTTGACAGTGGAAGAGATGGTTTTGTAATGGGCGAAGGTGCTGGCGCGTTGATATTAGAAGATTATGAAGACGCTGTAGCAAGGGGAGCTAAAATTTATGCAGAAATTATAGGTTTTGGCGAAAGTTGTGATGCAAATCATATAACAGCACCAACTGTAGATGGTCCAAAAAGAGCCATTTTAAAAGCTTTAAAAATGGCAAATAATCCAAAGTTAGATTATATAAATGCACATGGAACTTCAACTCCTACAAATGATAGAAATGAGACATTGGTCGTAAAAGATATATTTAAAGATCAAATTCCGCCTATGACTTCTACAAAAGGGCAAATTGGACATTGTCTTGGTGCTGCTGGAGCTATAGAAGCTGTTATTTGCCTTATGGCTATGCAAAAAAATATAATTCCACCTACAATAAATCAATTTCAAAAAGATGAAGATTGCGATTTAGATTATATTTGTAAGGCTAAAAATGCTGATTTAAATATAGTTATGAGTAATTCATTTGGTTTTGGTGGCACAAATGGAAGCATAATTTTTAAGAAAGTAAAATAATGGCTAATTATCTTGATTTCGAAAAAAATATTAAACAACTTGATGATGATATAGCAAGTGCTAATATTCGCGGAGATGAGCACGCAGTTGAAATTTTAAAAAAAAATCTAGAAAAAGAGATTAATAAAACTTACAAAAATTTAGATGAATTCCAGCGTTTGCAATTAGCAAGACATCCAGATCGTCCATATACTCTTGATTATGTTAGAGCGCTTATGAATGATTATTATGAAATTCATGGTGATAGAGCTTTTAAAGATGATGCTGCTATAGTCTGTTTTTTAGGATATATAGCTGGTAGGAAAGTTATTTTGATAGGAGAACAAAAAGGTAGAGGTACAAAATATAAATTGAAAAGAAATTTTGGTATGCCAAATCCTGAAGGTTATAGAAAAGCTTTAAGAGTTGCTAAACTTGCTGAGAAATTTGAAATTCCTATTATATTTTTGATAGATACCCCTGGCGCTTACCCTGGAATTGGTGCTGAAGAAAGAGGTCAAAGCGAAGCTATAGCTAGAAATTTATTTGAATTTAGTAATCTTTGCACTAGAATGATAGCGATAGTTATAGGTGAAGGTGGAAGTGGTGGCGCGCTTGCTATCGGAGTTGCTGATAAATTAGCTATGATGAAAAATTCTGTTTTTTCTGTAATTTCTCCAGAAGGTTGTGCGGCGATTTTGTGGAATGATCCTAATAAAAGTGAAGCGGCTACTAAAGCTATGAAAATTACAGCTACAGAATTAAAAGAGCTTGATTTGATAGATGATATTATAAATGAGCCAAATATTGGGGCACATAGAGATAAAGAAGGCGCCATTAAAGAGCTTGGGACTTATATCGTGAATTCTATAGATGAATTAGAAAAGTTAGATATAGACACTGTCGTTAGAAATCGTCAAGCAAAAATTTTATCAATCGGCGCATATAATGAAGAATAACTGCCAAAAGGCAGTTTTTATTCTTTATTTTTATTTTCCATTTTCAAAAATTCATTGTAAATTTGAGTTAAATTTGGCTCGTCTGCCATTTTTTCTAATATATTACGATATTTATTTATTAAATAAATCACTAAACAAGATATTAAAAATCCAGGTAAAAGCTCATAAACAATTTTATTTAAATCAAACCAAATCCATAAAAGCACAGTAATTCCGCCACTTATAATTCCTGCAAGTGCAGCAAGTGCCGACATTTTTTTAGAATACAAGCTAAATAAAAGCACTGGTCCAAAACTAGCACCAAAACCAGCCCATGCATTTCCAACTACATTTAATACCGTATTGCTAGAATTAAAAGCTAAAATAGTCGCTACAACGGCGATTATTACGACAGCGATTCTTCCGGTTAAAACTTCAGTTTTACTTGAAATTTCTTTTTTATAAAACGCAAAAATAAAATCTTTTGTCATTGAGCTAGCGCTTACTAAAAGTTGTCCAGAAATCGTGCTCATTATGGCTGCTAAAACAGCTGATATTATAATTCCTACAAAAAACGGATGAAATAAAATTTCTCCAAGTTTTAAAAACACAGTTTCGCTATCTTTTAAAGGAGTTCCAATTTGATTAAAATACACAAATCCCACAAGTCCGCTTAAAATCGCTCCGATAAGTCCTAACGCCATCCATAAAATTCCGATTCTTCTAGCACTATCTAATTCTTTATGATCTCTAATCGCCATAAATCTTACTATAATGTGTGGTTGTCCAAAATATCCAAAGCCCCAAGCTAAAAGTCCCAAAATTCCTAAAAAACTTTGATTTTCAAACAAATTTAAATGATCTTTTCCATATTTTGTAAGTTCGTTAAAAAAGCTAGAATCTGCTGGAATTTCTAGAGCTAAATACCCACCAATTGGCACCATAATCAAAACTACAAACATTAAAGCACCTTGAAAAGCATCTGTTAAACAAACTGCTTTAAATCCGCCAAAAAAAGTATAAAAAACTACTATCAAAAATGTTAAAATCGCACCAAATGTAAAATTTAATCCAAAAAAACTTTCGAAAGTTTTTCCACCAGCGATAATTCCACTGCTTACATAAAGCGTAAAAAATATCAAAATAAAAATTCCAGAAATTATCCTTAAAGTTTTAGTTTTATCTTTAAAACGATTTTCTAAATAATCCGGAATTGTTATGCTATCGCTAGCAACTTGTGTATAAATTCTAAGTCTTTTTGCTAAAAATTTATAATTTGCCCACGCTCCAATTGTAAGCCCAATCGCTATCCAAATGCTACAAATTCCACTTAAATACAAAGCTCCAGGAAGTCCTAAAAGCATCCAGCCACTCATATCGCTAGCACCGGCGCTCAATGCTGTTACAACCGGACCTAAACGGCGATTGTCCAAAAGATATTCACCCATATTTGCTTTTTTGTTGTATGACAAAATTCCAATAACTAATAAAATTCCAAAATATAAAAAAATTGCAATATATGTAGAAAGTGTCAAAATTTATCCTTATTATTTAAAATTTACAAAAATTGACAATTGTATCAGATTTAATATAAAATTTAAGCAAAATGATAATAAAAATTTTGTAAAATCCAAACCTTTATTTTCTAAAAACAAGGTTAAAAGTTGAATCAAAAATTTTTTAATTTTATATTTTTTATTTTTCTGTCAATTTTTGGGTTTATTTGCATAAAATTTTTATCGCAAAATTCTCAAAGTTTAAATATTTTTTTTATATTTGAAATTTGGCTTATTTTAATATTTTACTTCATAGAAAGAAATATAAAATTTGCAAGAGCGATATTTTTTTTGAGTTTAGCTATTTTGGGTGTGTATTTTTCTTATCCTAGCGAACTCACACAAGCGCAAAATCAAAGTTTAATCAAAAGTTTTACTACTACTTTAATCCTTACAAGTGGCGGTATAATAATAGGCATAATTTTAGGATTTTTACTTGGATTTTTGAGATTTGCAAATTTCAAAACTTTAACTTTTGTTATAGACGAATATACAGATTTGATACGTGGAACGCCTTTTGTGATACAACTTATGGTGTTTTCTTATGTGATTTTTACTGCACTTTCTGATAATATATATCCGGCAATAATCGCACTTGGTTTAAATTCTTCTGCTTATGTTTCTGAGATTGTAAGAAGTGGTATAAATAGCGTAGATAAAGGTCAAATGGAAGCTTCAAGAGCTATGGGATTAAATTATTCTATTTCGATGCGAAAAATAGTTTTTCCACAAGCTATAAAAAATATTCTTCCGGCTTTAGCAAATGAGTTTATAAGCCTTTTTAAAGAGACTTCTGTCGTTGGCATGATTTCTGTTTATGATCTCACATTTAACGCACAAAGTTTGCAAGCTGTTCTTTACACAGCTCAACCAGTTTTTTTTGCAGGAATGATTTATTATATAAGTGTTAAAATTTTGTCATTTTTAGTAAAAAAATTAGAAAGTAGGCTAAATAAAAATGATTAAAATAGAAAATTTAACTAAAAATTATGGTGAGCTTTGTGTATTAAAAGATATTTCAGTAGAGATAAAAAGTGGTGAAGTAATTTCTATAATTGGTCCAAGTGGCGGAGGAAAAAGCACATTTTTACGTTGCATAAATCGTTTAGAAATGCCTACTAGTGGGCATATTTTTATAAATGATAAAGATATTATGGATGAAAAAACAGATATAAATAAAATTCGACAAAAAATTTGTATGGTTTTCCAACATTTTAATCTTTTTACAAATTTAAATGTTTTGCAAAATTTAACGATTGCTCCGATACAAACTGGGCTTATGAAAAAAGATGAAGCTGAACAAAAAGCAGTTGAGCTTCTTAAAAAAGTTGGACTTAGTGATAAGAAAGAGGCTTATCCGCATAAATTGAGCGGCGGACAAAAGCAACGAATTGCTATTGCAAGGGCACTTGCCATGCAACCAGATGTGATTTTGTTTGATGAACCAACATCTGCGCTTGATCCAGAAATGATAGGTGAAGTTTTAAGTATTATGAAAGAAGTTGCAAATGAAGGTCTTACGATGCTTGTTGTAACGCATGAAATGGGTTTTGCAAAAAATGTTGCAAATAGAATATTTTTTATGGAAGGCGGAAAAATAGCCGTTGATGATGAACCTAAAAATATATTTGAAAATCCGCAAAATCCAAGATTAAAAGAGTTTTTAAATAAAATTTTAAACCATTAAAAAAAGGAGAAAAAATGAAAAAAATTGCAAAATTTTTACTAGCAATTTGTTGTTGTGGGATTTTAAGTGCCGATGTTTTAAAAATCGGAACGAGTGCGAATTATCCACCTTTTGAATTTATAGATGAAAACGCAAAAATTGCGGGATTTGATATAGATTTAATCGAATTTTTAAGTAAAAAAATCGGTTTTGAATACGAATTTGTTAATATGAGTTTCGACGGTTTGATTCCAGCTATAAAAATTGGCAAAATAGACGCGATAATTTCCGCTATTAGCGCGACACCAGATCGTAAAAAAGCAATTGATTTTACTACGCCATATTACGTGACTGAAAATTTGTTTATAAAAAGAGTAAATGATGCAAGTATAAACGACAAAAATTCGCTTTTGGACAAAAAAATTGGTGTTCAGCTTGGCACAGTTCAAGAGATTGCTGCAAGAGAAATTCAAGGCGCAAAAGTGGCTCCTTCAAAAGATGTTTTTGCTGCGATTATGGGGCTTAAAAAAAATAAAATTGACGTAGTTTTGGTTGATAGTTCTATCGGTTATGGATATTTGAAACAAAATAGAGATTTAGTAGAATTTTTAAAAGAACCAGATGGAAGCGAAGGATTTTCGATAGCATTTGATAAAGATAAACAAAAAAATTTAATTCAAAAAATAAATGCAGTAATGCAAAATTTGCAAAATGAGCCTAAATACGAAGAGTTATTAAAAAAATATGATTTAAAATAATGCAAATTTATGTATTAACAGATGATTTTTATACCCCACAAAATAGTTTAAAATCTCAGATTTTAGAGATTTTAAACTCTGGTGTTAAATTCATACAATTTCGTTGCAAAAATAAAAAATTTAATCTGCAAGATTTAAAAGATATAGTAAAAATTTGCAACGATTTTGATGCGAAATTTATCATAAATGATGATGTTTTTTTATGCGAAGAAATTAACGCACATGGCGTCCATTTGGGGCAAGACGACACAGACTTTTTAGAAGCTAAAAAAAATTTAGATGATGAAAAAATTATTGGTGTTAGCTGTTATAATAATTTGCAAAAAGCTAAGAATTTTGCAAAATTTAATGCTTCTTATCTTGCATTTGGTGCGATGTTTAAAAGCAAAATTAAACCAAATGCTATTCGTTGTGATTTTGAAATTGTAAAACAAGCAAAAAAATTAAATAAAAAAATAGCCGTAATTGGCGGGATAAATTCACAAAATTTGCCACAAATTTTAACTTTAAAGCCAGATCTGATAGCTATTATAACTGTGGCTTATAAGCCATTTAGTATAAAACAAAATTTAACTATATTAAACTCAATAATAAAAGATTTCAAGGATAAAAATGGAAATTTTTGATGCGATAATTTTAGGAATTGTCGAAGGATTAACTGAATTTTTGCCGATTAGTTCAACTGGGCATATGATTTTAACGAGTAAATTTTTGGATTTAAAACAAGATGATATTTTAAAATGTTTTGAAGTTGTAATTCAACTTGGATCAATTTTGGCTGTTGTTTTTATGTTTTTTGATAGACTTAAAAAAGATTTTATTTTGTGGCAAAAATTGATAGTATCTTTTGTCCCGACAGCGGTTATTGGGTATTTTTGTTATTCGATTATAAAAACATTTTTTAATCCAAATATCGTCGCTTATGCTTTGATTGTTGGCGGATTTGTCTTTATAATTGTAGAGTTTTTTTTAAAATCAAAAAAAGATTTTTCGAAAATAAAAACTCTTGAAAATATCACTTTTAAACAAGCTTTTATAATCGGACTTTCTCAATGTTTTGCTATGATTCCAGGCACTTCAAGAAGTGGATCTACGATCATTGCTGGACTTTTGTGTAAACTTGATCGCGAAATGGCAGCAAAATTTAGCTTTTTATTATCCATTCCTACGATGTTTGCGGCGACTTTTTATGATACTTATAAAAATAGAGAAATTTTTTTACAAAATAGCGATCACGTCTTAATTTTTTTAATCGGTGGTTTTTTTGCTTTTATAGTC
>CAMUNZ010000034.1 GCA_947090385.1 uncultured Campylobacter sp. | reverse complement strand
TTTTTGTTTTTATTTCTAAATTTTTGCAAAAATATTCAAAATTTTCGTAAGAATTTTTTATTAAATTTACAAAAACAAAGACGTTTTTTTGATTTTGAAAGCTTTTTAAAATTTTATCAATATCATAAATTTTAAGTTCTTTTAATTTTTGATAAAAATCCATTTTCAGCCTTTAAAAAGTGCACGATTATAACAAAAATTTTGAAATTTTTAAGTCTTATTGGATAAAATAGGGCGAAAATTTTTAAGGATAAAAATGATACCTTTTAGCGATGAAGAACTTTTAGAACCTATTAACGAAGTGATAAATAATATCCGCCCGATACTTGTAAAAGATGGTGGAAATATCGAAATTTTAGGCATAAAAAATGGGGTTGTTTTTGTAAGATTAATCGGACATTGTCACGGATGTCCTTCAAGCGATGCCACTTTAAGACACGGCATAGAAAAGCAGTTAAAAATTGATATTCATCCAGAAATTTCAATCAAAAATATACCGCTTGACGAGGAATTTGATATTGAAAAATTTTAAAGAGCTTGGACTTAAAGCTTTCGAAAATAACAATTTTGATGAAGCAATTTTTGGTTTTACGAAAGAGTTTGAAAAAACTCCAAATGATGAAATTACTTTTTTGTTGGATTTAAGTTATTTTGCAAAAAAATCTCCAGATAACGCTCAATATAAATTTGAAAATTTTTATCAAAAATCAAAAGATTACAAAAAATTAATCACTCTCTTTGATTCTAAAGAATTAGGTGATTTTGCGGATGAAGTTATAAAAGTTAATGGTTTAAATATAATATCTTTTAAAGATTTAAAAATTTTGATTAAAAATAATAATTTTAGAGAAGTTTTTGAAAAAATTCATTTTAATACCAAAATTTCGTTTGAAAATAGAGAAGATTTTTTTGATTTTATGGTGATTTTATTTAAAAATGGTTACGAACAAATGGCATTCGAGACTTTTGAAAATTCCTTAAAAGTTTTTTTGGGAGATGCAAGATTAAAACAAATAGGTGAAAAAATTTATGAAAATAGAAATAAAAGATAATTTCATAACAGATGATTCAAATGAATGTAAAGATGGCTGTTATTTTTTAAAAAATTCTCAAAATTTGAAATTTGTAGAAGATGCGAAAAAAAATGGCGCGATAATTTTAAATTTTGATGAATTAAACAAAATTTTAAATATAGATAAAAATATAAAAATTGTAGGAATAACTGGAACAAATGGCAAAACTACGACGGCTAATTTGATAGCTAAAAGTTTGCAAAATTTAGGTTTTAATGTCGTGCTTTGTGGAACAAGAGGCGCTTTTTTAAATGAAAAACAATTTGATGAAAAAGGTCTTACAACTAGTTGCAATTTAAAAATTTTTGAATATTTAAAAATTGCAAGCGAAAATAAATGTGATTTTTTGGTTATGGAAGTTAGTTCTCACGCAATCGCGCAAAATCGCATAGATGGGATTAAATTTTGGCTTAAAATTTTTACAAATTTAACGCAAGATCATTTAGATTTTCATAAAACTTTTGAAAATTATGTAAAAGTAAAAAGCAGTTTTTTTAGTGATGATTGTTTAAAAATCATAAATAAAGATGACAAATTTATAAAATATAACCAAAAAAATTCTTACACTTATTCGTTAAAAAATGATGCTGAGTTTTCTGTTTTAAATTACGATATAAAAGATTATATAAAAGCAAAAATTTGTTTTAAAAATGATGAAATTTCGTTGAAAAGTCTACTAGTTGGGAAATTTAATCTTTATAATTTGCTTGCAAGTTTTGCTGCTGCTAAGCTTTTGACAAATTATAATAGTGATGAAATAGCAAAAAGTTTTGAAAATTTTCAAGGAGTTGAAGGACGCGTTGAGATAGTTCATAAAAATCCGCTTGTGATTGTTGATTTTGCGCATACTCCAGATGGTATAGAAAAAGTTGTAAAAGCTTTTAGTAAAGAAAAGATCATTTGTGTTTTTGGTGCTGGTGGTGATAGAGATAACACAAAACGCCCAATAATGGGAAAAATAGCACAAAATTTAAGTCAAATTTGCATTGTCACAAGCGATAATCCAAGAAACGAAGATCCAAATTTTATAATAAAACAAATTTTAAAAGGAATGCAAAAATTTTCAAATGTGATTGTGCAAGAAGATAGAAAAAAGGCAATTTTTCAAGCTTTGGATTTAGCGAAAAACGGGGAAATTGTTGTAATTTTGGGAAAAGGTGATGAAACTTATCAAGAAATTAAAGGTGTAAAATACCATTTTAGTGATAAAGAAATAGTAAAGGAATATTATGCAAATTGAAATTTTAAAAAGCAAAATTCACAGGGCAACTGTAACTGATGCGGATTTGAATTATGTTGGTAGCATCACAATTGATGAAGAATTGATGCAAAAAGCTGGTTTAGTTGAGTTTGAAAAAGTAGATGTTTTAAACAACAATAACGGTGAAAGACTTACAACTTATGTCATAAAAGGCAAAGCAAATAGCGGAATTATTTGTTTAAACGGAGCAGCTGCTAGAAAATGTCAAAAAGGCGATATAGTAATAA
The DNA here is from genome assembly GCA_947090385.1 of uncultured Campylobacter sp. GTDB lineage: Bacteria > Campylobacterota > Campylobacteria > Campylobacterales > Campylobacteraceae > Campylobacter_B. Next base: position 10,055 of record CAMUNZ010000034.1, on the reverse strand, counting down.
TTGTAAGTTATGCGAGAATTGACATAAAAGACGCAAAAAATCATAAACCGCAAATAGTTCTAGTCGATGAAAAAAATAAAATAAAGGAAAAATTAGATGTTTGAGGGTATGGATTTTTCAAAAATGGGTCAAATGTTGGATGAAGCGCAAAAAAAAGCAAAAGAGTTGCAAGATGAAAATTCAAAAAAAGAGTTTTGTGTAAAAAGTGGTGGAGGAATGGTAGAAATTCGCATAAATGGTGGTGGAGAAGTTTTGGATTTGAATATCGATGATAGTTTGCTTGGCGATAAAGAGAGCTTGCAAATTTTGTTAATTTCTGCGATGAACGATGCTTTAAAATTGATAGAAGATCAAAAAAAATCGATGGTTGCAAATATGTTAGGCGGATTTGGCGGTTTTAATGTCTGATTTAAATAAAATTTTTGTCGATTTTTTAGAGAAAAATTTATTTCAGGTTGAAAGTTTTCATCCATATTTTAACGATGCTTTAAATTATATGATTAAAGGCGGAAAACATTTTAGAGCGCAGCTTTTATTAGGAGTTGTAGAAGCTTTAAATCCAAAAATGATAGAAAACGCACTAAATATAGCTTTTGGCGTTGAAATTTTCCATACTTATTCATTGATACACGATGATTTACCAGCTATGGATAATGCCGATTTAAGGCGAGGCATTACAAGTGTTCATAAAAAATTTGATGAAACAACTGCCATTTTAGTAGGTGATGCTTTAAATACTCATGCTTTTTATTTGATAGCAAATTCAAAATTAAACGATGATATAAAAGTAAAATGTGTAAAAATTTTATCTCAAAATGGTGGAATTTACGGGATGGTTTTAGGTCAAGCTTTGGATTGCTATTTTGAGAAACAAAAGTTAAATTTAGAAAATTTAAAATTTTTGCATATCCACAAAACTGGCGCATTGATCGCTGCTTGTATGCAACTTGGTGGAATTATCGCCACAAATGATGATAATCTTGGACAAGATTTATATAAAATTGGGGTTAAATTAGGGCTTGCTTTTCAGGTAAATGATGATTTAATTGATGCTACTTCTACGATAAAAGAGACTGGAAAACCAGTCCATAACGATACTTATAAAAATTCATATACAAATTTATTGGGCATAGAAAAATCAAAAGAATTTTTAAATTCTTTAATCGATGATATAAAATCTCAAAAACAAAATGAAAAGATTAAAATTTTAGTTACAAATTTGATTGATAAATATTTGAAAGGTTAAAAATGCTTCAAAAAGATGCCAATACTATAAGATTTTTATGTGCCGATATGGTGCAAAAAGCAAATTCCGGTCATCCTGGTGCTCCTATGGGGCTTGCCGATATAATTACGATTTTATCTCAAAAAATCAATATAAATCCGAAAAATCCAAATTGGTTAAACAGAGATCGTTTGGTATTTTCTGGCGGTCACGCAAGTAGCTTAGTTTATGCTTATTTGTATTTATGTGGTTTTGATTTGACCTTAGATGATCTTAAAAATTTTAGACAACTTCATTCAAAAACTCCAGGTCATCCAGAAATTTCAACTTGTGGCGTAGAAATAGCGACTGGTCCATTGGGGCAGGGTGTAGCAAATGCTGTCGGCTTTGCTATGGCTGCAAAAACTGCTGCAAATTTACTAAATACTGATGAGATAAAAATCATAAATCATAAAGTTTATTGCATTTGTGGCGATGGAGATTTGCAAGAAGGCATTAGCTATGAAGCTTGTGCATTAGCTGGAAAACACTCTTTAGACAATCTTATTTTAATTTACGATAATAATCATATAACGATAGAAGGTGATACAACAATCGCTTGGAGTGAAGATATAAAAAATCGTTTTGAAGCGCAAAATTGGGAAGTTGTAAGGATAGATGGTCATAATTTTGCTGAGATTGAAGCGGCTTTAAATGAAGCACAAAATAAAACAAAACCATATTTGATCATCGCAAATACAACGATAGGAAAAGGCGCTATCGGTTTAGAAGGAAGCCACAAAACTCACGGCGCTCCTATTGGAGAAGAAATTATAAAAGAGTCAAAAAAATTAGCTGGTTTTGATCCTGAAAAAAGTTTTTTTATAGATGAAGATACGCTTTTTAGATTTAGAATGGCTATCGAAAGAGGGGATTTAAATGAAAGTTTGTGGAAAAAAAGTTTAGAAAATTTGCCGGATGAGAAGAAAATTTTGTTAAACGATTTGATAAATCCGAATTTTTCAAAAATCGAATTTCCTGATTTTAGTGGTAAAAAAATTGCCACAAGAGACAGCAACGGCGAAATTTTAAATGCAATTGCAAAAAATATTCCTTCATTTTTAGGTGGAAGTGCCGATCTTGGACCATCAAATAAAACTGAACTTAAAAATTTTGGTGATTTTCCAAATGGTAGAAATTTACATTTTGGAATTCGCGAACAAGCTATGGCGGCGATAACAAATGCATATGCAAGATATGGGCTTTTTATACCATTTTGCGCAACTTTTTTTGTGTTTAGTGATTATATGAAAGCAGGTATTAGAATCGCTGCACTTATGAAAACAAAAGAGTTTTTTATACTAACTCACGATAGTATAGGTGTCGGCGAAGATGGGCCAACTCACGAGCCAATTGAACAACTTTCGATGCTTAGAGCTATGCCAAATTTAGATGTTTATAGACCGGCTGATGGAAATGAAAATGTGGCTTGTTGGAAAGAGGCTTTAAAAAATGAAAGACCTGCAGCTTTTGTTTTATCAAGGCAGGGATTAGAATCTTTACCAAAAACAGTTTTTGGTGATGTTTTAAACGGTGGATATTTGATAAAAAAAGCAAAAGATCCAAAAATAACATTAATTGCCACAGGTAGCGAAGTAGGTATTTGTTTAAAAGCGGCTGCAATTTTGGACAACGAAGATTTAAATACAAATGTTGTAAGTGTGCCTTGTTTTGAGACTTTATGCAAACAAGATAAAAAATATTTAGACGAAATTTTCGATAAAAATACGAAAATTCTGGCAGTCGAAGCTGCTAGTGGATTAGAATGGTATAAATTTGCAGATGAAGTTTTTGGCATGAAAACATTTGGCGAAAGCGCTAAAGCCGATGATTTATTTAAACATTTTGGATTTTACGACGTAAATATCGCAAAATTTGCAAAAGATTTAATTTTAAAATAAAATTTTTAGGCAAATTTTGCCTAAAAATTCTCTATAAATTCAAATTCTTTATAATTTCCAAAAAATTTTTGTTTTCCATTTTTTAAAATCAGAAATTTGTCAGAAATTTTTATCGCGGATTCTAATTCATGAGTTATAAAAATCACGCTGATATCTAATTTCTGAAGTAAATCTAAAATTTTTTCTTTTACTTCGTTATCTAGTCCGTTTGTAATTTCATCTAAAATTAAAATTTGTGGATTTGATAAAAGCGCTATCAAAATCCCAACTCTGCTTGCTTCGCCGCCACTTAATTCATAAGAAAATTTGTCAAAAATATTTGGTTTTAAATTTAAAAATTCTCTTAAATTTTCTATTTTTTCATTATCAAAATTTAATTTCAAATAATATTTTACAAATTTTATCTGTCTTGAAATTTTTAATGCAGGATTTAGAGATTCTTTTTGATTTTGTAAAACTAATCTTATTTTTTGCCTTATATTTTTTATATGTTTTACATTTTGCCCATCTATAAAAATTTCTCCGCTACTTTGATTTAAAACAGAAGCGATTATTTTAGCAAGAGTGCTTTTTCCACTTCCAGAATCCCCAAAAATAACCAAATTTTCACCATTATCAAGTTTAAAATTTATATCTTCTAAAACTTTTAAATTTATTTTTTTTTCGCCAAAATGCTTTTGAAATTCAAAATTTTTTGATATTTGTTTTATTTCTAACATTTTTTAAGTCTTCCATCATTCATTTGCCAAATTTCATCACTTAAAATTTCAACTACATTTTTTTGATGAGATATAAAAATTATACTTGTTTCGTTTTTTATAGATTTTAATATTTCTATTATATGTTTTTGATTTTTTACATCAAGACCGCTTGTAATCTCATCGCAAATCAAAATTTTAGGTTTTACACATAAAGCAAGAGTGATATTTACTCTGCTTGCTTCGCCACCGCTTAATTCATAAGAATATTTATGCCACAAAAGATCAGGATCTTTAAAACCAAATTTTAAAAAATATTCAAAAGCTGTTTTTTTAATATCTTTTCCAAAGTAGTAATCAAAATGCTCGCCAACATCCATTAATGGATGCAAACAAGCTTTTGCATTTTGAAAAATTAAAGAAGTAGTATTTCTTCTGTAATTTTCAAGCGATTTTTGATTTAAGTTTAAAATTTCTTGATTATTTACGCAAAATTTTTTTGCATTTATCATAAAATTCTCATCAAAAAGTCTGATAAAACTTTTAGCAAACATGGATTTTCCACTTCCACTTTTGCCGATTATGCTAACAATTTTAAAATTTTGTAAATTAAAATTTATATTTTTTAAAATTTGTGTATTTTTATAAAATAAATTTAAATTTTGTATATCAATCATATTTTTATGCCCTTTTTTTCTATACTTCCAGTTAAAATCATGATTGACAATATAAGCAAAAACAACACAAAACAAGGATAAAAGAAATTTTTCCAAGCGCCCAAAAATAGAGCTTGCAAACTTTCATTTAAAATAATTCCTAAACTTATTTGATTTAAATCGCAACCTATACCAAAAAAACTTAAAGTTGCCTCGGTCGTAATCGCATGCGTGATATTTATACCAAAAAGTGTCAAAATCAAGTTTTTTAAATTTGGTAAAATTTCCATAAAAATCAATTCAAAATGATTTGCGCCTAAAATTTTTGCTTGTAAAACGTAATTACTTTTAAGAGAAATTCTAAAATTTTGAGTAAAAACTTTTGTGCTTTGCATCCATGAAAAAAAGCCTATAATAATCGTAATTACGAAAATTGAACCCGTGCTAATCGAAGAAAAAAGCATTATAAATAAAATACTTGGGATAGATAAAAAAGCATCAATCAGCCTTTCTAAAATCACATTTGTTTTATCATTTAAAGAAGCAAAGCTTGCATACAATATAGCTATAAAAGTTGATAAAAATCCAGCGCAAATACCGATTATAAGCGAATTTTGCAAACCAAAAATAACTCTTGAAAAAATATCTCTACCAAAAAGATCTGTACCAAAAAATGAGTGAAATTTGAGTTTAAATTTACATTTGAAAAATCGTTTAAATTTGGATTAAAAGGAGAGATAAAATTTGCAAAAATTCCTAAAATTGTAAGTAATATAAAAATAAATAAAAAGAGATAAAAAATAAAATTTTTCATAAATTTCTCTTATCGATTAAAATAACTAGAATTTGTGCTAACAAATTTCCGATTATTACAAAAACAGACGTTAATAAAACAACAGCTAAAACAACTGGATAATCTTTTGATATTATCGAATTTATCGCTAATTCGCCTATGCCTGGAAAAGAAAAAATAGCTTCTATGACATAAGAACTCGCGAAAATTCCGCCAACCAATGTCCCAAAATAACTAATAATCGCAGGAAGTGCGTTTTTAAAAGCTAAAAATCTAGCTTTTGTTTTACTTAAACCCCTTGCGTATGCTGTTTGGACAAAATCTAAATTTAGATTTTCTATCAATGTATCACGAACAAATTTTATGTAAATTCCTAAATGTGGTAAAACGATTGAAAGCATAGGTAAAATTGTATATTTTAAATTCAATCCTAATTCGCCGATTCGATTTGATCCAGAGCTTGGTAAAAGTTGAAATTTTATGCTAAAAATAACGATTAAAATTAATCCGACTAAAAAATGTGGCAAACAAACAAGTATAAAACTAGAAAAATTTACAAAAATATCTAAAAAATTATCTTTTTTTATGGCGCAAAAAAATCCTAAAATTAAAGATAAAATTATGATTAAGCAAATTGATAAAATTGTTAAAATTGTTGTGTTTATGATTCTTTCTGAGATTAAACTTATGATACTTTCACCAGTTATAAAACTAAAACCAAAATTTCCATAAATAATCTCTTTTACCCATCTAAAATATTGCAAAAATGGATTATCATTTAAACCATATTTTTCCAAAATTGCAGATTTTACGCTATTTGAAATAGCTTCAGGATGAGAAAACATAGCATCTGTTATATTTCCAGGCATAAAATACACAGCAAAAAATATAACAAACGACAAAAATACAAGCAGTAAAACTGCTTGTAAAATTCTTTTAAATATCAAATTTGTCAATTATTTTATATCCCATTCAGATAAATTCCATAAAAATCCAGCTCCGTGATGACCTAAAATTTGAGTTTTTATGCCAGAAACATTTTTATTATAAGCTAATGGATAATCAATATTTGCTATAAAAATATAAGGTGGATTTTTATAAATTGCTTCTAAAAATTCTTTATAAGCTTCTTCTCTTTTTGCTTTATTTTGAGTATTTCTTGCTTTTTTTAGAGTTGCATCGACGTCTTTATCGGCATAATGATTATAATTCCAGCCATTTTCATTTATATCTATATCGTTGAAACTTCCAAAAATTCTATATGTATGAAAATCTGCATCAAATGGGCTTCCCCAGCCGATCATAAAGCTATCAACTTCGTTTATTCTAAAAGCAGTTTTTGGTTTAGCATAAGCTTTTGTATTTATGCCGAATTTGTTAAATTCATTGCTTATGACATTTGCCAAAGTCACTCTTAATGGATCGGAATTAAAAGAATAAATATCAAAACTTAAAGTTTTTCCATTTTTTTCATAAATGCCTTTTTTGTTTTTATTCCAACCGCTTTTTTTCAAAATTTCATCGCCTTTTTTAGGATTATATTCATATACGAATTTGCTATTTTTCGCGAATTTAAACAAAGCTAACGGATTATTTATCTTAAATCCATAATCATGAAGGACATTTTTTACAATTTCATCTTTATTTATAAAATAATTTAAAGCAATTCTTACATTTTGATCTTTGAAAATTTCGTTTTTGAAATTAAACATCAAAGCTCTATAATCTGCACTTTTAAATCGTAAAATTTTAATTTTTTCATCATTTTGCAATAAATTCACAAAACTAGAATCTATCATAGCAACATCTATATCGCCACTTTTTAATTGTAAAAAACGAGTTTTTGCGTCCGGGATGATTTTTAAAAATACATTTTTAATTTTTGGAGTATTTTTGTAAAAATTATTATTTGCGACAAATTCTATAAATTCGCCTTTTTTCCATTTAGAAACTTTGTAAGGACCGGTGCCTACTGGATTTGAATTAAATTTATCCTTTGAAATATCTTTATTTTCTAAAATATGTTTTGGAATCATGCCGAAACTAAGCGCATCTAAAAATGGCGGAAAAGGCTCTTTTAGTGTAACTTTTAAGCTATTTTCATTTAACTTTTCTACGCTTTTTACATTTTCATAATTCGAAATCGCTGGAGCATTTAATTTTTTATCCATAGCTGATTTTATTGTAAAAATAACATCATCTACACCAAATTTAACTCCATCATGCCAAAAAACATCGTCTCTTAAAATAAAAGTATATTCTAAACCATCTTCGCTTACTTTCCATTCTTTTGCAAGTTCTGGAATTATTTTATTATGTTCATCATGGTTTGTAAGACCTGAAAAAACTAGTTGCAATGTCGGATCGTGATCTTCATCATAAAGAGGATTTATCCTATCTGGTTCTAATTCGACACCAACTACGATTTTTTCACCTGAAAAAACAAAGCTTGAAAAAATCAACAAAAATACTAAAAATTTTAAAATTTTATGCATATTTATCCTTTTCATTGAAATAAAACGACATTTTACACATATAAATATTATAAAAGTATTAACTAAAGTAATATAAAAATATTTTTTAGTATTATTTAATAAAATTTAAAATTTTGTATTTTTTATAAAATTCTGTAAGAATAATTTTTGCATGGATCAAAAAATAAATTTTTGGGAATATCCCAAAAATTTTATAAAACGCAATATTCTACCCAGCGACAACTAGGAAGTTCGTTTAATTTCTTTAAAGTATTTTTACTAATATTTTCATCAACTAAAATAACTGCCAACGCAAGTCCATGATCATTTCGTCCAAGTCTAAAATCAGCTATGTTTATATTTTCTTGCGCCAAAATTGTAGTTACATCACGTATAACGCCAGGAACGTCAGTATTTTTAAATATTATCATTTTACCTTTTGGTGCAAAATCTGTTTTAAAGCCATTGATATTTACAATTCTTGTTTCATTTTCACCAAAAACAGTCCCACTAACGCTAGAAATTCCTTTTTCAGTGGTAATTTTTACAGTAAGTTTATTTTTATATCCATCGGTTGGAACTGTCGCAGTATCCATCAAAATTCCTTTATCTTTTGCTTGAAAAGTAGCATTTACATAGTTGATTTTTTCTCCCATACTTTCTTTTAAGGCTCCAACTATCGCAAAAGTAAGTAATGATTTTAAAAATTCAGCTATTTTTCCATTTGCTTCAAGTCTAATCGCTCTAATCGGAAATTTATTTAATTGACTTGCAAAATATGCCATTTTTGTTATCAAATCAACATAAGGAACGGCAAAAGGAGGAATTTCTTCTGTTTTGATTGGTAAATTTAAAGCGTTTGGATATCCAAGACCTCTTGCAGCATCAATTGCTTGTTCGGCTGCTGCTATGGCTATATTTCTTTGAGATTCATAAGTATTTGCACCAAGATGCGGAGTAGGGCTTAAATTTTCTAAATCTAAAAGCGGATTTGCAGTAGATGGTTCTTTTGCAAAAACATCTATACCTATATATGAAATTTTTCCAGATTTTGCCGCTCTATAAATCGCTTCTTCGTTGTAAAGTCCACCTCTTGCACAATTTATAAGCCTAACTCCATCTTTTAGTTTTTTAATTTCATCATCACCAATTATATTTATCGTTTCTTTATTTTTTGGTGTATGGATTGTAATAAAATCTGATTTTTCAAAAATTTCATCTAAATTTGTTGTATATTTTGCGCCGATATCTGTAACTTTTGCTGGATCAATATAAGGATCATATGCTATAACATTCATATCAAAAGCCTGCGCTCTAACTGCAACTCTTGAACCAATATTTCCAAAACCTATAATTCCAAGTGTTTTTTTATAAAGCTCAATCCCGTACCATTTTTCGCGTTTCCAAATTCTATTATGTTTTAAATCATTTGATGAATTAATAAATTTTCGTGCAGAATTTAGCAAATGGCACATTGTCATTTCAACAGCAGCGATTGTATTTGCTGTCGGCACATTCATAACAACAATTCCTCGTTTGCTACACTCTTCTAAATCTACATTATCTACGCCAACTCCAGCGCGAATTAAGGCTTTTAAATTTTTAGCAGCATTTATAAATTTTTCATTGCAATCCGTTGAACTTCTAGTTATTGCTACATCGGCCTCGCCGATCATTTTTAAAAGCTCGTCTTTTGGTACATTTGTAGCATCCACTACTTTTATATCGTTTTCTTTACGCAAAATTTCAAAACCAACTTCATGTATAGCATCGCAAATAAATACATTTTTCATTTTAATTGTCCTTGAAAAACCCCACATTTTGTGAGGTTTAAATATAATTTAAGATAATTGATCCTTGATGATATCACCCAATGTGACTTTATCATCGTCGTTTATTTCATTTAAAGCATCTCTTTCTTTTTGTCTTGCTAGACGTTTTACACTTAATCTAATTCTGCTTCTTTTATCGTCTATAAAAGCTATAGCTGCTTCAATCTCATCACCGATTTTTAAATTTTCAGCTTCATTTGAGTTAATGTCTTCTTTTCTTATTAAAGCATCAACATTTTTACCAAGCTCTACGAAAATTCCAAAATCTTTTATATCTCGAATTTTTCCATTTACGACATCGCCAACTTTATGAGATTTTGCATAATCTTGAACTGGACTAGTGGTAAGTTCTTTTAAACTTAATGAAATTTTTTCATTTTCTTGATCTATTTTTATGATTTTTACTTCAATTTCATCACCTGTTTTAAAAAGATCTT
>CAMUNZ010000033.1 GCA_947090385.1 uncultured Campylobacter sp. | reverse complement strand
ATGGGCTTTTTTCTTATCCGATTTTGATGGCAGCCGATATTTTACTTTATGATTCTAATTTAATCCCTGTTGGAAAAGATCAAATTCAACATGTTGAAATAGCAAGGGATATTGCTTTAAAATTTAATAATTTATATGGCGAAATTTTTACACTTCCCAATGCAAAAATCGACCAAAAAATCGCGACAATTCCAGGAATTGACGGCGCAAAAATGAGTAAAAGTTATAAAAATACGATTGATATTTTTTGTGATGATAAAACTTTAAAAAAACAGATTGGAAAAATTGTAACAGATAGCAAAGGACTTGAAGAGCCAAAAGATTATAAAACTTGCAATATTTTCGCGATTGCAAATATATTTTTGGATGATGATGGCATAAATGAGTTAAAAATTCGCTATGAAAAAGGTGGCGAAGGATACGGGCATTTTAAAGCATATTTAAATGAAATTATTTTAGATTATTTTAAAGATGCAAAAGAAAAATTTAAATATTTTATAAATCATAAAGATGAAGTTGATGAAATTTTAAGTTTAGGTGCGCAAAAAGCTAAAAAAATTGCATTTAAAAAGATGGAAAAAATTCGTGAAATTTGCGGGATTTACAGGTAAAATTTTTATTTTATTTAATAAAGCTTAGTTGTTAAAAACTATAATTTAATTTTAAGGAAAATTAAATTTTTAAAGTGAAATTTATTAAATTTTAAATAAAATCGCGACCAGTTTTTAATTTATTTTTCGCAAATTTACGGAATTTTGCGGATTTATTTATGGAGTAAAAAATGATAAAAGATATCGAAAAACTTGGTTTAAACGGCATTAAAGAAATTTTTTATAATTTAAGTTACGACGAACTTCTTAAACATGAAATTTCAAATAAAGAAGGCAAATTAAGCGACAATGGAACTTTTATTGTAGATACTGGAATTTTTACGGGGCGAAGCCCAAAAGATAAATATTTTGTAAAACAAGATCCTAGTCAGAAATTTATTTCTTGGGGAAAAATAAATCATCCAATTACAAAAGAGCTTTTTGATAAACTTTTAAAAAAAGCAAAAACACAACTTTCAAATAAAAAATTATATATACAAGACGCATTTTGCGGTTCTAGTTTAACAAGCAGAAAAAAAGTCAGATTTGTCACAGAAGTCGCTTGGCAAGCACATTTTGTAAAAAATATGTTTATAAGGCCAGACGAAAAAGAATTGGAAAATTTTAGTCCAGATTTTGTCGTTTATAATGCTTGCAAATGCAAAAACGATGATTATAAAAATGACGGCTTAAATAGTGAAGTTTTTGTTATTTTCAATGTCGAAGAAAATATCGGCGTAATCGGCGGGACTTGGTATGGTGGCGAGATGAAAAAAGGAATTTTTTCTATGATGAATTACTGGCTTCCATTGCAAGGAAAAATGGCGATGCATTGCTCGGCAAATGTCGGTAAAAATGGCGATGTGGCGCTATTTTTTGGACTTTCTGGCACTGGAAAAACGACTCTTTCAACGGATAAAAATCGCAAATTAATCGGCGATGACGAACATGGCTGGGATGATGAAGGAGTTTTTAATTTTGAAGGTGGTTGTTATGCAAAATGTATAAATTTAAGCAAAGAAAACGAACCTGAAATTTATTCAGCCATTCATCAAAATGCGCTTTTAGAAAATGTTGTAAGTGATGAAAATGGCAAAGTAGATTATAGCAATGCGAGCAAAACTGAAAACACAAGAGTTAGTTATCCGATAGAACATATTCAAAATCATGAATCGACTTTAAAAGCTTCTCATCCAAAAAATATAATTTTCCTAACAGCCGATGCTTTTGGAATTTTACCTCCAGTTAGCAAACTTACAAAAGAACAAGCGATGTATTATTTTTTAAGCGGTTATACTGCAAAAGTGGCTGGAACTGAGCGCGGAATAACAGAGCCTGTGGCTACTTTTAGTGCTTGTTTTGGTGAGCCTTTTATGCCACTTCATCCTACAGTTTATGCAAAAATTTTAGGTGAAAAAATCGATAAATATAAAGTAAATGTTTATCTTGTAAATACTGGCTGGACTGGTGGTGCTTATGGTATTGGAAAAAGAATGAGCATAAAAGCAACAAGAGCTTGTATAAATGCGATTTTGGATGGAAGTATAAAAAAATGTGATTTTGAAAATTTTGATGAGTTTAATTTAGCTATTCCAAAGGAGTTAGAAGGCGTTGAAACAAAACTTTTAAATCCTATAAATGTTTGGCAAAATAAGGATGAATTTTTAATTTCTAGAAAAAAACTTGCAAAAATGTTTATAGAAAATTTCAATCGTTATGAGGATGTAAAAGAGGGTATAGAATTTGCAAAAGCCGGTCCTTCTATTTAATTTATGAAATTTTTTTTGATATTTTTTTGTGGTGCAATCTTTGCAAATTCGCCACAAAATCCAGTTTTTGACACTTTTTATTTGGATCCAATTTCTTATATAAATAAAATTAGATTAGATAGCGATTTAAACAGATTTTCGCACAATAAAATTTTAGATATTTCAAGCCAGAATCATGCAAAATATTTAATCCAAAACAATCATCAAAGCCACGATGAAAATGCAAATTTGCCAAATTTTACAGGCGAAAATCCATCAAAAAGAGCTTTAAATGTTGGGCTTAAAACAACTTATGTTTTAGAAAATATCTCTTTTAACAAAGATTATGAAACTGCCATAGATTCGTTATTTACGGCTATTTATCATAGATTTGCTTTTTTAAATTTCAATGTTGATGAGATAGGATTTGGTGAGTTTAAAGATGATAAAAATTCGGCTTTTGTTTTCAATATGACAAATTCTCGTTTAAATGATTTTTGTAAAAATCCGCAAAATTCGACTCAAAGTGGATATTATATTTTGCAGATTTGTAACGATGAAAAGGTTAAAATTTTAAAAAAAAGATACGATTATTTTTTAAATTTAAACAAAAATAAATTTGTAGTTTATCCAAATAAAAGTAGGGCATTAGCATATTTTGCAAATGAAATTCCAGATCCGCTTCCAAATTGCGAAATTTCTGCAAATCCGATCAGTATAGAATTTAATAAATCTTTAAATATAAAAATGCTGAATTTTGAAGTTTTTGATGATAGCTCTAAAAGTTTAAAAAACATAATCATCATGGATAAAACAAACGATCCAAATCAAAAATTTACAAAAAATCAATTCGCTTTTTTCCCTTATGAAGTTTTAGAATTTGGAAAAACTTATAAAGCGATTTTTACTTATGATGAAGATGGTATAAATAAAAAAATAGAATGGAATTTTGCCACGAAAACGCCTAAAAATGAGTATTTTGTAATCGATAGAGCTCAAAAAATTGAAATTTTGCCGAATAAAAATTATGAAATTTTTTTTAAGCCAAAAAATTGTAATGATTTGATAAAAAATTTTACTTATAAATATAAAAACACAAAACAGCCTATTGTTAAAAATATCGCACCAAATACAGTTTTTATAAATTTAAATGGCGTAAAAGGCGGATTTCTTGAGTTTAATTTTGATGATGAAAGAAAAGTAAAATTTGTTTTATCAAAAAGTGGAAAAGGCGTTGTTGATTATAAATTTGTTGTTTTAATATCTGTTTTTTTGTTGGCATTGTTGCTATTTTTATGGCAAAAATTTAAAAAATAAGGAGAAAATTTTTGGCTTTAATAGATTTAATAGAAATTTCAAAAAAATTTGGTGAAAAAGTTGTTTTACAAGATATAAATTTAAGCATCAATCAGGGCGAAAGAGTTGCTATAATCGGCAAAAATGGCGAAGGAAAAAGCACTTTGATGAAGATAATTTTAGGAAATCTTGAAGCAGATTTTGGTAGGGTTGTAAGGCAAAATTTGTTAAATATTTCAATGCTTAATCAAACTCCAAATTTCAATGCTAACTTAAGCGTAAAAGATGCTTTAAAATTAGAATTAAAAGATATTTTTGATGCAAGAGATGAATATGAAAAAATTTTAGATCAAATAGCTAAAAATCACGAAAACAGTGCAATTTTGCAAAGACAAAATGAACTTATAAAATTTTTAGATGCAAAAGATGGTTGGCAAATAGAAAACAAAATCGATCGAGTTTTAAAACATTTTAATCTTGAAATTTTCGAAAATCGCACGATAAATTCTTTAAGTGGTGGCGAAATTCGTCGTGTTGGGCTTGGTGCTTTGATTTTAAAAAAGCCAGATGTTTTGCTTCTTGATGAGCCGACAAATCATCTTGATGTTTATATGACAAAATTTTTAGAAGATATGCTTTTATCTTCGCGTCAAACTATAATTTTTATTTCTCATGATAGATATTTTATTGATAAAATCGCGACTCGTTTGATAGAAGTTGAAAGCGGAAATGTGCGAAATTTTGACGGAGGATATGGATATTATTTACAAAAAAAGCAAGAAATTTTAGCAAGTTTGCAAAAAACTCATGAAACTTTGATAAAACTTTTAAAAAGCGAAGAAGAGTGGTTAAGAAGAGGCATAAAAGCTAGACTTAAAAGAAATGAAGGAAGAAAAGAACGAATTTTTGCTATGCGCGAAGAGGCAAAAAAAAATCCTGGAATTTTGCGTCGTGCTAAAATAGAATTACAAAGAGCCGGTGCTTTGCAAAATCAAATAAACGATAAAAATCGTCAAAAAATGATTTTTGAAATAAAAAATTTAAATAAAAGCATAAATGGTAAAACACTTTTTGAAAATTTCAACGCAAGAGTTTTACAAAGAGAAAAAATTGCAATTGTCGGACCAAACGGAAGTGGAAAAAGCACACTTTTAAAAATTTTGCAAGGTGAAATTTCGCAAGATTCTGGCGAGATAAAAAGAGGAGATTTAAAAATTGGCTATTTCGATCAAAGTAGGAATTTCTTAGATGATGATAAAAGTTTGATTGAAACTTTTTGCCCAAATGGCGGCGATCACATTTGGGTAAAAGGACATTTTATGCATGTTTATGGATATATGAAGAGTTTTTTATTTCCAAAAGAATTTTTGGATAAAAAAATTGGCGTTTTAAGCGGTGGAGAAAAAAATCGCGTCGGACTTGCACTTTTATTTTCGAAAGATTATGATGTTTTGATTTTAGACGAGCCGACAAATGATCTTGATATCTCGACTATCAATATTCTTGAAGAGTATTTGTTAAATTTTAAAGGGGCGGTTTTATTGGTTGGCCACGATAGATATTTTGTCGATAAAATCGCAACGAAACTTTGGGCTTATGAAAATGGAAAAATCAAAATTTCTAATTTAAGTTATAGCGAATTTTTAGAAGTTGAAAGTGAAATTTATGAGATTGATGAGATTGAAAAAAATTTAAATCAAACACAAAATCAAAAAGTAAAAATTTCAAAAAAATTAAGTTATAAACAGCAAGAAATTTTAGATAATCATCCACAAAAAATAGAAATTTTAGAAAAAAAGATAAAAGAATTAAATTCATCTTTAAGCGATCCAAAAATTTATAATGAAATCGGCATAGATAAACTTTATGCAGAGCTAGAAGATAACAAAAAAGAGCTTGAAAAAATGGAAAACGAGTATTTTGAAATTCTAGAAATTTACGATAATTTAAACTAAAATTTCGAAATTTTTAACCTTGTTTTTGTTACAATTTTTTATTTTAATTTTGACTAAGAAAGATTGATTATGGAATTTACACATTTGCATTTGCATACTGAATATTCTTTGCTTGACGGGGCAAATAAAATCGGTGAATTAGCGAAATTTTTAAAAGAAAAAGGTTTTACAAGTGTAGCGATAACCGATCACGGAAATATGTATGGTGCAATAGATTTTTATAAAACTATGAGAAAAAATGGGATTAAGCCGATTATTGGTATTGAAGCTTATATACATAATGGCGATGAACTTAACGATAAAAGCACGAAAAATAGATATCATTTAATTTTACTTGCAAAAAATGAGATTGGATATAAAAATTTGCTTTATCTTACTTCTATGAGTTTTATAGAAGGATTTTATTATTATCCAAGAATAAATAAAAAAATTTTAAAAGAACATAGCGAAGGTTTGATTTGTAGTACGGCTTGTTTGCAAGGTGAGGTAAATTTTCATCTAAATTTAACAGACAAAAATAAAACTCGTGGAGCACAAGGTTACGAAAGAGCAAAAGAAGTTGCTTTAGAATATAAAGAAATTTTTGGTGATGATTTTTATTTAGAAATTATGCGTCATGGCATAAACGATCAAAGAAAAATAGATACAAATATTATAAAAATTGCAAAAGAAACAGGCATAAAATTGATAGCGACAAACGATGCACATTATTTAGTTAAAAAAATGGGTCCTGCGCATAATGTTTTTATGGCTATTTCTATGGGAAATTTGCGCCATAGCGTAAGCGAATTTTACGTAAAAAGCAAAGAAGAAATGGCAAGAATTTTTGCCGATATTCCAGAAGTTTTGCAAAATACACAAGAAATTGTAAATAAATGCAATTTAGAGTTAAAACTTGGAAATCCAACTCCTCCGAATTTTAAATTTACTTTGCAAAATTCTTTAAAATATGATTTAAAATTGCCAGAAACAAATGCCGAATATAGTTTTGCAAATGATGATGTTTTATTTGAATACGAATCAAGAAAAGGTTTGCAAGATAGATTAAAATTTATTGATGAAAATTTACACCAGATTTATTACGAAAGATTAGAACGCGAGATAAAAATTATCAAAAACATGAAATTTTCTGGTTATATGCTAATCGTGGCAGATTTTATAAATTGGGCAAAACAAAACGATATTCCAGTCGGTCCTGGACGAGGAAGTGCAGCTGGAAGTTTGGTGGCTTACTCTTTAAAAATAACAGATATAAATCCTATCCCTTATAATTTGCTTTTTGAAAGATTCTTAAATCCTCAAAGAGTAAGTATGCCAGATATTGATGTGGATTTTTGTCAAGAAAAACGCGGAAAAGTTATAGATTATGTCGTTGGAAAATATGGCAGATATAATGTCGCACAAGTCGCAACTTTTGGTAAATTACTTGCAAAAGGTGTTATACGCGATGTTGCTAGAGTTTGCGAGATGCCTTATACTGAAGCCGATAAAATGGCAAAACTTATCCCAGATGAATTAAAAATAACATTAAAAGATGCTTACGATAAAGAAGATAAAATTAAAAATTTATTAAACGAAAATCCAAGTGCAAAAAAAATTTGGGATTATGCTTTGGATTTAGAAGGTTTAAATAGAAACTCTGGCATGCACGCAGCAGGAGTTGTGATATCAAACGAACCTCTTTGGAATAAAGCCCCGCTTTTTGTATCCACAAAAGGCGATGAGGTAAATATCGTCACTCAATATACAAAAGATTATCTTGAAGATGTTGATTTGATAAAATTTGACTTTTTGGGACTTAAAACTTTAGATGTAATTGACGGTGCAAAAAAACTTATAAAAATGCGATATAACAAAGATATAGTTTGGCAAAATATTGATTTTAACGAATTTGAAGTTTATAAAACGATTCAAAGCGGAAATACTCTTGGAATTTTTCAAATAGAAAGTGCTGGAATGCAAAAATTAGCATCCGATTTAAAGCCTGATAATTTTGAAGATATTATTGCGATGATTGCTCTTTATCGTCCAGGTCCTATGGATTTGATACCAGAATTTATCGATAGAAAACATGGAATTGCAAAAATTGAATATCTAATTCCTGAAATAAAAGATATTTTAGAGCCGACTTATGGGATTATAGTTTATCAAGAGCAAGTTATGCAAATAGTCCAAAAAGTAGGTGGTTTTACTCTTGGCGGTGCTGATATCGTGCGTAGAGCGATGAGTAAGAAAAAAGAAGAAGAGATGAAAAAAATTCGCGAAGAGTATTTGCAGGGAGCTAAAAAAGGCGGATTTGATCTACAAAAAGCAAATGAACTTTTCGATATGATTATGAAATTTGCGAGTTATGGATTTAATAAATCTCACGCTGCAGCTTACGCAATGATAACTTTTCAAACTGCTTATTTAAAAACATATTATCCGTCTGAATTTATGGCTGCGATTATGACAAGCGAAGAGAACAATTTAGATAAAATTTCAAATTATATAAATGAAATAAAACGCTTAAATATAGGAATTTTGCCTCCAGATTTAAATAAATCTATAAGAGAATTTTCAGCCATAAAATATAATGAAACAGACGCGATAATTTATGGATTTGGTGCAATTAAAGGAGTTGGTGAAGCGGCGATTGAAAATATTTTAGAAGTTAGAAAAAATGGCGAATTTAAAGATTTAGATGATTTTGTTTCTAGGGTTGATAATTTCAAAGTAAATAAAAAAGTTATTGAAAGTTTGATAGGATCTGGAGCTTTTGATTGTTTTGGAAAAACTAGACTTTGTTTAATGCAAAATATCGAAGCGATTTTAGATGCCATGAAAAAGATGACGACAATCAAGAAAAATAACGAAGAAGGCTCTTTATTTGGCAATGACGAAAGCATGCAAAAAGTAAGTGTAGATTTAAAAGAAAACTCAAATGAATATCCTATGAAAGAAATTTTAAATTATGAGTTTCAATGCATGGGAATTTATCTTTCTGGTCATCCTCTTGGAAATATAATCGATAAAATTCGAAATGTAAATCATACTACAAGTGCGCAATTTAAAGAATTTGAAGATGGGATAAATAAAGACATTTTGCTTTTTGGAAAAATTGAAGATATAAAAATCAAAATAGCAAAATCTGGTTCAAAATTTGCGATTTTAAATATTTTAGATAGTAGCGGAAATTTCGAGCTTTTGTGTTATGAAAAAAGTTTGCCTTTAATCGACAAAATGGATGAAAATGAAAAATTTGAGCCACATGCATTTTTGATAAATATCAAGGTTATTGATGGCGATATAAAGACAAATTTAGTTGGAATTTATCCTGTTGAGGATGGAATTTCTGGAAAAATTATGCAAAAAGATAAACCAAAAGAGCAAAAAACTTTTTATCATAAAAAACAGCAAAAAGATGAACCGGTAGGAAAGCAGATAATTGACGGCGATTTGGTGATTCATTTAAATTATAATCTAATCACAAGAAGTAATTTGGATGAAATTTATAGGTTTGCTTTTTCGCAAAACAAAGATAAAATCGGCACAAAAAAGTTAATTTTAAAAATTCAAATTGATGATGAAATTTACACTTATAAGACAAATTTTATAGTCAATGACGATATAAAAAATAAATTTGTTGATATTTTAGTGGCTTAATGAGATTAAACGGCTTTTTAAAAGCCATTTAATTTTATAATTTGAAATTTTCTATTTTATTAAAATTTAAATATGTATAAATTTCGTTTTCTTTATCTGATAATTTTTGCGGAACGATTTTTAAATACTCTTCTACATTAGGCAACCTTCCAAGCATAGCGCAAACTGCCGCTAATTCCGCGCTTCCTAAATAAACTTTTGCTCCCATTCCCATTCTATTATCAAAATTTCTAGTTGAAGTTGAAAAAACTACCGCATTATCTTTAACCCTTGCTTGATTTCCCATGCAAAGGCTACATCCTGGAACTTCTGTTCTAGCTCCAGCTGCTCCAAATAGCGAATAATAACCTTCTTCGCGCAATTTTTTCTCATCCATTTTTGTAGGTGGTACAACCCAAAGCCTTACTGGCACTTGTCCTTCGCCTTTTAAAACTTCTCCTAAAGCTCTATAATGTCCGATATTTGTCATGCAACTTCCCACAAAAACTTCATCAATTTTTTTTGTTCTTTTTGGATCGGCTAAAATTTCACTCAAAGTTGCTACATCATCAGGATCGTTTGGACAAGCCAAAATCGGCTCTTTTATATCATTTAAATTTATCTCTATAATCTCGCTATATTGTGCATTTTTATCGGCTTTTAAAAGAACTGGATCTTCAAGCCATTTTTGCATTTTTTCTTTTCGTCTTTGAAGTGTTTGTTTGCTTTCGTAACCATCTTTTATCATTGCATCAATCAAGCTAATATTTGATTTTATATATTCGATAACTGGTTTTTCATCTAATTCTATCGCACAAGCCGCCGCGCTTCTTTCGGCGCTTGCATCGCTTATTTCAAATGCTTGTTCGACTTTTAAATTTGGCAATCCTTGAATTTCTAAAATTTTTCCTGCAAAAATATTTTTTTTACCTTTCTTTTCTACGGTTAAAAGTCCTTTTTTTATAGCATAATAAGGAATTGCATTTACCAAATCTCTTAAAGTTATCCCATGTTGCATTTCTCCACTAAATTTAACTAAAATCGATTCTGGCATATTTAAAGGCATCGCTCCAGTAACAGCAGCAAAAGCTACAAGTCCACTTCCAGCTGGAAAACTTATGCCGATAGGAAATCTCGTATGAGAATCACCACCAGTTCCAACGCTATCTGGCAATACCATTCTGTTTAACCAAGAATGTATTACTCCGTCTCCTGGATGCAAAGCAACACCGCCACGGCTACTTATAAAATTTGGTAAAGTTTTATGTAAAATTGCGTCGCTTGGTTTTGGATAAGCTGCCGTATGACAAAAACTTTGCAAAACAAAATCAGCATCAAATCCTAAACTTGCTAATTCTTTTATCTCATCTCTTGTCATAGGGCCAGTTGTATCCTGACTTCCGACTGTTAAAGTTAAAGGCTCTACATACATTCCTGGTTTTACACCTTTTAATCCGCAAGCTTTTCCTACCATTTTTTGTGCTAAACTAAAGCCAAATTTATCATCTTTTGGTTGATCTGGTTTTATAAAAATATTTTCATCATCTAAATTTAATGCTTTTCTTGCTTTTGTACAAAGTCCTCTTGCGATAATCAAAGGAATTCGCCCACCAGCTTTAAATTCATCTTTTATCGTGTTTGGCGTCAAATCAAATTTGCTTACAATTTCGCCGTTTTTGATGATTTCTCCTTTGAAAGGATAAATTTCTATCTCGTCGCCAGTTTCAAGTTTATCGACATTTGCCACAATTGGCAGAGCGCCACTATCTTGCGCAGTATTAAAAAAAATCGGTGCAATTATGGCGCCGATTATAACGCCACCAGTTTTTTTATTTGGAATTCCTTTTAAATTTTCTCCTAGATGCCATTGGATTGAATTTACTCCGCTTTTTCTGCTACTTCCAGTTCCTACTACATCACCGACATAAACGATTTGTTTATTTAATTTTTTTAATTCTGTGATTTTTTCTAAACTTCCTGGCAATCTTTTTATAAGCATCGCATTTGCATGAAGTGGAATATCAGATCTTGTAAAAGCTTCACTAGCAGGGCTTAAATCGTCCGTATTTGTTTCTCCTTGCACCTTAAAAACTACTGCTGAAATTTTTTTTGGAATTTCATTTCTATTTTTAAACCAAATCATATCAGCCCAACCTTGCAAAACATCTTTTGCAAATTTATTGCCATCTTTTGCAAGTTTTTCTATATCTGCAAAAAAATCATGCACGTAAATCGTATTTATCAAAGCTTGGCTTGCAGCTTTTGCTACATTTTCGTTTTTATGAGATAGACAACTAACTAAAACTATGACATTGTATCCGCCAAGCATCAAAGATAAAATTTCAATAGCTTTTAATTCGTCTAATTTTTCTACTTTTAAGTCATGATTTAAAATTTCATTTAAAAACTCTGCTTTTATTTTTGCAGCATCATCAACGCCAGGATTTATTCTATTTTCTAATAAATCTATAAGTTTTTTTTGATTTTTGTCTCCCTTTTTTAAAAGTTCGCAAATTTCTATAGTTTGTTCTTTGTTTAAAGGCAGTGGCGGTATGCCCAATTTACAGCGTTCTTGCACTAATTTTTCATAATCTTGTAAAAATGCCATTTTTAATCCTTTTAAATTCGTAGTCTTGCGGATTTTATCAAAAAAAGAATTTGAAAAAAGAAAATTTAAAATATAATTTTATTTTTTCAAGCGAAATTAATCTTTTTTATTTCATTTTAAAATTAACTTAATTTTTAAATTTTTTGTGTAAAATTGTGCATTTTTATAATGTTTTAATGTGGGTAAAATTATGATATATTTAATTTCAAATTCTCCTTATAAAGACGCTATTTGGCTTGAAGTTTGCAAAATTTCATTTTTAAAGTTTGATTTAATATTAGATGAGTTTGAAAATTGTATTTTTACATCTAAAAATGGAATCAAATCGCTAAAATTTAATAAAATTTCACCAAATTTAAAAATAAAAACTTTCTGTATAGGCGAGGCGACTTTTAAAGAGGCGAAAGATTATGGATTTTTGAATTTATATTTAGCTAAAAATTCTCATGGAGATGAGTTTACAAAAGAAATTTCGCCACTTTTAAAAGGTAAAACTGTTTTTATAAAAGCCACGCAAAACGCAAGCAATGTATCAGAAATTTTAAAACAAAATGGTATAAATTTAAGTGTCATAAATGGGTATGAAAATTTAAGTTTAACTTTAGATATATCTAAAAAACCACCCAAAAATTCAATTTTAATCTTTACTTCTCCAAAAAATGTTGAAAGTTTTATAAAAAATTTCGGTTGGGACGATAGTTATAAAACTATTGTGATTGGAAAAACTACAAGCAAAATTTTACAAAATTATACAAATCCACAAATTTGCAAAACTCAATCAATAAAAAATTGCATGAATTATGCAAAATTTTTAGAAAAAAGTTTTAAGAATTATTAAATTATCTTTTTATTCAAAAAAAGA
>CAMUNZ010000032.1 GCA_947090385.1 uncultured Campylobacter sp. | reverse complement strand
CCTTCCTTTTGCAAATTCAATTTGCTATATGTTAAAGCAAGATAATGTAATTTTGTTTGCTAAAATTTTAGAAATAAATAACGATTTTATGTGTATGTTAAATGATCCGAAATTTGAAAATTTGCCTTTTGATAAATTCGAAGATATTGTTTTCATGAATTTGCTTTATGGAATTTTGCAAATTTTTGACAATAATTTAAAATTAACAGATCAAATTTGCATTTTTAACGATGAAATTTTAAATGAAGGCGCTGTTTATTTACTTTACACAAAAACTTTGATTCAAACTGAGTTAATTCCTTTAAAAATTTCAGAAAGAATTTGTGAAGTTTTTTCCAAGGATAAATAAAATTGCTTGTTGATAAATATCAAAGAAAAATTGATTATGTGCGAGTTTCGGTTACTGACAGATGCAATTTTAGATGTATTTATTGCAATCCAAATTCTAAATTTGAGTTTATTCCGCATGAAGAAATTTTAAGTTTTGAAGAAATTTTTGATTTTTTAAAAATTTTAATCGATTCTGGCGTATCTAAAATTCGCATAACTGGTGGCGAACCTTTAGCCAGAAAAGGCGTTGAAAATTTAATTTATTTAATAAATTCTTATAATTCAAAAATTGATCTTTCTATGACTACAAATGGTTATTTTTTGCCGCAAATGGCAGAAATTTTAAAAAAAAATGGATTAAAAAGATTAAATATTTCGCTTGATACTTTAAAAAATGAAAAATTTTTTCAAATTTCAAAAATCGATGGATTAAAAAATGTTTTGCAAGGAATAAACAAAGCTTTAGAAGTTGGGCTAAAAGTTAAATTAAACTCAGTTTGTATAAAAAAAATAAACGATGATGAAATTTTACAACTTTTAGATTTTGCTAAAAAAATTGGCGTTGAAATTAGGTTTATAGAATTTATGGAAAATCGTTTTGCTAAAAACTCTATTTCTGGCATAAAAAGCGACGAAATTTTAAAAATAATTTCGTCAAAATTTGATTTTGAAGAAATTTGTTTAAAAAATGGCGGTCCGGCTAGAAATTTTATTTTAAAAGATGGTTATAAATTTGGTATTATCGATCCTCACAGAGACGATTTTTGTGATATTTGCAACAAAATTCGCATAAGTGCAACTGGAGTAATTTTTCCTTGTTTATTTTTTGAGGAAGGCAAAAGCATAAAAGAGGCGATAAGAGCCAAAAATTTCATTCTTGCAAAAGATATTTTAAAAAATGTTTTATCTCAAAAACCACAAAAAAATATGTGGGGAGAATCTAAAATTTCAGATAGAGCTTTTTTTCACACGGGTGGTTAAATGAAAATTGTTGAAAGTTTTGTAAGTTTTCAAGGAGAAGGAAAATTTATCGGAAGATTGGCAATTTTTTTTAGATTTGGTGGTTGTAATTTGGATTGCAAAGGTTTTGATTGTCATTTAAAAAGTCCAAAAACAGGCGAAATTTTAGTCGGTTGTGACACGATTAGAGCGGTTAAAATTTCACATTTTGATTATGAAGAAGCTGATTTTAATAAATTATTAAAAATTATTGATGATTTAAAATTTTTTCCAATTGTCGTTATAACTGGTGGAGAACCTTTGATTTATCATAAAAATGACGATTTTTATGACTTTATAAGTGAAATTTTAAAACGAAACTTGCAAGTTCATTTTGAAACAAACGGCACGCAATTTATAGATTTTAAAAATTTTACAAATTATAAAAAATGTTATTTTGCTATTTCCCCAAAATTGAGTATTAGCGGAGAAAAAAAAGAAAAAAGATTAAATTATAAAGCCTTAGAAAATATGAAAAAAAATGCAAAAGATAGTTTTTATAAATTCGTTATAAATCCGCAAAATTTGGATAATGAAAAAAAAGAAATTGAAGAAATTTTAAAAATTGCGCCAAATGATGTTTATCTTATGCCGCTTGGAAAAAACAAAAAAGAGTTAGAACAAAACTCGCAAAAAGTTGCCGAATTTGCGATAAATTGTGGGTTTAATTATAGTGATAGAATTCACATAAGAATTTATGATGACAAGGAAAAAGTATGATAATAAGAAAATTTTACGAGTTTGAAAATGCGCATATCGTGCGATTTTGTAGCTCAAAAAGATGTAAATATTCACTTCACGGACATTCTTATAAATGTGAAATTTTACTAGAATCTAATTTTTTAGATAATGCTGGAATGGTTTATGATTTTGGTTTGATGAAAATTTTAGTGCGTCAAATCATCGATAGTTTTGATCATGCGACGACTATTTTTGTTGGCGATAGCGAGGATTATAAAATGGCTATAAAAACTTATTCAAAAAGATGGGTTGAAATTCCATTTAATCCAAGTGCCGAGCAGTTTTCTAGAATTTTTTTTGTTTTAATATCAAAAATTTTAGAGCTTAGCATTATGCGAAATGGCGAGAAAAATGTAAAACTTCATAGTGTGATTGTGCATGAAACTTCTACTGGTTATGCGCAATGTTTTTTAGGAGACGCAATAAACGAAAATATGGGCATTATAAATATAAAAGATATTGTTTTTAGCGATGAAATAAAAAGTGAATGGAGTAATAAAAATTTGCAAGAAAATTTGATTAAAAATATCAAATTTGATCAAAATTTTGGTGAAATTTGATGGATTATTTGTATGAAAATGCCGTTTTTTACCATAAAATTTTGGTTTATTTTTTGATAATTGTTAGTTTGGTTTTTGCTTTTTTTGTATTTTTTTGTAAAAAAAATTATGTACAAAATATAAGAAATATTTTGCCGATTTTTTACACAACAATCGCTGGAATAACAATTACTGGTTTTGTTTTATGCACTGCGATTTATAAATTTAGTTTAGATTTTATGCAAATTTTGATGATTTTTTCTACTTTTGTGATTATCGGTTTAAACGCGGCTTCTTATAAACGGCTAAAAATTGGATATTTTAAAAAAGATTTTAGCGATTACAAAAATTTTATGATTAAGGTTTTTTTTATAAGTTTTATTTTGATATTTTTGACTTTTTTAAAGGATTTTTATGGTTTTTTTATACGATAAAAATGGTGGTGATGAAATTTTAGAGATAAAAGGTGAAAACTTTTTACATTTAAAAGCAAGACGAAAAAAAGTTGGCGATAGAATTGATATTAGAAATTTAAAAGACGGATTTAATTATGTTTATGAAATTTTTGAGTTTAAAAAAAGCGCAAAACTAAGTTTGATTATGAGACATAGCGCGATTGAAAAACTTGAAGATTTTAGCGTTGCTTGGGCGGTTGTAGAACCTTGCGTGATTGAAAAAACATTGCCAAGTTTAAATGAAATGGGTGTAAAAAAATTATTTTTAGTTTATAGCGAATTTTCTCAAAAAAATATACATCTTGATATAGATAGATTTGAAAGAATTTTGTTTCGTTCAAGCGAACAATGCGGACGAAATTCGATTTTACAGATTGAAATTTTTAAAAACTTTGATGATTTTGTAAAAAAATATAAAAATATCGTTTTGATAGATTTTGAAGGTGAAAATTTAAGTAATTTTAATTTAAATGAAATTCCATTTATCGGACCTGAAGGTGGATTTTCTGCAAAAGAAAGAGAAAAAATATCAAAAAAATATTTTTTAAATTCCAAATTTATTTTAAGATCAAATTCGGCGATAATAGGAGTTTGCGGAAGGGTTTTATTTTAATTTAAATCTTTTTAGGATAAAATCCATGTTTATTTTCAAAAATCAAGGACAATTAAAATGAAAAAAGATATCCACCCAGAATACACAGAATGCACCGTTACTTGTGCTTGTGGAAATACTTTTAAAACAAAATCAAACAAAAGCGAAATTCGCGTAGATATTTGTAATGCTTGTCATCCATTTTTTACAGGTAGCGAAAAAATCGTAGATTCAGCCGGACGTGTTGAAAAATTTAAGAAAAAATACAATATGAACTAATGCTCTTTTTTGTTCCTACTCCAATAGGAAATTTGAATGATATTTCGCAACATTCACTTCAAATTTTGGCAGATTGTGAAGTGATTTTTTGCGAAGATACAAGAGTTAGTAAAACTTTTTTAAATCTTATAAAAGATCGCTTTGATTTACAGATAAAAGATAAAATTTTCTATCCTTTGCATACTCACAATTATGAAAAAATTTTATCTGACATCGATATAAAAATTTTTGGCAAAAATTGTGTTTTTGTAAGTGATGCTGGTATGCCTGGAATTAGCGATCCAGGACTTGAGCTTGTGAAATTTGCGCAAGAAAATAGTATAAAATACGAAGTTTTAAGCGGTTCAAATGCCATTTTGTTAGCTGTTGTCGCAAGCGGATTAGTTCAAAAAGAGTTTGTATTTTTAGGATTTTTAAGCAATGTTGGAAAACAAAGATCAATCGAAATTGAAAATTTGTTAAAAAATCCATATCCTAGTGTAGTTTATGAATCTCCAAAAAGAGTTTTAAGTTTGATTGAGGATATAACTTTTTTTGATGAAAATAGAGAAATTTTCGCGATAAAAGAAGCTACAAAAAAATTTGAAACAAAATTTAAAAATTCTGCTAAAAATTTACTAGAAATTTTAAAAACATCTGATTTGCGTGGCGAATGGTGTTTAGTTATCGCACAAAATTCAAATCAAAATTTTGAAAAAATTAGTGTAAATGATATAAATGATTTGGAAATTCCGCCAAAAATTAAGGCGAAATTACTTAGTAAATTAACCGGTGAAAATTCAAAATCTATATATAAAAAAATTATAAAATAAATAAAATTTTAAACTATTTTTAGTATTATTCTCAAATGATTATTTATGGAAAACAGCTATTTTTACATGTTTTAGATCGGCATCCAGAAATTTTAAAAGAAATTTATTTAACAAAAGAATGTGATAAAAATATTTTTAAAAAAATTGTTAGATTAAATTTGCCTACAAAAAGGTTGGATTTTAAAAAGGCTCAAAGTTTAGCAAAAGGCGGAAATCATCAAGGATTTTTGGCACTTTGTGAAGATTTTAAATTTGCAAAAATTTCTGATTTAAAAAAATCAAATTTTATAACAATTTTATACAATTTAAACGATATCGGGAATATCGGAGCTATCACAAGGACGGCTTATGCTTTAGGTTGCGACGGAATTGTTGTAGTTTGTAAGAATTTAGCTATCGAAGGTGTCGTAAGAGCTAGTTGCGGTGGTGCTTTTGAAATTCCGATAGCTATTTGTGAAAATGGACTTGATTTGTTAAATGAATTAAAACAATGTGGTTTTAAAATTTTTGCCACTGCTGCAAATGGTGATAGTTGTTTTGAAAAAAGTGAAAAAATTGCCCTTGTTATGGGAAATGAGGGAGATGGACTTTTACCAAAGGTTTTATCAAAGTGTGATAAAACGTTAGCTATAAAGATGAAAAATAGTTTTGATTCTTTAAATGTCAGTGTGACATTTGCGATTTTTTGTGATAGGATTTTGAATGGAAGGTTTTGAAAAATTAAAAGAGATTGGTTTAGAAGAAATTTGCAATAAAACTCATATTGATTGTGATGCTGTTGAGTTTATTTTAAACAAAGATTTTGAAAAATTAGCTAAATTTAACGTTTGCGGTTTTATAAAAATTTTAGAAAGAGATTTTGATATTGATTTAAGCGATTTTAAAGATGAGTTTGAACAATTCAAAATAGAACATAAAGAAATTTCGGACAAAATTAAAGTTTGGCCACAGCTTGATACTTATGTTTCAAATAAAAATTCAAAGCATTTTGGCACATTTTTTACTATTTTGATATTTATTTTGTTGATTTTATTTTATTTTTACAATTTTAAAATTTATGAAAAAATTAGTTTAAATGATATTTTTGAAGATAAAAATCGTAGCATAATTTATAGTGACGCAAAAATCGTAGAAACAGTTAGCCAAAAAGTAGAAATTCCAGCAGTTGTTTTTGCAAATAAAGATGAAAATGTCGATTTTAATGAGACTAAAATTCTTGATAATTTAGATGAAAATTTAACAAAAATAGAAAATCAAAATTTAGATCAAAATTTGACAACAAAAGATGAAATTTTGCAAAATCCAAAACTTATAATTCAGCCAAATGATGAAATTTGGATAGGAATTATAGATTTAAAAACAAGGGCAAAAACCTCTTTACAAACTGATAAAAATTATGAATTAAATTTAACTAAAGATTCGCTTATTGTTACTGGACATGGAAATTTTGATTTAAACGAAAGCGGAAAAATAACAAATTTTAATACTAAAAATTCCAAACGTTTTTTAATACAAAATGGCGAAATTAAAGAGATTAAATTTGATGAATTTTTAAAATTAAATGGCGGAAAAAATTGGTAAGGGGATAAAATGTTTGATGAAATTCGTTTTAATAAAATAGAAAGATTGCCGGATTATGCTTTTGCAAAAATGAACGCTTTAAAAATGCAAGCAAGGCATAACGGCTATGATATTATAGATTTTTCCATGGGAAATCCGGATGGAAGGACGCCCGAACATATTATCGATAAACTTTGCGAAAGCGCTAGAAAAGACAAAACTCACGGATATAGCGTTTCACAAGGAATTTATAAACTAAGACTTGCGATTTGTAATTGGTATAAAAGAAAATATAATGTAAATTTAAATCCAGATACTCAAGTTGCAGCGACTATGGGAAGCAAAGAAGGTTTTGTACATTTAACAGAAGCCATAACAAATCCCGGCGATATCGCCATTGTGCCAGAACCGGCATATCCGATACATACACAAGCTTTTATACTTGCTGGTGGAAATGCTATAAAAATGCCACTTGTTTATAATGAAAATTATGAATTAAATGAAGAAAAATTTTTTGAAAATTTACAGAAAGTTTTTGAAGAAAGCATTCCAAAACCGAAATTTTTAGTGTTAAATTTTCCACATAATCCAACAACTGTTGTCGTGCAAAAAAGCTTTTATGAAAAAATTGTGAAATTTTCAAAAGAAAAAAGATTTTACATAATTAGTGATATAGCTTACGCCGAGATTGCATTTGATGGATATAAAACTCCTAGTATTTTAGAAGTAGAAGGCGCAAAAGATGTCGCTGTAGAGGCTTATACATTATCAAAAAGTTACAATATGGCTGGCTGGCGCGTCGGATTTATTTGCGGAAACGAAAGGTTAGTTGCAGCTTTAAAAAAAATAAAATCTTGGTTTGATTATGGTATGTTTACACCTATTCAAGTTGCCGCTACTATCGCATTTGATAGCAATCAAGATTGTGTTGAAGAAATTCGTCAAACTTATGAAAAAAGAAGAGATACTTTAATTGATGCTTTTGCAAATGTAGGCTGGGAGATAAATAAACCGCATGCTTCTATGTTTGCTTGGGCAAAACTTCCATCTAAATGTTTAGAAATAGGAAGCGAAAAGTTTGCTATAGATTTGCTAAATAAAGCTTGTGTTGCAGTAAGTCCTGGGGCTGGTTTTGGTGTGGCTGGAAATAATTATGTAAGAATTGCTTTTATAGAAAATGAAAACCGCATAAAACAGGCTGCAAGAAATATAAAAAAATATTTAAAAGATTTGTAAGGATAAAATTTGCGTGTAGCCATTCTTGGAGTTGGAACTGTCGGTGAAGAAGTAGCAAATGCTTTGATAAATAATTCTGAAATTATAGCTTCTCGTGCCGGAGAAGAGATAAAGCCAGTTATTGGAGTTGTAAGAGATTTAAATAAACAAAGAAATGCACAAATTCCATTGACAAACGACATAAATTCAGTAATCGATAGAAACGATATAGATGTTTATGTCGAACTTATGGGCGGAATCGATGAGCCATTTAGAATAATAAAAAATATTTTATTAAACAAGAAAAAAGCTGTAGTAACCGCAAATAAAGCACTTCTTGCTTATCATAGATATGAAATTCAAGATTTAGCAAAGAATTTAAATTTTGGTTTTGAAGCAAGTGTCGCTGGCGGAATTCCTATAATAAAAGCCTTAAAAGAGGGACTTAGTGCAAATAAAATTCAAAAAATTGTTGGCATTTTAAATGGAACTAGTAATTATATTTTGACAGATATGATGAAATATGGTAGCGATTTTAAAGAAATTTTAACAAAAGCACAAAATTTAGGCTATGCAGAAGCCGATCCGACATTTGACATTGGCGGATTTGATGCTGCACATAAACTTTTAATACTTTCAAGTATTGCTTTTGGTGTTCCTGCAAAACCAGAAGATATTTTAATAAAAGGAATAGAAAGAATTTCATCTGATGATATATATTTTGCAAAAGATTTTGATTATTCTATAAAATTATTAGCGATTGCAAAAAGACAAGAAAATGGCGTCGAGATGAGAGTTCATCCAACTTTAGTTAGCAAAGATAATATAATAGCAAAAGTTGATGGCGTGATGAATGCTGTTTATGTTAATGCGGATTTAGTCGGTGAAAGTTTATATTATGGTCCAGGCGCTGGCGGAAAAGCGACAGCAAGTGCCGTTATAAGCGATTTAATTGATATCGCAAGAAAAAGCAAAAATCCACTTCTTGGTTATAAACTAAAAAATCACGGATTAAATTTATTATCAAAAGATGAAATAAAAACAAAATACTATTTTAGATTGAAAGTTGCCGATCGCTTGGGAGTTTTAGCAAATATCACAAATATTATGTGTCAAAATGGAATTTCTATCGATAATTTCTTACAAAAACCAAAAAATAAAGGGACGACTACAACTTTGTATTTTACGACGCATACTTGTTTTGAAAAAGATGTTAAAAAAGCCCATTCTTTGCTTACTAAACAAGATTATGTGATTGAGCGACCATTTTTGCTTAGAATTGAAAATTGATGGGCAAAATCGAATATAATTTTGGATTTTTGAGTGAAGATAAAGCTACAGAATTTCTAAAAAAATCTGGATTTGAAATTTTAGAGCGAAATTTTCATTCAAAATTTGGCGAGATTGATATAATCGCTAAAAAAGATGAAATTTTACATTTTTTTGAAGTAAAATCGACTAGTAAAAATTATGAAACGATATACAGAATAAACAATTCTAAAATTAAGAAAATTTTAAAAACTATAGATTTTTATATGTTAAAAAATAAAATTTCGCTTGATTATCAACTTGATGCGGTTTTATTGCAAAATGGTAATATCGAAATCGTAGAAAATTTAACTTTATAATTTATTTGTATTAGATTTAATAATTTCAAGTATAATTCAAACATTTTTTTCGAGGAGATAAAATGAGTAATTATATAGAGCTTACTTCATCAAATTTTGATCAAGTAAAAGAGGGCGTTGCTTTAGTTGATTTTTGGGCACCTTGGTGCGGACCTTGCAGAATGTTAGCTCCTGTGATCGATGAATTAGCTAGTGAATTTGAAGGAAAAGCTAAAATTTGTAAAGTAAATACAGATGAAGAGCAAGATTTAGCTGTTCAATACGGTGTAAGAAGTATCCCGACTATGTTATTTTTCAAAAATGGTGAGCTTGTTGGTCAAATGATTGGTGCACAATCAAAACAAACTATTTCTGAAAAAATCAAATCACTTCTATAATTTTTTGCGAAATTTTTTAAAAAATTTCGCTTTTTTAATTTTGCAAAATTTTTTTCGAAATTTTACAAAATTAAAATTTAGGAGAAAAACATGTTAGATTTAGCAATCGTAGGTGGCGGTCCTGCAGGGCTTAGCGCTGGGCTTTATGCTACTCGTGGTGGTTTAAAAAATGTCGTGATGTTTGAAATGGGAATGCCAGGAGGACAGATAACTTCAAGCAGTGAAATGGAAAATTATCCAGGCGTTGCAAATATCACAGATGGAATTACTTTTATGCAACCTTGGCAAGAACAATGTTTTAGATTTGGTTTAAAACATGAAATGGTAAAAGTTGAAAAAATCAAAAAAAATAACGATAAAGATTTCGAAATTTTGTTAGAAAATGGTGAAACAAAACTTGCAAAATCTGTTATAGTTTGCACCGGATCTGCACCAAAAAGAGGCGGATTTAAAGGCGAAGAAGAATTTTTTGGAAGAGGAATTAGCACTTGTGCTACTTGTGATGGATTTTTTTATAAAAATCGCGAAGTGGCTGTCGTCGGTGGCGGAGATACGGCGATTGAAGAAGCGCAATATTTAGCAAAAATTTGTTCAAAAGTATATTTGATACATAGAAGACAAGGATTTCGCGCAGCACCAAGCACTGTAGAAAAAGCAAAAAACAATCCAAAAATTGAGTTTATTTTAGACAGCGTTGTCGATGAAGTTTATGGTGATAATAGCGGAGTTTGTGGCGTCAAGGTGAAAAATATTAAAAATAATGAAATTATAGATCTAAAAATTCCTGGAATTTTTGTTTTTGTTGGTTTAGATGTTAGAAATTCTGTTTTAAAAGATGGGGAAAATTTTATTTGCGAAATGAATGAAAAAGGACAAGTAAAAGTAAATTTAAAAATGCAAACTTCTCTTGATGGTCTTTTTGTAGCAGGAGATTTAAGACAGGATGCGCCAAAACAAGTAGTTTGTGCAGCTGGGGATGGAGCTGTGGCAGCATTAAGCGCTATTGCGTATTTAGAAAAACTTCATTGATGTTTTTGTGATTATTAATAAAAATTTTTTAAAGGAGAAGATATGGCAAATGTTCATTTTAAAGGAAATGTAGTAAATTTAGAAGGAGTTGTCCCAAATATTGGAGATAAAATAGAAAAATTTACACTCGTTGGTAAAGATTTAAATGATATCGTTGTCGGTGGAAAAAGTGATGTTTTGCAAATTTTAATTACTGTGCCTTCGTTAGATACAGGTATATGTGCTACCGAAACTAGAACTTTTAATAAAAATGCAGCTGGAAATAAAAATGTAAAATTAACTGTTATTTCTATGGATTTGCCTTTTGCTATGGGACGATTTTGTTCTGTTGAAGGCATCGAAAATGTTGCTCCTGCTAGTGATTTTAGAAATAAAGATTTTGGCAAAAAATTTGGAATTTTAATAAAAGATGGTCCTTTAGCTGGGCTTTTAGCTAGAGCTATTTTTGTTGTTGATAAAGATGGCACTCTTATATATAAACAAATAGTGGATGAAATCGCATCAGAGCCGAATTACGAAGATTTGAAAAATGCTATTGGTGCAAAATGCGGTTGTAGTTGCAATTGTAAAATTAACTAAAATTTTTGGGATTTTATAAACAAAATTTAAGTTTTGTTTTGTTAAAATCCCAACTTATTTTTTGCGGGAATAGCTCAGTGGTAGAGCGCGACCTTGCCATGGTCGATGTCGCGAGTTCGACTCTCGTTTCCCGCTCCATTTTTTGTGTTAGCCCAGGTGGCGGAATAGGTAGACGCAAGGGACTTAAAATCCCTCGGAATTTTTTCTTCCGTGCCGGTTCAAGTCCGGCTCTGGGCACCACTGTGGCGACATAGCCAAGCGGTAAGGCGTAGGTTTGCAAAACCTTGATTCTCCGGTTCGAATCCGGATGTCGCCTCCAAGTATTTAGGAGATGTATTATGAAATTTATCTTAATGACATTTTTTACTTTAGTGTTTTTTGGTTGTTCAAGTACTTGGCAAGGCGTAAAAGAAGATAGTCAAAATGTAGCTGATTGGACTAAAAATAAAGTTCATAATAGCGCAGAATGGGTATCTGAAAAAACAAAAGCCGAATAAAATTCGGGAGATGGCTGAGCGGTCGAAAGCGGCGGTCTTGAAAACCGTTGAGGGTCACACCTCCTGGGGTTCGAATCCCTATCTCCCGGCCACTATCAAATCAATTTATAATGAAAAATCTGTAAAATTAGTGTGCAAGAAACTAGGTCTAGAGCTTAAATTGTTGAAGACTTTATCATATCAAAAAAAAGTTTTCACAAATTTTTAAATTCATAAAAAAATCAATGAAATTTTAATTAGTGTTGATAAGAAAATAGAAATTTTAAATAAAAAACTATAAAATTTAAAAAACTTTAAAATGCATTATGCAACATTTTATTAAACAAAAAGGCAAGGTAAATGGCTAAATTTTTATTGAATTTCAGTTCTTTTTCATGGATAATTATGTTGTTTGTTTTATCAAATTTATCAACACAAAATTATCTAAACAAATATTTTAATTTTAAAATAAATATCTATTTTTTTATTTTTCCAGTTGAAATATTTTATTTTTTAGTTGCTACTATACTTAATTTATTATCATATTTTTTGATGAATTATTTCTTAAAACAAAAAACAACT
This sequence comes from uncultured Campylobacter sp., assembly GCA_947090385.1. Classification (GTDB taxonomy): domain Bacteria; phylum Campylobacterota; class Campylobacteria; order Campylobacterales; family Campylobacteraceae; genus Campylobacter_B. Next base: position 757 of record CAMUNZ010000032.1, on the reverse strand, counting down.
GATAATTTGAAATTTGAAAAGATATATCCAGTTTATAGCGAATATATCGCAAGTTATTTTGCTGTTTGTGCGGCGGTTTTTTCAATGAATTTTTTAAATAATGCAAATCAGATTGCAAATATCATAATATGTTTATTTTTATTTTTTGTTTTTTATATCAATAATATAGGATATTTAAATCGATTTCTTTATGTAATTGGCAAAAGAATTTATAAAATTGAAAACAATAGCGGAAATTTCATTATAATCGCTAATAAAAACGAGCAACTAAAAAATGCAAAAGAAATTTGTAATTTAATAAAAATAGATGAAAATGTATTTTACAAAAAGGATTAATGATGACAAAATTAATGGTAAAAGGCGAAAATAATATTTGTAGTGTCTTTGAAAGTACAAATGACGAAGAAACTATAAAAAACGACAACAAAATATTTTTTAATAAAATTGATGCATTTGAAGAATTTGAATATATAAAAAATCCAGATAGAGTGCCCAATCAAAAAGATAACGAATGGTTTTTTGTTTATTTTGAAAGCATTGAATTTAAAGATGAAATTTTAGAGCTTTTTAATGTTTTTAATAGCACAGGAAGCTATCCAAATTTATCAAAAAATAATTTATTAAATATGCAATATTTCTTTTATAAAGTTGAAGACAATATAATCAACATACAAAATATAAAAGGCAAAAATCATATAAAATCAAATTCTTTTTTTATATTTTGTGAAAATATAAAATATGTCAATGGTGAAATTTT
>CAMUNZ010000031.1 GCA_947090385.1 uncultured Campylobacter sp. | reverse complement strand
AGGCAACAAATTCAAATAATCAATTTTGCCAAAAATCATGAATTTTCCTTAATAAAAAATAAACCTATAATTATAAAAACTTTTTTCTTATATTTTTATTATTTTTTCAGTTTAAAAATATATTTTAGTAAAATTTTTATACATTATTAAGAAAATGTATAAAAATTAAGGCAGTTTTTATTTTATAGTATTAAAAATTCTATCTCCCGCATCACCAAGACCAGGAACGATATAGCCATTTTCATTTAATGTTTCATCAATTTTTGCAACAAAAACAGGAATTTCTGGAAATTTCTTACTAAATTTTTCAAGTCCTTGAGGCGCAGATATTATAGATATAAATTTAATCTTCTTAACACCGATTTTTTGCAAATATTCAACCGCTGTAATTGCTGTGCTACCTGTTGCAAACATAGGATCTATAACGATTGCAGTTCTAGTATTTGCATCTTGTGAAAGTTTTGCAAAATAAAACTCAGCTTCTAAAGTTTCTTCATTTCTTTGAAATCCTAAAAACCCCACGCTAGCATCAGGAATCAATTTATAAACACCGTCAAGCATTCCGATAGCAGCCCGCAAAATAGGACAGATCATAATCTTTTCATCAAGTTTTTTTGCTTTTGTTTTTGTAATCGGCGTAGTAACTTCAATATCTTTTAAATTTAAATCTCTACAAGCTTCAAAAACCATCAAATGCGTAATCTCGTCGATTAGCATTCTAAACTGAAACGGATCTGTTTTTATGTCGCGTAAAATCGATAATTTATGTTCGATTAAAGGATGACAAATTTTGTGAATGTTGTTCATTTTTCTCTCCTTAAAAAAATGGCAATTCTACAATAAATTTTATAAAATTTTAATTTTGTTTTTGTAAAATCCGAACCTTGGTGTAACAAGCGATCGCTACTTTGTAGAGGAAAGTCCGGGCTACTTTAAAACAAGATTGTGTCTAACGGACACCAAGAGTAATCTTAGGGAAAGTGCAACAGAAAACAAACTTCCATTTAGATGGTAAAGGTGAAAAGGCGAGGTAAAAGCTCACCGCATTTATAGCGATATAAATGGCATTGCAAACCCAATCTGTAGCAAGATAGGATGGTTTTTGTTTTAATTTTAAACCTATCGCTAAAATCATTTTGCAAAATTTGATTGAGATAAATGATCGCTAAAAACAGAACTCGGCTTATAGTTACACCATTTTTTTATGATTAAAAAAAATAACTAAAAAAAGCACAACAAAACTGAATACAAGCATAACTGCAGAATAAATATGCGCTTTTGAATAATCCAATAATTCAACACTATCATAAATCGCAATACTTGCTACTTTTGTCTCGCCTTCAAGAGATCCGCCAATCATCAAAACAACGCCAAATTCTCCCATAGTGTGAGCAAAACTAATGATAATAGCACTCATCAAAGCAGGTTTGATGGCTGGAAGTATCACATAAAAAAGCGTTTTTATCTCGCCTTTTCCAAGAGAAAAACTTGCGTTTATTAAATTTTGATTAACGCTTTTAAATCCACCAAGAAGTGGAGAAAACATAAAAGGAAAAGAGTAAATAACACTAGCAATCACCAAACCTGCAAAATTAAAAACAAGTCTAATGTCAAAATTTTTATCTAAAAAATTACCTAAAAATGAGTAAGGAGACAAAAAAATCAAAATATAAAATCCCAAAACTGATGGCGGCAAAACAAGAGGCAAAGAAAAAAAAGTTTCAAAAATCGGTTTAAAACGAATTTTTTTATAAGCAAATATATAAGCAAGTGGCATCGCTATGAAAAACAGTAAAAAAGTAGCTATAAAAGAGAGTTTTAGAGAAATATAAAATGGCATCCAATCGATATTTTTTAAAATTTCAAAAAAATCAAGCAAATTTCATCCTTTAGCGAAAATTTAAATCGTATTTTAACATATCTTATTATTTGCAAATAAAATTTTATAAAAATAATTTTATATTTTAAAAAATAAATAATATTTTTTAAAATATAATAATTTAGATATTTTTTAGCAATAATATAAAAAGGACGGCAAAACATGGATGAAAATTTTAAGCGCGATGATATTTTAAAAGTCTTAAACGCTTTTAGACTTGCTAGACATAAATATATAAAACTTAATCACGATAAATATAAAATAGCGTATTATCTTTTGTTTTTAAAATTAACAAAAGATTTAAAAAACGAAAAATATTTTGAAGAATATGCAAGAAATTTAAAACAAACGTTAAAAATCAAAGAACCCTTGCAAGCAAAAAACTGCAAAATTTTAACTAAAAAAGTAAAAGGATGCGTTTTTATTTATCCTTTGATATTAGAAAGCGTATTTTTATTATCGTTGCAAAACGATTTTGATGTAAATACTTGGTTGGAAAAATTTCAAAAAGATTTTAATTTACAAACAAATGTAATAAAATGGTTTCAAGAATTTTTTTATATGTTAAAACATAACAATTTAAAAAATATATATTTTCATTGCAAAAACACGAAAAATATACCTTGTTTAAAACAAAGTATAAATCATATTTCTAACACAATTTTACAAATTTTAAGATATAACTTACTAAAACAAAAACATATAGCAATCGTTTCAACTATGAGTTCTGGAAAATCTACTTTTATAAATGCACTTATTGGAAATGAGATATTTCCAGAAACGCAACAAGCCTGCACAGCAAAAATAACTTCTATTTACGATAACGACAATTTAGATAATATAAACGGCATATCTTTTTATAAAAATCAAATAAAACATACAAAAATTTCAGTAAATAAAGATATAGCTAAAAAATGGAACGACGATGATAAAATAGATAGGATAATTTTTGAAGAAAATTTAAAAAATATTTATAATGATGATAAAATCGTAGTCGTACATGCAACTCCTGGAACAAATTTTTCATCAAATGAAGAACATAAAAAAACAACAATACAATTTTTAGAAAATATGAATTTAGATTGCGTTATATTTCTTATAAATGCCATGTATATCGGCACTTGCGACTCACTTGAGCTTTTACAACAAATTTATAAAATCACGAAAAATAAAAATATTGAAATATTGTTTGTCTTAAATAAAATTGATACGATAAATAAAAAAGATGGTGATATCGATGAAATTTTAAAAAAAGTAAAAATTTTTATAGAAAAAGCGGGTTTTAAAAATCCAACGATAATCACAACATCAGCAAAAGCTACAAGGTTATTTAAAATGGCATTAGAAGGCAAATCCGATGAATTTAGCGAAGATGAAGAAGATGATTTTTATATATTTTTTAAAAAATTTTTCAAAGACGAAGAAAATCAACAAAACGAAATTAAAAACATTAAAATAGGCACAAAAAAATACAGCAAAGAGCAGATAGAAAATGCTTTAAAAAACACAAATTTCCATATCATAGAAAAAATTGTCGATAAAACAAAGGAGAAAAAATGACAAAAGTATATTTAGAATGCAATCCATTTTTGGAAAAAATTAAATGCGAGATAAACGGACATGATGCGACTAAAGATGATGCATTTTTAAAATGTTTAGGTGATCCAAATAAAACTTTTTTACAAGATTGGATTGGTGATTTTTTTAGTAGTTTGTACGAAAGTGAAAACGACGACAAATATGAAGTAGAATTTTTTGGTTTGCCATCTGATTATAAAGATTTATTTGATGCAAAAAAAGAATTTTGTCAAAAAAATAAAAATATAAATATAAATCTTATACAAAAAGATATAAATGTCAAATCATCTGGAGAAAGGATAAAAGATCTAAAAAAACTTTTTAAATATATGCAAGAAAATTCTCCATATGATGAGTTAAAAACAGACAAAATAAAAAAAGAATTTGAAAATGCATTAGGAGATGAAGAAGAAATAGGCATAATAGCGACTATGAGTTCTGGTAAATCAACATTGCTAAATGCAATACTTCATGAAGATTTATTGCCAGCTAGAAATGAAGCAACTACAGCAATAGTAGCTAAAATTTACAATGACAAAACTAAACATGAATTTAGGGTAAGCGCAAAAGATAAAGATGATAATTTTATTTGTGACGATAAAATCGCCACTCCTGAAATTTTAGAAAATTTAAATAGCGATAAAAATGTATCTGATTTAAAAATATTTGGAAATATACCAAATATAAACGAATATGGTCTAAAAGTAGTTTTAAGCGATACTCCTGGACCAAATAATAGCACAGATGAAACTCACAAAGCACACACATACGAATTAATAAACAGAGCTTATAAACCTATGATATTATACGTGCTTAATGCGACACAACTTCAAGTAAATGACGATCAAATGTTACTTAAAGAGATAGCCAGCAAGATAAAAGAATCAGGAATTCAATCAAAAGATAGATTTATATTTGTTTTAAACAAAGTTGATGCTTTAGATCCAAAAAAGGATGGAAATGCTAAAAAAGCTATAAAAAATTTAAAAGAGTATTTAAAAAGAAACGGTATAGAAGAACCAAAAATATTCCCTGTTTCAGCTTTTCTTTCAAGACTTATAAGATTAAAACAAAATGGAAAAACAAATTTGTCAGATGACGATCAAGACTTTTTAGATATCAAACCAAAAAGATTTATCGAACAAGAAGAAAGACATCTTCATAAATTTTCTCCATTATCGCAAGAAGGATTTAAAAAACTTGAAGTGCTTGAAAAAGAAGTTTTAGAAAAAGGCGACAAATTAGCATTTGCAGATATTTGCAGCGGTGTGCCAGCACTTGAAATAGCTATAAACGAATACGTAGAAAAATACGCCATAAGACAAAAAATCAAACTCTGCGTTCAATCATTTAAGGGTTTTATGGAAACTAAAAAAATAAAAGTAAATAGCATGAAAGAAATAAGCAAAAACGAAAAAAATATAGAAAATACTACTAAAACACTAGAAGCTATTAAAAAAGATATACAAAACGGACACAAAGCAGAAGCTATGCAAGATAGAATTAACAAATTTGATTTTAATAAAGATATAAATCTTTATTTAGATAAAAGATCGGCAGAATTAAGCAAACTTATATCCAATTTATCAAGCAACGAAAACGAAATGAATATAAAAGATGCTAGAAAATTTATGAAAAATGTTAAAGACGAATTAGAACATTTTAGAATGCAATTTTTAGGAGAAATACAAGATAAAATAAACGAAGGACTTTTAAAAGATATAAAAGCCATGTTTGATGAATATCAAAATTATGTAAGTTCATTAGTATCCGATAATTCTAGCTTTGATGAAAATTTTGGAGGTGAAATTTCTATAGGTTCTTTAATATCTACTGATTTTAACGAAAATGCAATTATTTTTGAATTTAAAGAAGTAATATCAGAAAATTATCTTATAAGTACATCAGGAAATAAAAATAAAGCTTGGTATAAACCTTGGACTTGGCTTGATGATGAATACGAAGAACATTGGGGCACTAGAACAAAAGATGTTTTTAATGCCGAAAAATTTTGTGATGAATTTCTTGCTAAAATTCAAATAAATTTTGATAAAGAAATAGATGGCATAAAAGGCGAAGCAAGTGATAAAGTAGAAAAATTTAAAAACTATTTTGGCAAAAAAATAAAAAAATTGGACAAAATAATATTAAACAAAGTAGAAGAAAACGAAAAACTTTTGAAAAATAAAGAAGAATTTAAAAGAAATATGGAGTCAGAAAACGAAAAAATAAAATGGATAGAAAGCTTTGAAGCAAAACTCAATAAAGTTTTAGAAATATAAGGAGTTCAACATGATTTTAGATGCTTTAAAAAATAGCGTTAAAAAACAAGATATAGGAGAGATAAAAAGTATATTTTTCACGATTTTTTCAAGGCGTCCAACTCCTGAAAAAATAAATGAAAATTTAAAATATTGTTTTGAAAACGGCATAGATAAAAACAAACTTTTTATGGCTCATGATGGTGAAATTTTAGATGATTTTGTTAAAAATTGGGATAACGATTATTATAGCAATCAAGTAGGAAAATTAAGAAACAATTTTTCAAAAGAACGCATAACTCATCTTATAAAAATGGCAGATTTTTTATTTGGTGAAGAAAATAAGAAAAAAGCCGAAAACAAAGCAAATAAAGAATCAATGCAAAATAAAAAAGATAATACATTTATTTATATAGCAGTTGGTACTGTCGCTGCATTGATAGCGCTTGTATTTGCATCGATATAGGAGAAATTAATGACAAATTTAACCAATTATAAAGAAAATGATCTATCTTTATCTCTTGAGATGACAGATAATATAATAAACAAAAAATATCTTGCAAATTTAGAACAATATCGAGTAATGCCTGCAAACGATGATATAAAAAATGCCAATTTAAATAAAATTTCTAGATTTTACAAACTTGAACAATTTGTATTTGATAAAAAAGAAGATACAAGAGATAAGCTTATAAGCGTATTTCAAGCTGTAGCATCTGTGGGGGCGTCTTTGGTATTTATAATAGATAGCAATAAAAATAAAATAAATTATTACATAGGAGTAAAAAATTTTAATGAAAATGCAAGTCAAGCTCACGATGTGCTTTATAAAAGTTTAAATGGTAATTTTCCAGGCATAGTATTTAAAAAATATGAAGATATGCAAAATAAAGCGGCTATAACTTTAAGTAAAAATGATTTAATGGAGCTTGAAAAAGATATATTTGAAAGAAGCAAACAAACAAATCAAAGCAAAAGTATTTCTATCGTCACGGGAGTTGCTGGATTAAGAGCTAAAAATTCTTCTGAGTTTAAATTCATACAAGGGCTTGAAAAAGTTATAGACGCTATGCAAGGAGAAAAATATTCGTTGGTTATAGTAGCCGATCCGATTTCAAACGATAAACTTCTAAATTTAAAAAGAGAATATGAAAATTTATACTCATTTATAAAACCTTTTGAAAGCATGGAATTAACATTTGGAGAAAATGAAAGCGTAAGTGCATCAAAAAGCTATTCAGAAAGTATATCAAAAGCTATAAATACAAGCATTACAAATACTTTAAGCATGACCGATACAACTTCTACTAGTAAATCAAAAACTTCTGGAAGCAATACAAATTACGCTAGAGCTGGAGGCATATCTAATATTTTTAGTTCATTTGTTAATCTTGTGTCTGATAACAAAATTGCCAGTAGTTATAGCAAAAGCGAATCATCGACTTATAGCAATAGCGAAAATCATAGCAAATCATATGGAAAATCTTTTACAAATGGGGAAACGAATACGACTTCTAGCACAAAAGGAAATTCAAACACCGATACAAAAGGTAATTCAAAATCAATACAGATTAAATTTGAAAATAAAGTTATAAGTGAAATTTTAAAAAAAATAGATCTTCAGTTGGAGCGTTTGCAAAATGCAAATGATATCGGCATGTGGAATGTCGCAACATATGCAATAGCCGACAACGAGACAGATTCAAAAGCCTTAGCCATATCTTATCAATCCACAATAAGAGGAGAAAAATCAAGCATCGAAAACTCATCCATAACAACTTGGAAAGGCGAAAATTTAGAAAATGCAAAAGATTATGTAAGAAAATTTTGTCATCCTTTGATAAAACTAGAAAATCAAGAAGTCCAAAGTTCATCTTTTGTGACAAGTAAAGAGTTAGCTATACAAGCTGGATTTCCAGAAAAAAGCGTAGCCGGACTTGGAGTGAAAAATTTAGCAAGTTTTGGCAGAGAAGTCATAAGCGAAAACAAAAACGGCAAAAATATAGAGCTTGGAAAAATCTATCATATGGGAAAAATTTATGAAAATTCTGTAAATTTAGACTTAAATAGCCTTAGCAGTCATACATTTATCACGGGTGCAACAGGAAGTGGCAAATCAAATACAATATATAAAATATTAAACGAAGCAAAACAAAAAGATATCAAATTTCTAGTAATTGAACCAGCAAAAGGCGAATATAAACATATACTAGAAGACGCAAAAATATATGGAACAAATCCAAATTTAACTCCGATTTTGCGCATAAATCCTTTTAAATTTAACAAAAATATCCATGTATTAGAACATCTTGATAGATTAGTTGATATATTTAATGTTTGTTGGCCTATGTATGCGGCGATGCCTACTGTGCTTAAAAAAGCGATAGAAAAATCTTATAAAGATGCTAGTTGGGATCTTACCACATCAAAAAACGATATAGACGAAAGAATTTTTCCAAATTTCGCCGATGTAATGCAAAATGTAACAGAAATAATAAACGATTCTGAATATTCAGATGAAAATAAAGGCAATTACAAAGGCGCATTGGTAACTAGATTAGAAAGCCTTACAAATGGAATTAACGGAATTATTTTTTCAAATAATGATATAAATGATGATGAAATTTTTGATCAAAATGTCATAGTTGATTTAAGCAGAGTTGGATCTATCGAAACAAAAGCCTTGATTATGGGAATTTTGGTAATGAAATTAAGCGAATATAGAATGCAGCAAGCAGATATAAACTCAGATTTAAAACATATATGTGTTTTAGAAGAAGCACATAATCTTCTTAAAAAAACTTCAACCGAACAATCAAACGAAAACTCAAATTTATTAGTAAAATCTGTCGAAATGCTTGCAAATTCAATCGCTGAAATGAGAACTTACGGCGAAGGATTTATCATAGCCGATCAATCACCTGGATTATTAGATATGTCAGTAATTCGCAACACAAATACAAAAATAATAATGCGAACGCCTGATTTTAGCGATAGAGAATTGATCGGCAAAGCAGCGGGATTAAACGGCGAACAAATAGCAGATATCGTTAAATTTCCAAAAGGTGTAGCAGCCGTTTATCAAAACGATTGGATAGAAGCGGTATTATGCAAAATAGATAAATGCGAAACAAAAGAAAAAAAATTTCAAAAACCTGAAAATTTAAATTACAAAAACGTGGTAAATGAAGAATTAAAAATAAAACTTATAAAAGCACTTTTATCTCATTTTATAAATGAAAACATTGAAATTGATTTAAACGAACTTAAAGATGAGGTGTTAAATTCACCGATTAAATCAAGCATCAAAACACAAATTTTTAAATTAGCAAAACAAAAAGAGTTACCAAAAGATATAAAAAATATCCGTCCTATCGTAACTGAACTATTTAAAAATGCAAACGAAGCCGTAAAAAACGCCGCATACGAGGTAGAAGATATCGCCGATTTATCAAAAGCAGTAGCCACGAATTTAAAAATAGAAAAAGAGTTAAAAATTTACCAAAATTTAATAATTCAATGCGTAATAAATGAAATCGGCTTAAGACATAAAATTTTAAATGCTTTGCCTTATGTATGGAATAAATTTATGCAAAAAGGAGATATATAATGCTCGAAAAAATTGTGGCAAATGAAATAGCAAAACCAAATATTTTAAAAGATATAAAAATAGATAAAAACATAGATATAGATAAACCTCAGATAAAAACTCCTTTAACAAATACAGATAAAGAAAAACTTCAAAAAGAAACTGGCTGGTCAAAAGAGATAATAGATGCCATTAGTTCTAAAGAAGAAGCTGAAATTTATAAAAAAGCAAATCTTGTAGAAGCCGATATAAATGGTAAAAAATGTTTGATAAAATCCGACATAAATATGGAACAAAAAGATGAATTTGCAAGGACAAATAAAGAGCGTATGCAAGAAGGCAAGGCGCCTCTTGATAAAGAAGGAAAACCGATAGAACTTCATCATATCGGTCAAAAATCAGATGGATCATTAGCAGAATTAACAAATGCGGAACATCATAAATGTGGAAATGATACTATACTTCACGATAAAAACAAAGAAAGCGAGATAGATAGAGTGGCATTTGGCAAAGAGCGAGCGCAGCATTGGGAAAATCGCGCAGAAAATGTTTAAAAGGAAAAAAATGGAAATATTAGAAATTATAAAAAATCTTAAAAATTTAAGATCATTAGGCGAAGTAAATGAGGCCAAAATATCCGAAGCGGAAAATTTAATGGGCATAAAATTTGCAGATGAATTTAAAAAATACGCAAAAAAATACGGAGCAATATCAGCATATGGATTTGAACTTTTAGGCGTAAGCGATCATAAAAGATTGGACGCAGCAGACGCGACATTAGAAGAAAGAAAATTAAACAAAAATTTTCCAAATGATATGTACATAATCGAAAATTTAGAAATTGACGGCATTTTGATATTGCAAAATGAAAAAGGCGAGATATTTGAAATTTATCCAAATGCTAAACCTAAAAAAATATTTGATAATTTAGCTCAATATCTTTTAAAAAGATAGTTTTATTTTGCGTTGTAGTTTTTGCTATGACGCAAATTTATCAAATGATTATTTTATACCTTTGCTTTTTATATAATTTTCCATATCTTCATCTTCTAAAACTTCATCAAATTCATTTTTAAATCTGCTTTCGTTGTCGATATCAAAATCGCGGATTGTTTTTATAAATTTTTCAAAATCGCCGTTTTTACTGGATAATTCATCTAAAATATTTAAATCCAAACTCTCTTTAAATTTTGCTGAAGCTAAAATTTTGCTTTGCGCTAAGTTGTTACTATCAAGACTTATAACTCCAATGCCAAAACTAAGTGATGATTTTGCGATTAGACCCATTAATTCGTCGTTGCTTTCATTGATATTTAAAGCCACCAAATATCCTTCATTTGCCCAGCTTGAATTACTCACAGCTTGAAAATAATACTCTCTAAAATTTGAAACCAAAATCTCTTTTTTTATCTCAAAAGAGAAAATTTTCATCCTAGTTTGATTAAATTTTTCCATAAAATCACGCGTTGTTTTGCTAAATTTCTCAAATTTCACACCAACAATATCAGGATAAAGCCATTTATCGTAGCTTTTTTGAGTTTTTTGACTTTTTTGATGAAAAATGGTTTTAGAATACGCATCAAAACTCTCATTTTCGTAGATAAATTTTACAAGAAGCGGATGTAAATCAAGTTCGCTAAATTTCGTCTTTTTCTCGATTTCTTGCGGAATTTCTACACCTTTTTTGAAATTTTGATTTTTTAGTTTTAGTAATTTTACAGGTGCAAACATAACAACTTCAAAAATGGAGTTGTCACCATTATTTTTCATATCTCTATAAATATAAGCCCCAAAAGTAGAATCAGGAGTTTTGCCTTTTAATTTTAAATCATCTAAAAGCCCCAAATTCATAGCTTTTTTATAAATTTCAGAGATTTTTAAAGGACGGTCGCTTTTTTCTAAAATTTCTTTTGCTAAATTTATAGTTTTTTCGCCTTGCGTTTTTGTTTTTCCATCCATAAATTTTCCTTCGATGAATTAATATTTTTTACAGTAGTTTTGTGAAAGATAAAAATCTTCCACAAAATTTATATTAAAGTCCGCTTACATTAAACAAAATATTTTTATCATCTTGGTAAGATAAAATAAAAATTTCATCATTTTTTACAAAAATACTTCTTGCATTTTTTATCTCACTCGGATATGAAATAGTTTTTTGAACTTCTTCATTTAACGGATCGATTTGCATTATTACATTATGATTTTTGCTAAGCGCATAAATTTTACCTTCAAAATACATCATTGAAGTAATATATAATTCTCCCAAACTAGCGTTTTGTTTCAACATCGCACTTGGTGTAAATTCGCCACTTAATGTCATATCTTTCATCAAAATTTTTGAAATGATAAATTTCTTTTTGTCTTTATTGTTTGGAACTGTTGCGATATAAAGATATTTTCCATCATTTGTCATACTTGCGATATGATGAAATTTAGCTCTAACTGTATCTATTCTACCGCGTCCAAGACCATCGCCTTGACCTTCAAATTTATCATTTCCTTTTATAAAATCGGCATATTGTAAAGCCTCATCGGCATTTTCATTTTTTGCAAATTTTAAAAATGTTTTATTTGAGCCCATCAAAATAAATATTCTTTCATCTATTTTATTTATAGAAATAATCGGATCAATCGTTGCTGAAAAGAGTGGATCTAACTCAAATGAACTTTTTATTTTGAAATTTTCATCCATAAAATAAGCGTTCCATTTCGAACTTGCCACAAATTCGCCGTCAATAAAATCAAGCGTATTTATCGGTTTATCAAATTTGATGACTTGCTGCGATTTTATGCTTAAACTCTCATCAGCTGCAATTGGTGAGTTTTGTGAATCGTTGTCAAAATTTATGCCAAGTTTTGTAGCCGGTGCAAAGGCGTAGTCAGGGGCTTTAACGTCTCTTTTTCCCAAAAATGATATGGTTTTAAAGTGATTTTTGTATCCGTTATCGTCCCAAATGATGTATTTTTTATCAAGCGTAAATCTCACCGGATCGCCTTGTCCGTAATATGGCGCAATTCCCGTGCTTACAAAGGCTTGAAATACATTTGAGGCTATCACAAACGCAGATATTACAAACGCCACAAACATAGGTTTGCTTAAATTTCTGTAAGTTTTGCCTTCCATTTCTTTGTCAAATGAACTAAATTTTGGTGCAAAAAATAGCATAATTCCAAGCAGTAAAATGACCACCCAAAATACAACTTCAGCCCAAAAATAGGTGTGGATTCCAAAAACAGCCAAACCAAAACCTTGATCTAAGTCTCTATGAGCGTGGTTGCCATAATGTGCAAAGCTTTGCCACAAACCAAATGCTGTAACGATTAAAAGCATCGCTAAATATTTAGCTTTCATTCCATATCTTACGATAAAAAGTGCCAAAACACCGATAAACACCATAGCTTCTCTTTGTCCCCAACAAAGCGTACAAGGGCTATCTTTTAAAACATAACCGAAATAAAAATTTGCTATCCCAACAGGCAAAAGGATTATTAAAAACCCAGCCAAACACATAAGAACGTAAAATAATTTTGTTTTTTTTATCTCGTCCATTTCAAACTCCTATAAATTCATTATTGTAAGCAGAGCTGCTGATTTGTGCCCTACATAAAAATAAATCATAAAAAGCCAAGAAAAAGCTACTAAACCAAACGCAAGTTTTTCAAATTTAGGCTTACATATGATAAGTAAAACCGCCACTAAAACCAGTAAAAGTTGCAAGAATTCCATTGCAATCTCCTTAAAAAATTTTCATTATGTTACAACGTGATAATTCAAATTTTCATAAAACGATAATATTTTTTACAATCAAATGTAACAAA
>CAMUNZ010000030.1 GCA_947090385.1 uncultured Campylobacter sp. | reverse complement strand
TGGTTATAAATTTAGAATTTTCATCTACAAACGATGAAATTTTTATGATTTTTTCTCGATTAGAAATTTTATCAAATGCTTCTTTTGCGTTATTTAAAATATTTATCAAAATTTGAGCAATTTCGTTTATTTTTCCATAATGTGTAAAATCATCTTTAATCTCAAATTTCACATCGATTTGATATTTTTTAAAATAATCATCTAAAATCTTACAAGCCAAAACAATCGTTTCTTTGCTAGAAAAATATCTATCTGGCATTTTTGGATCGAAAAAATTTTTAAAATCGTCTATCGTATTTGACATAAATTTTATCTGTTTTTGTGCCTCGTTTAAATCTTGTCTTAATTTTTCTTTTGTTAGTTTATTTTTTTCATTATAAAGATATAAATTTACGATATTTGATCCGATTTGCGCAAGTGGAGTTTTCCATTGATGAGAGATATTTTCAATCATCTGACCCATTGAAGCAAGACGAGATTGATGTATCATCAAAAGCTCGTTTTGCTCTTTTATTTTAGTTGCTTTTTGATGAATTTTAAAAACAAAAAATAACAAAACTAAAAAAATAATAAACATAACAATGGCATTAAAAATAAACTCTTTAAGATTATAAATTACTGGAATTTTAGAATAAATCATGGCAATTATTTCGCCATCTTTTGCTTTTAAATCTTTAAAATTTCCGTATTTTTCTAGCACTCTTTTTGGTGCAATTTTTGAATTATGACAATTTACACAAGATAAATTATTTTTAATCGGCAAAGATACTAAAACGCAAGTTTTACCGTTATCTTTTATTAATTTAGAATATTCATCGTAATCTTCATTTATAAAACCTTGCAAAATTTTATTTTCAAATTCATTACCCGAATTTTGCGGATTTAGCGGATTAAATGCGATTATTTTATAATCATAATTTGAATTTTTTGATAACTGAATTTTGTAAATTTCATTTGTAATATACGAAGAAGAAAGAATTCTAGGATCAAAAAAATTTTTATCTAAAACTCCTTTTTGTTTTAATTCATCGATTAAAGGACGTTGAATTTGCGAAATATATTCTCTTATTGCGTTCATAGTTTCAAGAGTTTTATAAGCCTCTTTTTTCGCATCTTTGATCGCTAGTTCTCTATCAAAATTAAAAATTAAAGCCAAAATTGCAAAATATAAAACAATAAATAAACTTGCAATAATTTTAAATTTATATTTCATACAAATAACCAATTCCATACAAATTTTTGATTATATCTTTATTTGTTTTTTTGCGAATTTCTTTTATTATAGTTTTTACAGCGTCTTTCGATGGCTCACCAAATTCCCACATATAATCAAACAATTCGTCATAAGTAATATTTTTATTTTTATTGTTTAAAAAATATTCAAAAAGCCTGCTTTCGTTTTTCGAAAGATGACAAGAAGCAACGCCGTTTTTATAAACTATCTTTTTTTGAAAATCATATTTTAAATTTTTTGCTATATCTAAAAGTAAATTATTATCCGTAAGTTCTAAACTTGCGCATTCTAATGCTTTTAAAAGTGCACCTCTATCATAAGGTTTTTGCAAAAATTTTGTGATTTTTAAATCTATTGCTCGCCATAAATACTCCTGTGAAGTGTAACTCGAAATTATAATTATCGGACTTTTTATATTTTTTTTTCTAATTTGCCTGATTATGTCTAATCCATCAATTTTTGGAACAACAATATCAAAAATAAATACATCATAATAATTACTTAAAGCCTTATCAAGTGCGTCAAGTCCATCTTTTACGCCGACAACTTCACCAAAAAATAATTTTAAAGTTTCACAAATATTTTTTAAAATTAAAGGCTCATCTTCTAAACAAAGCACTTTTTTATCCGATAAAATTTCTAAAATTTCGTAATCTGGCATACCTATTTCCTAAAAATTGAATTATAACTTAAAATTTTGAAATTTCACTTTTTATTTTTAAAATGGTAATATCTAGCCTTTTAAATTTTTTAAATAAAAGGATTTTAAAAATGAATTTTGAACCGTTAAAAACATATGAGTTAGGAGATTATATAAAAGAGTATAAATTTGCAAAAATTTATACTCAAAAAGGCATTATGAATGCGAAACTTTTTTATGATGATGCACCACAAACAGTCGCAAATTTCGCATTTCTAGCAAAAGAAGGATTTTACAATGGATTAACTTTTCATAGAGTAATTCCGAATTTTGTAATTCAAGGCGGTTGTCCAAAAGGAAACGGGACCGGCGGACCTGGATGGAGGATAAAATGCGAATGTCAAGGCGAGAAAAAACTTCACGAAAGAGGAAGTTTATCTATGGCGCACGCTGGACGAGATACAGGTGGAAGTCAATTTTTTATATGTCATTCGCCACAAAGCCATTTAGATGGTGTTCATACAGTTTTTGGAAAATTGATTGATGATGAAAGTTTAAAAGTTTTAGATTCTATAAAAGTTGGCGATAAAATAGAAAAAATCGAAATTTTAAATAAATTAAACTAAAAAATTTTCAATATCTTTACAAATTTTTGGCAAGGCAGTTTCACAACTTTCTAAATAAACCTTGTCAAAATAAAAATCCATAAAGCTTTTTTCGTAATTATTTAAAATAGAATTTCCAACTATTTTTGCAAATTTTCCCACATCCAAAACTTCGCCACTTGTCCCGATAGCTATAAATAAATTAGCTTTTGAAAGTTCATTATAAAGTAAAGAATAATTTGGCGCTATTTCACCAAACATAACAACATCATGGCGAATTTTTGCACTTTTGCAAAATGGACAAATTTTGTTTTCTTGACTTTCATAACCTACGTAAAAAGTTTTTCCGCAACTTTTGCAACGTAAATTTGGTAAAAATCCATGCAGATGAATCACATCCTTGCAATTTGCCCTTTCAAGCAAATCATCGATATTTTGCGTCATAACACAAATTTCATTGCCAAATTTTTCTTTTATTTTTGCGATACAAAAATGTGCTTTATTTGGTAAAACTTTTTTAAGTTGTACTCTTCTTTCGTCATAAAATTTATGGACTAATTTTGGATTTTTAATATATCCTTGAACTGAACAAACCTCCATAATATCGTAATTCTCCCAAAGTCCGCCATTTCCTCTGAAAGTTTTCAAACCGCTTGGAGCGCTAAGTCCTGCGCCACTTAAAATCAAAACTTTTGCCATAAAAATTCCTAAAATTTTACAATTTTACTTCCAAAACCGCCTTCGCTTGGAGTCCCGTCGCGTATTTCTTTAACGCTTTTGTGATTTTTTAAAAAATTTTTAACAGCAAATGCTAATTTTCTGGTGCCAATTCCATGCTTTATGATAACCTCATCAAATCCCAAAATCAAACTATCTGAGATAAATTTATCAAGTTTTTCGATAGCTTCTTCGCTTCTTAATCCGTGAAGATCCAAAATCACATTCGCCTGTTTTGGTTTTTCTACGTTTATAGAAGTTTTTGGCGAAATTTTTGATAAATTTGTGCTTCTTTTTAACAATTTTAAACCAACTCTAAGTTTTAAACCTTGACTTTCAATTGTAGCTTCATTTTTATTTATCGCGACAATTTCGCCCTTAATCGAACCATATTTCACAAAATCACCGACTTTAAAATCAATCTTTTCATTTGAAATTTCAGGCTTTTTTATATTTTTGTGCAAATCATTTGCAAGATTTAAACTTTGTTGTTTCTCTTTTGTATTTTTTAAATTAATTCCTCTTTTTGCCTCATTTATCGCTTTATAAAAATCAAATTCCAGTTTTGAAATTGTATTTTTTACATTTTCATCAAATTTATCTTTTTCATCTTTTGCTTTTTGAAATAAATTGTCAAGATTTTCCTGTTTTATTTTTAAATCCGCAAGTTTTTGTTTTAATTCGCTTTCTAAATTTATCGCTTTACTAATTGCAATATTTAAATTTTCTTTATCCTCGCCATACTCTTTTTTTGCAATCGCAGGCAAATTTGCTGGAATTCCGTATCTAACGGCAGTTTCAAAAGCATAAGATTTGCCAATCGTACCTTTTAAAAACTCATATTTTGGAAGAGATGCTTTTTCATCATAAAGTGCAGCTATCAATTCAACATCGTCGTTTTTAGAAAGAAGCATGGCAAGGCGCTTGTGATGAGTTGTGATTATAATTTTTGCATCTTTTTTGAGTTGATTTATCAAAACGCTATATAAACTAGCCGCTTCTTCAAAATCCGTCCCAAGCTCGATTTCATCGACTCCTAAAAGCAAATTTTTATGACCGAAAAGTTTTGAAAAATGTAGCATTCTTCCAGCAAAAGTGGATATATCATTTTTTACATTTTGTGGATCTTCTATAATCGCGTCAAATTCTTTGAAATTGCCAATTTTTGAGTTTGAAGATGAAATTTTCATAGGAAGAAGATATTTACTCATCAAAACAGCGCTCATAATAGATTTTAAAAGCATGGATTTTCCACCGGCATTAACGCCCGTAATCAATAAAACTTGCCCTTTAAAATCCACGCTAACACTTTTTGGATTTTTTAAAGCCGGATGAGCAAAATTTGAGATTTTTATATCTTTTGAATTGTCGCTTAAAACTAGTTCAAAATCGTTATTTCTCATCAAAATTGCACGGCTTATAAGCCCGTCAAATTGATCAAAATTATTATTTATAAATTTTAAAAACAGCAAATTTTTACTTAAAATTAAACTGAAATTTTTACAAATTTCATAATTTATCTGAGAAATTTTATCTAAAATTTCGGCTTGTTCGCCTTTTAATTTCGCTATGTTTTCTGGTAAAACATAAAAATATCCACTGCTACTTCTTGCAATAACACTTCCTTTTAAAGCGTGATTAAATCCGCCACGAAGCAACAAAGTCTCAACATCGTTTATAAAATGAATTTGTGTATCAACCAAATAAGAAGTTAAATTTTTTGAATAAATTATTTTTTTTAAAAACGAAGAAATTTCATCTTTTTTTATTTTGTATGCATTTTTGTATTTTATCAATCTTTCGTCAATTTCATCTTTAAATTCACCATTTTTATCAAAACTTTTTGAAATTTTTATAATCTCATCTGGAATTTCAATTTTGATAAGCGAAGTTGCTAAAATTCCGCTAAATTCGCAAGATTTTAAATATAAAAAATAATTTATTATCTTCGAAAACTCGAAAATTTCACTAATATGTAAAACACCCTGCTTTGAAAGTCTCATCAAAGCATCATCTAAATTTGCAACTTTTTCGCAAATTTTTATATCAAATTTTGCAAATTCAAGAATTTTTTCATAATTAATTTTACTATCGCCTTGTAAAAAAACTGAATTTTTGCGCGACATCAAAGAAAAAAGTTTTTGCAAATAATCGTTTAAATCTAATTTGTTAAAAATTTCATTCATCTATTTTACAACTTTTTGTTTTTAAAATAACTCCGCTAAATTGCTTAAATTCTGGTTTTGCTATGAAAGAAGAAGTCGCAAAAGAGTAATTAAAATATGTATCATTTACATCATAATTGTCACATTTTAAATTTTTACCTTGCAAAAAATTCTCTGTTATTTTCTCATCATCATTTAAATTCAACATAAAATTTGCAAAATATCCTAAAATCGTAACTCCAAAAATAACGCTTAAAAATACTATTTTATTTTTTTTTGAAAATTTATCTTCATTTATAGTTAAAACTACAAATATAACCAAAACAGCAACTAAAATAGCCACAATTCTCATACAATTCCCCTTAATTGATTGGAAATCGATCCAGCGCCAAAACCTATAACTATGCCTTCATCAAATCTGTGTTTGATACCAAAATCATCGCTAAATTCGATTACATCGCCAACTCTTTGAACAAAATCCGTAAAAACTACATTTTTATTTGCAAATTCTTCTTTTAAATCTATCTCATTTGGCTCTTCTCCAGCCGCATAAACTGGCAAAATCACTAAATCATCAACACAATCAAAACAATCTTTAAAACCTTGCAAATTTGCTTTTAATCTGGTAAATCTATGTGGTTGCCAAATAGCCGTAATCTTTGAAATTCCAAGCATTTTTGCATACTGTTTTGCTGATTTTAAAGTAGCTTTAATCTCAGTTGGATGATGTCCGTAATCGTCGATTAAAACATAATTTTTCGATGTAAAAAGCAGATCAAAACGCTTTTTTATGCCTTTGTAATTTAAAAGATCTTTTCTGATATTTTCAAGACCGACTTCGCAATTTGCAGCTAAAATAGCCAAACTAGCGTCTATTGCTATATGTTCGCCAATCCCAAAAACTTCAAATTTTCCTAAATCTTTTAAAACAAAACTTGTATATGGTAAAAAATCTCTTAAAACTACTTTTATGTCTTTTATATCTTTGCTTGGATAAAGTTTTATGGCATCCATTTTTAAAGATCCTAAAAATTCATCTTCTGCATTTATGACGCGAATTTTTGCTCTTTCTAAAAAACCTTTATACGCCAAATAAAATTTTTCTAAATCAAAATCGTAATGTTCCATATGTTCTGGCTCGGCATTTGTAACAACGGCTAAAAATGGATTTGAGTTTAAAAAACTGCTATCGCTTTCATCGGCTTCAAAAACTACATTTAAATTCTCTTTATATTTCATATTTGAGCCAAATTCTTTCGAAATTGCGCCGATTATCATACTTGAATCAATCAAGCTTGCAAGCATAGAAGAAGTCGTGCTTTTGCCATGAGCGCCAGCAATTGCAAAGACTCTTTTTCCTTCCAAAACTTGTGGCAAAGCCTCTTTTCTAGATAAAATTTTTATGCCTCTTTTTTTTGCTTCTATTAATTCTATATTATCATTTTTTATCGCAGCAGAGTAAATAACAATATCTTGATTTGTTATATTTTTTGGATTATGTGGAACATCGACTTTTATGCCAGATTCTCGCAAATTTTTTATAATTTTACTTTCATTTAAATCAGAACCTGAAATTTCATAATTTTTCTCTTTTAAAAATTTTGCAATTGCAGAAAGACCAATCCCACCAATCCCTATAAAATGAACTTTTATCACTATTTTTACCTTGTTACAAATTTAAATTTTAAGATTTTATAACAAAATAACTTAAAAAATAAAACAAAAATTTTATAGAACTTTTTTGGAAATTTTATAAATATATTTTTATTATTTTTTAATTTTTGTTTAAATAGAATGCTCGGTTATTTTTACAAATTTTTAAAAGGATTAAAAATGAAAATTATACTAGTGTGTATAACTTTTGTGTTTTATCTATTTGCAAATGCTACTTTTGTTATCCCAAAATTTAGTAGCCCAGAAAATTGCAAAGGCTGTCATGTCGAACAATATAAAGATTGGTCGACTTCATTGCATTCTCAATCTCATGAAGACAAAAACGAGCTTTATAAAGAAAGCGTATCTTATATAAGCAGATCTCTTCATAAACCTTATGAACAAATTTTAGTAGAATGCGGAAAATGCCACAATCCAAGATTGGATATAAAAGACACATCGCAAGATTATATGTTGGCAAAAGCTTTTAATGTAACCACTGATGAAAGCATAAATAATGATAATGCTTTAAAAGCAAAGCATATCCAAAATGGAATTTCTTGTTATATTTGTCATAATGCCGATAGCATATCTAAAAAAAATAATAATAGCGGTTACGAGCAATTTAATTGGGTCGGAAATGATACGATCGTTGGTCCTTTTGGCGATTCAAAAAGAGGGATTGGATTTCATAAACTTGAGCATAGAAATTTTTTTAGAGTTACAAATGATTTATGTTTAGTTTGTCACGAAGGAAATTCAAAAGAATCAAAACTTACAAATTATGAAACTGGAAGCGAAATGGCAGATAAACAACTTTGCACAAATTGTCATATGAAACCTTTTAAAGAAGAAAAAATTTCTCCTGGTTTAGAACCAGAATTAGCAAAAATGAGAACGATAAAATCACATTTTTTTGCTGGCATTAGAAATACAGAGATAGGAACGGATGGAATTAATGTAAATTTTGATTTTGATACAAAAGTTTTAAAAATCAAAAATTTAACACCACATAAAATTCCAACAGGATTTAGCGGACGAAAAATAGTTGTAAATGTTAGAAATTATAATTCGTCAAATGAAGAAATTTTGCCATTGCAAAGTTATGAGGCATTTGTTTCTTATGTGGATAAAGAAGGACTTCAATCGTTATCTTACAATGCGGTTAGTTTAAAAAGCGATACAAGAATAAAACCTTTTGAAGAAAAAGAACTTCCGATAAACGTGGTAAGTGAAACACATAAAATTGAAATTGAAGTGCTTTATTATATAATAGACCCAAATCTGCTTGTTTCAATCCCAGTAAAAGATGAAAAATTTACAAAACCTTACGAAATCGTCAAAAAAGTTTTTACAAGATAATTAATTCTTAGGGATAAACCCTAAGAATTAAATTTCGTCCAAATAACTAGCTTCTGCAAAACGTTTAAGTTGTCGCCATCTTCTTTGTGCGTCTAATTTATTTTTAGCAAATAATTCTACTACATGTTCTGGATTTGATTTTTTAAGCGAATTATATCTTACTTCGTTATTTAAAAATTCTTCATAAAGATCCCATTTTGGCTCTTTTGAAGTTATTTTAAATGGATTTTTTCCCTCTTTTATCAATCTTGGATCAAATATATAAGTCGGCCAATATCCACATTCTGTAGCAAGTGCCGCTTGATTTCCGGAATGAGATAAACCGCCTTTAATTCCGTGTGCTATACAAGGAGCATAACATATAATTAAACTTGGTCCATCATACGATTCTGCAGCAATAATCGCTTTTATAGCTTGTGCTTGACTTGCATTTGAATTTATCTGAGAGACAAAAATATTTTGATAAGTTGTAGCTATAAAACCTAAATCTTTCTTTTGAACAGGTTTTCCACCAGCGGTAAATTGTGCAACTGATCCTGCATGGCTAGATTTTGAACTTTGTCCGCCAGTATTAGAATAAACTTCTGTATCAAGAACTAAAACATTCACATTTTCGCCACTTGCTAAAACATGATCCAAACCACCATAACCGATATCATAAGCCCAACCGTCGCCACCAAAAATCCATTGAGATTTTCTTGATATAAAATTTTTAAGACTTAAAATTTCTTTTACGCCTTCAATATCAACATTTTCTTTCAAAAGAGGAATAAGTCTATCCCTAATTTCTCTTGTTTTAGAAGAGTTGTTGCGATTTTCTAACCAATCATTATACAAAGCAGCGATAGAATTTGGCACTTTATCTTTTGTTGTTAGCATGATGTGTTCGATGCGATTTCTTAATGTCTCTTTTGCGACTTCCATACCCATACCAAATTCAGCATTATCTTCAAAAAGAGAATTTGTCCAAGCCACACCTTCTCCATTTTTACCTGCTTTATAAGGCATAGAAGGAGCAGAACCGCCATATATAGAGCTACAGCCTGTTGCATTAGCAACCATCATATGATCACCAAAAAGCCTAGTTACAAGAGTTATATAAGGAGTTTCACCACACCCAGGACAAGCACCATGAAATTCAAAGTAAGGTTCGGCAAATCCTATACCTTTCACGCTATCTTTTCCCATCAAATCGGCTTTATAACTAACTTCTTTAAACAAATAATCGGCATTTTCTTGCTCACCTTTTGAAATTTCATCTTCAAGCGGAACCATAACAAGAGATTTTTCTTTGCTTGGGCAATTTTGCGCACAAAGCTCACAGCCGGTGCAGTCAAGCGGACTTACTTGAATTTTATATTTTAAGCCTTTTAACTCTTTTCCTTTTGCATCAAGCAAATGATTTTTTACGCTTTGTGGAGCATTTGCTTCATCAGTTTCGTTTAATAAAAATGGTCTAATTACAGCATGAGGACAAACAAAAGCGCATTGATTACATTGAATACAATTTTCTTTTATCCATTTTGGAACCATGACGCCAACGCCACGTTTTTCGTATTGTGTGCTACCAGCTTCAAAACTTCCATCTTCATGCCCCAAAAATGCAGACACAGGCAAACTATCACCTCTTGCAGCATTTATTGGTTTTACAACTTTTTCTATAAAATCGCTACCTTTATATTTATCGTGTTCTGTTTTTATCTCATCTTCTAAATTTGCCCAGCTAGAATCGACTTTTATCTCAATCAATCCATCAGCGCCACGATCAATAGCTGCGTAATTCATTTCGACTATTTTGTCGCCTTTTTTGCCATAAGTTTTTTTAGCAAATTCCTTCATCAATCTTTGAGCTTCATCAAAAGGAATAATATTTGTAAGTTTAAAAAATGCTGATTGCATAATTGTATTTGTGCGATTTCCAAGACCGATTTCATAAGCTAATTTAGTAGCATTTAAAATGTAAAATTTAGCTTTTCTTTGCGCTAAAATTCTTTTTACTTTATTTGGAATTTTTTCAATTGTCTCTTTTTCGTCCCAAATAGAATTTAATAAAAATGTTCCATTTTCTCTAATTCCATCAATGACATCGTAAATATCTAAATATGCAGCAACAGAACAGGCTACAAAATGAGGATTTGAAACTAAATAAGTAGATCTAATAGGTTTTTTGCCAAATCTTAAATGGCTTCTTGTATAGCCGCCAGATTTTTTAGAATCATAAGCAAAATACGCTTGTGCATACATATCTGTATTATCGCCTATTATTTTTATAGAATTTTTATTTGCTCCTACTGTTCCATCGGCGCCAAGCCCATAAAACAAACACTCTTTTGCATCTTTATCACCAAGAGATATTTTTTTACCAACTTTTAAAGATTTAAAACTAACATCGTCTTCTATCCCGATAGTAAATCCATGTTTTGGTTCATCTTTTTTTAATTCATCATAAACAGCTATAATTTGTGCAGGATCGACATCTTTTGAACTAAGACCATATCTGCCACCAACTATAACAGGATTTAAATCACTATCATAAAATGCAGCTTTAACATCTAAATACAAAGGCTCACCTATACTTCCTGGCTCTTTTGTCCTATCTAAAACTGCAACTTTTTCAACACTTTTTGGTAAAACGTCAAAAAGATATTTTATGCTAAACGGTCTATAAAGATGAACTTTTACAAGACCTACTTTTTCACCTTTTGCATTTAAATAATCAATAACTTCTTCTATAGTTTGATTGACTGAACCCATAGCAAATATAATTCTTGTAGCTTGCGGATCTCCATAATAATTAAACGGTTTATAATCTCTACCTGTAATTTTTGAAATTTCTTTCATATAATCAGCAACAATATCTGGTACAGCATCATAAAATTTATTTGTTAATTCTCTTGTTTGAAAATATATATCATCGTTTTGCGCTGTTCCTCTTGTTTTTGGATGTTCTGGATTCATGGCGTTATCTCTAAAAGCCTGAATTGCGTCTTTATCAACTAATCTATCAAATTCAGCATAATCAATAACTTCAATTTTTTGAATTTCGTGACTTGTCCTAAAACCATCAAAAAAATGCATAAAAGGAACTCGCCCTTTGATCGCAGCAAGATGTGCTATGCCACCTAAATCCATAACTTCTTGGACGCTATCGCTTCCTAATATAGCAAATCCTGTTTGCCTACAAGAATAAACGTCTTGATGATCACCAAAAATAGATAAAGCCTGTGCAGCAAGCGATCTAGCAGCCACATGCACAACTCCAGGAAGCATTTGACCAGCAATTTTATATAAATTAGGAATTTTTAATAAAAGTCCTTGAGCGGCAGTATAAGTCGTAGTTAAAGCCCCAGCCTGAAGCGATCCATGGACAGTTCCAGCGGCACCGCCTTCACTTTGCATTTCAACAACTTTCACTGGCATACCAAAAATATTTTTTTTGCCTTGACTCGCCCAAATATCAACATGATCTGCCATAGGCGAACTCGGAGTTATAGGATATATGCCAGCAACTTCAGTAAAAGCATAAGAAACATAAGCCGCTGCTTCATTTCCATCCATTGTTTTCATAACTTTTTTACTCATATTGTCCCCTTAAAAAAATTTGCGGTGGATTTTATCTTTCTTTTTCTTAAAACTAGTTTCAAAATTCTAGTTAAAATGATAATTTTACTAAAAGGTAATTTTAAATATAAAAATTTTCTTTAATAAATTTCACAGCCTCAAAAACATCTGGAAAAATAAAATCTGTATATTTTTTTAACTCGCTAATCTCGCCATATCCGCATGTTACAGCAATCGGAGTAATTTTTGCATTTTGTGCGGCAATCAAATCAAGTTTTGTATCACCAATCATAAAAGCTTTTTGAAATTCTAAATCTTTTAAAGCTGCCAAAATCGGCTCAGAATCTGGTTTTGGATTTACCACATTATTTTTGCCGATTACGACTTTAAAAAAGTTGACAATTTCAAAATACTTTAATAAATCTTTTGTACTATTTGAATTTTTTGTAGTAACAATGCCCAAATTTGCAAATTCAAAAGCGAATTTTATAGCCCTTTTAGCATTGATTGTAAAATGTGTTTGTGACTTTGAAATTTGACGATACTTTTGCGCATAAATTTCTATAAAACTAGGAATTTCATCAATTTTAACACCTAAATTTTCAAAAATTATATCGAGTGGATAACCGATCAATTTTTTTAATTTTTCTTCGTTGAAATTCTCTTTTTTATGAAATTTAAAAGAAGTTTTAAAAGCATTTACTATAGCATCTGTGGAATCAAAAATAGTGCCGTCAATATCAAATAAAATAGCGTTTTTCATAATAAAAATTATAAATTTTAGGCGAAATTTCGCCTAAAAAGAAAAGCTTATTTTCTAAATTTAGCTTCGACTCTTCTATTTTGAGCTTTACCTTCTGCTGTTTTATTTGAAGCAACAGGTCTTTCTTCGCCATATCCAACAGTAGAAATTCTAAAATCAGCTACACCCATATCAACCAAAACATCTTTTACAGCATTTGCTCTTTTTTCTGAAAGTTTTTTATTGTAAGCTGCTGCACCACTACTATCTGTGTGACCTTCTAAGATGATTTTAAAATTTTTATTTTCAATCACTACATCAGCTACTTTTTTTATCTCATTTCTATAAGCAGGAGTAACTTCTGTCGAGTTTGTTTTGAAATTTGCTTGAAGTCTTAGACTTACAACTTTTTCGCAACCGTGTTCATCAACAACTACATTTTTAGGAGTATTTGGGCACAAATCAACATTGTCTAAAACGCCATCACCATCACTATCGCCAACAACAGGAGCTTTTTTACCACCACCAAAATTTACACCAAATCCAAGACTATAAACTAATGTATGAGAACTGTCATTAAATCTTATTAAATCTCTTGCTTCAAGTTTTGTAGCAAAATTGTCTGTCCAAAAATGTTTCAAGCCAAGACCATATTGACCAAAAAATCCGTCTTTTGCTTTATTGTCGCCATTTTTTTCATGAAGTTGATGTGTATAATCTTCATAACCGATACCAGCCAATCCATAAAATTTTGTATTTTCACTGAAATTTATAACATCTTTAACAAGACTTACATGATATCTGAAAATATCTGTTTTTGAACTATCGCTATCTGTTTCCCAAGAAAATTCTTGATTTTTTACAACGTCTAAACCAAGTTGAACTTGTTCTATAAAAGAATTTAAATTTCTAGCGATTGTAAAACCCAAAATAGGTTCTTCTTTATAGCCCAATTGATGTTCGTTCAAAGTTCCACCGATAAATGGAGTAAATTC
>CAMUNZ010000029.1 GCA_947090385.1 uncultured Campylobacter sp. | reverse complement strand
AAATATTCCAAGCCACACAACTTGGGATGTAAGGATTAATTACTCTAAAAATTTATATAAAAATGTTAATTTCTTTACAAATTTAGACATAAATAATATTTTAAATAAAAAATATATCGTCGAAAAATATGAAACATATAATGTTTTCGATCCTGGCACAAATGTTTGGTTTGAAGTTGGACTTAAATGGTAAAAAGCCGTTTTAAAACGGCTTTTTAAAAACTTTTATTTTAAAATCTTATCAAATTTTTGCAAAAATTCTCTTTTTACTGCACCATTTTTTTCATTAAAAAATGGAAATCCTACAACTTTTACATTTTTATAATCTTTGCTTAAAAAATCAAGCAGTTTTTCTTTCCAATCATCAATGCCGATTTGTCCATTTTCACCAGATAAATGCTCACCTTTTGGCTCAAAAATATATTCATTCGTTAAAAATGGCTTGTTTATTTTGGATTTTTCATCCGCTAAACATTTTTGATATTCATCTTTTTTTATACCAAAAAATACAAAATCAGGCTCAAATCCTATGCCATAAGTCGGCGATTTTTCGCCATTTATAATTCTGTTATCATAAATTTTAAACTCTTTAAATCCGTCGTTTCGAAAAATTATCCACTCTTTAAAAATAGCATCAATTTGTATTTTTCTTGCTTCAATAAATTCGATAAATTTATTTTCAAGTTGGCTATCAAACGAGTATTTATCGTAATACATCCACTCTCTTGCGTCATTTATTTTGCAATTTTGTTTAAAAATAACTCTATTTTTAAAATTAGATTTTTCGAGTTTTTTGATTACAAAATCACTTACTTCGTATTCGTCTTGTTTTTTGGTGATTAAATTTTGTAAATTTTTTAGTATAAACTCACAAATACTAAGGCTATTTTTTGCATTAAAAATTTGATTTTCGTCAAATAAGAAATCAAAATTTGAAAGATATTCGTAAAACTCAAATCTACTTTTTACGCCAAAATTTGCAGAAATTTTGTCAAATTTGAGCCCTGTTTTATTAAAAGCCTTTTGAAAAATCGCAAATTTTATATTATCTTTTAATTTTTTTGAGTTTTTAAATTTTGTATCAAGCGATGCATTTTCTTTGTCAAAAATATCTTTATTTATAATTTCATCCGAAAAAAGTCCTATATTTAAACTCATTATTTCGTGCTTTATTTTTTCTTTTTCAAAACTTGCAAACAGTGAATTTACGTCCTTTTTACGTCTTTGATTGCTTAGATAAAATATATCAAATTTATCCGTGATTTCGTTTGCTTTTTTGGTAGGTTTTAAGATGATTTTTTGCTCTTGCAACTCAACAAATAAGCCATTTTCTTGCATAGATTTATTTAAATTTGCGATGTATTCGACATCGTTTGTCGTGTGATAACTAAGCCTTTCAAGCATATTTAGCGGATTTTTTAAATCGTCATCGAATTTTCGTTTGAATTTATTTTCGCCAAAAGGAAAATATCTCGCCCCACGCCCGATAAGTTGTGCTTCTTTTGTCGTCGCAACGCTTTTTTTATCGCCACTGTCAAGCCTAACGATATCAAATAAATTTAACACATCCCAGCCTTCGTTTAGTTTATCCACAGCAAAAATCGCTCTTATAAGATTATTTTTATCTTCAAGGCTGTTAAGTAAAATCTGGTTATTAACTTTGTCTTTTTCTTCATTTACATCAAGTAAAAACTCATCTTTAAAACTATTTTGTATCAAATTTACTAAAATTTCCGCATATTTTTCGCCGTAAATTTCTTTAAAATAATTTTTACTTTGCAAAAACATATCGTTATTTTGCGATAAATTGTAAAATTCATTGATTTTTTTAGCTGTTAAATTTGCTAAAAAATTTTTGAAATTTTCTTTATTATCTTTTGATGATTTTACCGTTTGACTTTTAAAAAGCACGATCGGTTTTAGATAAATTTTATTTTTATTTGCCAAAATTTCTCTATAAACGCTAAGCAAAACAGAGCCTAAAAATCTGTTTTCAATCGCCTTGTTTTCGTATTTTGATAAGAAAATTCTCTTTGAAAATCCTTCGTTGCAAAAACTTTTTAAATCGTATTTAAACACGATTTTATCTTTGTATTTTTCAAGCACATTTAAATCTTTTGGTATCGTCGCGCTAAATTCATACATCAAATTTTCGTAATTGCTATTAAATGCGTTTTTCATGACGCTTTCCCAACTTCTTTCATCATCTTTTTGCGATTTCGTATCGGCGTTTAAATGGTGCGCTTCGTCAGCTAAAAATACAAGTTTTTTGCCTTTTAAATCGCTTAAAGTTATGGAATTTTCTCTTTCTTGTGTAAAAAGCGAAAAAAGCCCTTGAATGGTGTTAAAATAGATATTTATGCAATTTTCTTTGCTTTCGTTTAAATTTTGTAAAATATTTATTTCAACGCGTTTTGAGTTTATGATGATTTGATTTACGAAAAGATATTTATTTGAGTTTTTATCCGTGAAATTTATCTTAGTTTTTTCTAAAACAGCGCTCGAATTTACGAAAAATACAAAATTTCTATAACCTTTTTTAAAACATTCAAGCATTAAAGCCGCCATTATCATCGTTTTTCCGCTACCAGTTGCCATATTAAACATCAAATGGCGTTTTGAATTTTGTATTTTTTCGTTTTGTAAATAATGTTTTAAAGCTCTTTTTTGATAATCTCTAAGCTCGTTTTTTAGATTGTTTATTATATGAAAGCCGATTTCTGGCGAGCCGTATTTTTCGATATCTTTTTGCAATTCGTCGCTATAAACATTTTTATCAAATAAATTTTCATTCATCGTTTTGTCCGTAAAATGCTTTATTTAAAATCTTTGTATTTTCGTCGATGTCGTAAATTTCGTCGTTTATATCGCTTAATAAAACATAATCCATATTTTTATCTAAGCATTCGATTAAAACAGATTTTTTATCATCTAAACTTAAATTTATAAATTCGTTATCTTTTAGCAATTTTTGCAAATCTATGCGAAAATCGATAAAGGCTATTTTTTGAAGTTTTTCATAAATTTGAGAAAATTTATTTTCATCGGCGTTTAAAATTTCATCTTTAAAATATGCATTTAATGGCATAAGTTTTGCATAGATAAAACTTCCACCACCTTGCCAATTTATGGTTTTGCTGATTCCGCCTTGTTCGCCTTCAATTACTTTTTTAAGCCTCTCAATGCTTACACTTTCTATATAATCCATCTGCTCAATGCCGATATATTGTCTATTCATCTTATGAGCAACAGCCGCAGTTGTCGCACTTCCTAAGAAAAAATCCATTACGATGTCATTTTCGTTGGTTGAAATTTCTATAATGCGTTGAAGTAGGGCTTCTGGCTTAGAATAATTAAAAAGATTTTTTTGATTAAAGATTTGTTGAATATTTTTACTTGCCATATCATTAGAATATTGATTTTCTACAAATTCTAAACTTGTTAAATTTTTACCCCTTTGAATTGTTTCTACAATATATGGCTTATTTTTTGATATGGTGGCATTAAAATATGTTTTTGTGTAAATTCTATCACCTTTAATTTCTATAAATCCATTTTTCAATCCAAATTTTAATTTGTCTTTGCTCCAACGCCATACCCAATCTATTTTGTTAAATTTCCCTTTTTGCCTCTCTTTCCACTTTTCTATACCACCAGGATAAAATTTAATATTATTAATTTCTACTTCATAGTCCATTGTTTTATTGTATTGCAAAGAGTCATAATCTAATGTTTGATTTAATTTATAACCACCTCGCTTATTGTAAAACTTATCTTTAAGCGAATAGCTATCACTATCTACTTTAATTTGCTTAATATCCAAAATTTGTTTTTTGTACATTAAAATATAATCATGATTTTTAGATATTGCATTAGTAGATTTTCCTGCTTTTTTGGTTACTCTTGGAAATGAAGCGACAAAATTCTCTCTCCCAAAAATTTCATCCATTAAAACTTTTAAATATGCCTGTTCGTTATCATCGCATTGAACGAAAATCACGCCATCATCTCGTAAAAACTCACGTGCTATTTCAAGACGATTTTTCATAAAAGTTAGCCAAGTTGAGTGGTTGAAGTTATCATTGTAATTAAAGCTGTCGTTTCCTGTATTGTAAGGAGGATCGATGTAAATGAGTTTTACTTTTCCTTCAAATTTAGACTTTAATGTGTGAAGTGCTAAAAGATTGTTACCTTTTAATATGAGATTAATTTTATCGCTTTTTATGGTATCTTGCAAATTCTTTTCATCATCGCCAAATTTCTTAAAATCACATAAAACTTTTTTATCAAAAAGCACATCGATTTCGTCTTTTGAGATGATATCATTTAAAAAAATTTCTTTCATTTTGCTGTCGTCTTTATCGCAAGATCCTTGTAAAACACAATCTTTAAATGGAAAATTTAAAACTACATTTTCGCTATTTTTTAAAAATTTAGCGCCCCCCCCCCCAACGGAAAGTCCGATTTTATTTAAATATCTTGTGTAGCCTAAATCTTTTATTTGGGAATCTAAAAAAGTGATAAAATCATCTTTTTTAAAAATCAAAACTTCACCTTTTTTATCGAAAAATCTGTTTTTGTATTCATCTTTAAAGTGTGAAATTTCAAGCAAAAACTCAAATAATTTCGCGTCGTTTGAAATGGCTAAATTTTGTGCATTTAACGCCGTTTGAAAGTGAGATTTTATATCATTTAAAAGTTTTTCATTCATAAAAAGTCCTTTAAGTAAAAATTAAATTTTAGAATTTAACTCTTCTTCTAACGCTTTTTTCATATTTTCTCTAGCATTTTCATACCAATTTGGATCTTGTTTTGGATCGATAGAATCTAAAATTATCACGCTTACATCGCCATTATTTATCATGATTTTTTTGGTATCCATAATATTTCTTGTATTTGTGATTACAATCGGCTGGACTTTTAAGTTTAATTTTTCAGCGATTGCTTTTGCACCGTTTTGAAATTTTAGCAAATTCGTCCCGCGTCCTCTCGTGCCTTCTGGAAAAATGGCGATAACCCTGCCCTCTTCGATTTTTTCTTTACTCTCTTTTATGATTTTTACAAGTTCTCTTGGATTATTTCTATCGATTGTTATCATTTTTGCGTATTTTATGCAATTATCTATAAAAGGCGTTTTGCTTAACTCTTTTTTTGCTATCCAACATAAATCCAATGGATAAATTTCTTCAAGGACGATTATATCGAGCATACTTTGATGATTTATAATCAAAAGCTTTGCTTCTTTGTCAAATTCACCAACCTTTTTTATCTTAAAACCGACGGCTAATCTTTGAATTTTGCCCCATAACTTTCTAGCTTGTCTATTTTTTTTGGCAAACATCATGTAAAAAATCAAAATTGAAACAGAAATTATAAAAACAATCGCGTAAATAATCGCCCTAATTTGACCTAACAAATTTTAATCCTCTTTAATAAATTCATCTTTTACCCAACCTATTTTGCCATCTTTAAGCATAATTTTTTTATATCCATTTTGTGATGCAAAAATTTCAACTTCTTCATCTTTTTTTGTGGTATAAAACGAAGTTGAATTTTGTATAGGAAGTATGCGAATGACGGAATTTTCATAAACTAATCCCGTTTTATACTCTTTATTTATATAAAGTGCGAAAAGCGATATCGCTAAAGCAAAAACAAGAGATAAGATATTTTGACTAAATAAAAATATCAAAAGTAAAATCGCGATGCTAAGATATATAGCTAAAGTTTTATAAACTTCAAATTCGCTCTCTTTCGGATTCAATCCACTTTGAGTGCTAACTGCGTCGTTTTC
Source organism: uncultured Campylobacter sp. (assembly GCA_947090385.1). Classification (GTDB taxonomy): domain Bacteria; phylum Campylobacterota; class Campylobacteria; order Campylobacterales; family Campylobacteraceae; genus Campylobacter_B. The sequence goes on along the minus strand of CAMUNZ010000029.1, from coordinate 8,561 downwards.
AGCTTTTATATCTATCGAAAAACTTTCAATCTTTTTAGTTTTTAAATTAAAATAACTAAAATCTAATTTTGTAATATTTTTATCAAGCACCACGAAATAATATCCTTGAGAACGTTCAAAATTTCCTTTTATATTTTCAATGCCTTGTTTAGTAGGGATAGAATCTATAAAAAATGAAGACAAATCGCCGTTTTTTATCTCAAAATTCATAGTTGTAAGATTTAAAAGATCGTCAAATTCTGTAGTTTTGTATTTTTTTAAATTTAATTCATTTGCCACGATATGAGAAAAATTTCTATCTGTTTTTATAGGTAAAATTTCTGGCATTATAGGCGAAAATGATGATTTCTCCTTGCTTTGACCATCTAAGATTAATTCTAAATTTATGCTATAAAGTTTTGCATTTTTATTTAAAGCTTGAAAATATAAAGTAGCCTCATAAATTCCAAATCCATCTTTTATCCATTTTACTTTTGGATTTAGCCATTTTAAAGAATCGTTTTTTGATAATGTCAAATTAAGATCGAAAATTGCGCTACTTTGAGTATTTGCACGAAAATTTAAAGTGTAAATTTGGTATTCATAAACAGATTTTGGAAGTTTATTTACACTTAAAATCATACCTTGCGGTTTTGTAGGTTTATAAATTTTAGCATCAGATATATTTGCCGTAAAACTTCCATTTGTTATAGAATCTAATTGATCTTTTGTAAGATAAGTCCCAGTTTTTGAAGTCAAATTTTCTTCATTTGATACTTGTTTTATTGATTGATTTTTCATCATATCAAAAATGCTAGGTTGCGCATTTAAAAAACCTAGCATAAAAATAAAAATCACAATTTTTAACAAATCAACCCTTTTAACATTTTTAGCCCGTCGTCACTTCCTAAAATTTTTTCGCACGCCCTTTCAGGATGTGGCATAAGACCAAAAATTTTTTTATTTTCATCACAAATTCCAGCTATATTATGAGTAGAACCATTTGGATTTAAATAATCCCCTTTTTCATCGCAATAGCTCAAAATAACCTGCCCTTTATCTTGAATTTTATTTAATGAATAATTGTCTATATAATAATTCCCATCGCCATGCGCGATAGGTATATTTAAAATTTCGCCGACTTTGCAATTTTGTAAAAATTTATTATCGTTTTTTAGCACTTTTATATGATGATATTTTGATATAAATGTCAAATTTCTGTTTTTTGTCATAGCTCCAGGAAGAAGTTTAAGTTCTAAAAGCATTTGAAAGCCATTACAAATTCCCAAAATATAACCACCATTTTTTGCAAATTGTAAAACAGCTTTCATAATTGGACTAAATTTTGCAATAGCTGCAGTCCTTAGATAATCTCCATAACTAAAACCGCCAGGCAAAACTACTAAATCTGCATTTATTTTTTCTTCTTTATGCCACAAAATTTCGCAATCACAGCCAAGCTTTTGAAAAGCAAATTTTGTATCTCTTTCGCAATTTGTGCCTGGAAAATTTATAATGGCTACTTTCATAACTCTATCTCATACTCTTCAATAACCGTATTTGCAAGCAACTCTTCGCACATTTTTTCTACATCTTTTTTTATTTTAGATTTATCATCGTTTGCGATTTCAAGCACTATTTGTTTGCCGATTCTAACATTTGAAATTTCACTAAAACCCAAAGATTGTAAAGAATGCTCCACCGCTTTTCCTTGCGGATCTAAAACACCACTTTTTAATTTAACATTTACGATAACTTTCATAAATTTTCCTTATGACAAAATTCTTTTCAAAACTTCTTCATAAGCTAATTTTAAACCACCTAAATCTTGTCTAAATCTATCTTTGTCCATTTTTTCATTTGTTTTTGCATCCCAAAATCTGCAACTATCTGGACTTATTTCATCGGCTAGTAAAATATTTTCATCTTTATCTCGTCCGAATTCAATCTTAAAATCTATCAATCTTAAATCTCTTTCGGCAAAAAATTTAACCAAAATTTCATTTATGTCTCTTGCGATGTGTTTTATCCTATCAAGTTCATCATAGCTTTTTACTGCTTCTAATATCAAAGCGTGTTCGTCGTTTAGTATGGGATCTCCTAAATCATCATTTTTATAACAAATTTCAATCAAAGCAAACGGAAGTTTTGTCCCTTCTTTTATGCCGAGTCTTTTTGTAAGGCTACCAGTAGCGACATTTCTAACTACAACTTCAAGCGGGATTATATGGCATTTTTTAACAACTTGCTCTGTATCACTTATAGTTGCTACTAAATCTGTTTTTATACCTTTTTTTTCTAGAAGTTTAAAAAGTTGAGTTGAAATTTTATTATTTAATTCACCCTTTCCATCTTCTTTTGATTTTTTAACACCGTTAAAAGCTGTTAAATCATCTTTAAATTCTGATATTAAAAGATCTGGATTTTCTTTTACAGACCACATCTTTTTGCCCTTGCCTTCATAAAGCATTTCGCTTTTTGTATAATTCATTTTCGCTCCTTTATCCTTAAAATTTTGATTGTATCAATCGCTGTTTTTAACTGTAAATCGTTATTAATGATATCTTGCGAAATTATGTTTTTACTTTTATCTTTTGATTTTTTAGTTTTTTTAACTTCAATTTTTTCTAACTCATTTTCCAAATGCTGTTTTAAATCTTTTTCTTTTATAGAAAATTCATTATTTCTTATAGGAACTTTTGCAGAAAAAACTTCTAAATCTGGCTTTACTCCAACGCTTTGTATAGTTCGTCCGCTAGGCAAATAATATCTAGCAATTGTAAGTTTTACAGCTTCATTTTTGCTCAAAGGCAAAACAACTTGCACGCTACCTTTTCCAAAAGTATTTTCTCCTACTATAACAGCGCGTTTATGATCTTGCAAAGAACCACTTACAATTTCGCTAGCGCTTGCACTTCCGCCATTTACTAAAACAACCATAGGTAAATTTGTGATTTTTTTCTTTTTATCTGCATAAAAAACTTGATTTTCACTACTTTCTTTTCCTTTTTGTGAGACTATTATGCCCTCATCTACAAATAAATTAGTCAAAGCAACAGCTTGATCTAAAAGTCCACCAGGATTATTTCTTAAATCCAAAATTATGCCAGTTGCATTTTTATTTTGTTTTATAAATTTTGATATATCTTTATCTACATTTTTATCAAAATTTGCAACTCTAAGATATAAAATATTTTCATTTTCTACCATTTTTGCATAAGCGGATTCTACTTTTATTATCTCTCTTGTTAAATTGACATCAAAAGGCTTTACAGAATTTTCTCTTAAAATCGTGATTGTTATAGGAGTTTTTTCTTTTCCTCGCATTTTATTTACAGCTTCATCAAGAGTAGTTCCTATCGTTGAATTTCCATCTATTCTTAATATTATATCCCCAGATTTTAACTTAGCTTTATCGGCTGGTGTGCCTTCAATCGGCGCTATTATCGTTAAAGCTCCATCTTTCATGCCAACAGAAATCCCAAGCCCTCCAAATTCGCCTTTAGTTTGAACTTCTAAATCTTTAAAATCTTTTTCATTTAAATAACTAGAATGCGCATCAAGATTACTCAATAATCCGCTTATGGATTTTTCAACTATCTTTGTAAAATTTATATCATCAACATAATATTTCTCAATAGTTGATATTGTTTTTGTGAGTTTTGATATAGCTTCTAACTTATCTTTTGTGCTCTCTTTTGCTATAGCTACACTAACAAAAGTCGTAAAGCAAAAACCAAGAATAAACAAAAATGTGGTTTTTTTCAATGAAATTCTCCAAATAAAAAGTAAGCGATAATTATAGCTATTTTTTCTAAATGTAAGTTAAGTTAATCACTAAAAATTAACAAATTTTAAAACTTTAAAAAATTTATTCAATAAACTTGACAAATAAAGACTAAATTTATATAATACCGAACTTATAAAGTTTAAAGGAGAAAAGATGGCAAATATATTTGAAATTCTTACAGAAAAAAGCACAGAATTGATTTCAAATTCTATGTCTTTAGCTATTAGTAGCAAAAATCCGCAACTTGAGCCATTACACATTTTATGGGCATTATGCGTAGATACAAATTCTATTTTAAATAGAATTTTAACAAAATTTAGTATAAATAAAAACGCCGTAGAATTAGAAATAAAAAGTGCGATTCAAAATTTATCAACGTCATCAAACGTAACAAATGAAAATATAAAAATTAGCACTCAAACTATAGATTTGTTAGAAAATGCAAAAGCGAAAATGTTAAGTTTAGGAGATAAATTTATCTCTGTTGATACTCTGATAATAGCAAATTTAAACAAATCGCCATTTAAAGAAATTTTGTCAAAATTTTGCGATTTAAAAGAAATTGAAAAAGAGATTGAAAGCATTAGAAATGGGCAAAAAATAGATTCAAAAACAGCAGATGAAACAAATGAAAGTTTAGAAAAATTTGGCATTGATTTAACCAGAAAAGCTAGATCGAATGAACTTGATCCGGTAATTGGGAGAGACGAAGAAATTCAAAGAATGATGCAAATTTTAATTAGAAAAACAAAAAATAATCCTATCTTGCTTGGCGAACCAGGAGTTGGAAAAACAGCCATAGTAGAAGGCTTGGCGCAAATGATAGTAAAAAATGAAGTACCAACAAGTTTGCAGAATATGCGTTTAATAGCGCTTGATATGAGTGCATTAATCGCAGGTGCAAAATACCGCGGCGAGTTTGAAGATAGATTAAAAGCCGTAATTGATGAAGTTATAAAAAGCAAAAATGTAATTTTATTTATAGATGAAATTCACACAATCGTAGGAGCTGGTGCAAGCGAAGGAGCAATGGACGCGGCAAATATCCTAAAACCAGCACTTGCACGTGGAGAACTTCACACAATCGGAGCAACAACTTTAAAAGAATATAGAAAATATTTTGAAAAAGATGGGGCTTTACAAAGAAGATTTCAGCCGATAAATGTAAAAGAACCTAGCGTAAATGAAGCGATACATATATTAAGAGGCATAAAAGAGAAATTAGAAATTCATCACAATGTTACAATTTCTGATTCTGCTTTAGTTGCAGCGACAAAACTTAGCGATAGGTATATTTCTGGAAGATTTTTGCCAGATAAGGCGATTGATTTGATAGATGAAGCGGCGGCTGAGTTAAAAATGCAAATCGAAAGCGAACCATTTGAAATTTCGTCCTTAAAACGCGAAATTGTAACTTTACAAGTCGAAAATGAAGCGTTAAAAATTGAAGATGAAAAGAAGAATCAAGAAAGACTTTTGCAAATAGATAAAGAAATTTCAAATTTAAAAGAGAAATTAAATTCATTAAATTTGCAATTTGAAAACGAAAAAAAAGTTTTTGATTATATAAGTGAAGCAAAAAAACAGATAGATGATTTAAAAAACAAAGCAGAAATTTATAAAAGAAATGGCGAATTAAGCAAGGTGGCGCAAATAGAATATGGCGAAATTCCACAAATTCAAAAAAATATAAAATCTAACGAAGAAGAGTGGAAAAAAATGCAAGAAAATGGAACTTTGCTTAAAAATGAAGTAGATGAGGATATTGTTGCTAAAATTTTAAGCAAATGGACTGGAATTTCGGTGGCAAAAATGCTAACAAGCGAAAAAGAGAAATTTTTATCAATAGAAAAACATTTAAAAGAGAGCGTAATCGGACAAGATGAAGCATTAAATGCCCTTTCAAGAGCAATCAAACGAAATAAAGCCGGGCTCTCTAGCAACAATCGACCGATAGGAAGTTTTTTATTTTTAGGTCCAACGGGAGTTGGAAAAACAGAATCTGCAAAAGCTTTAGCAAAATTTTTATTTGATGATGAAAAAGCCATGATTAGATTTGATATGAGTGAATATATGGAAAAACACAGCGTTTCAAGATTGCTCGGCGCACCTCCTGGATATGTAGGATATGACGAAGGTGGGCAACTTAGCGAAGCGGTTAGAAGAAAACCTTATAGTGTGTTACTTTTTGATGAAATTGAAAAAGCCAATAAAGATGTTTTTAATATCTTACTTGGAATTTTAGATGATGGCAGAGCGACCGATAACAAGGGCGTTTTGATCGATTTTAAAAATACAATCATAATACTTACTTCAAATATCGCTAGTGAAAATATCATGAAATTTCAAGGCAAACAAAGAGAAGATTTGGTTAAAAATGAACTTAAAAATTACTTTAAACCAGAATTTTTAAATCGTTTGGATGATATTATTATTTTTAATCCTCTTACAAAAGATAATATAAACGACATAATCGAAATTTTGTTTAAAAATTTTAGCCAAATTCTCGCAAATCGCGGCATAAAAGCGAACTTAAGTCAAAAAGCAAAAGAATTTATAACACAAAATGGATTCGATATAGAATTTGGAGCAAGACCGCTAAAAAGAGCATTGCAAGAGCTTGTTGAAGATGAAATAGCAAACTGCATATTAAAAGACGAAATAAAAAATGGCGATGAAATTTTAATAGATTGCAACGAAAATAAAATACAAATCGTTAAAAAGTAATCTACAAAAACAAGAAATTTGCAAATAAAATTGTGAATTTCTTGTTTTATGTTTTAAATAAACAGAAATTTAATTAAATTTTAATAAGGTCTTAGTTTTTTACGAAATATAAAAAATTTTTTAGCTTATTTTAAAATCACTGAATTAAGAGAGCTAAAAAAAATCGGATTTTCAAAAAGCAAAAGCGATGCTGTGTCAAAAAATAAAGAATATAAAAAAAAGATGCTTAATTTGCTATAATTAATGTTTTTAAAACAAAATGAAGGCTAAAAATGAGTGAAAAAGTTAGCAAAAACGCCGTAAGAAAAGCGGGAGAAAATTTTAAACAAAATAACCGCTTTCAAGATGATTTAGACCTTTTGTCAGTTTATAGGGCTAATCATATTGAAATTATGAAAATGCTAGTTAAAACGATAAGCGATAAATTACCAAAACCGATTTTAATTGCAAGAAGGTTAAAAAGATTAAACTCAATTATCAAAAAACTTCAAAGATTTAATAATATGAATTTAGATAGAATGCAAGATATCGGTGGAGTTAGGGCTATTTTTAAAAATAACGACGAAGTTTATAAATTTGCTGAAAATTTAAAAAAAGTCTATGAAAATAACCACACTGCTTTAAAGATACAAAGGCAATACGACTATATACTCACTCCAAAAGATGACGGATACACAAGCTATCATATTGTTTTTAAATATGACGGCAAGATAGAAAATTTAAAAGGCTATCATATAGAATTGCAATTAAGAGATGTTTTATCTCATGCGTGGGCGACAGCAGTTGAAGTTTTAGCGCTTATAAGCAATACGAATTTAAAAGTAGGAAAAGGCGATGAGAAATATAAACGCTTTTTTTATTTAGCAAGTAAGCTTTTAAGAGGCGAAAAAGATGTAAAAGATGAGTTAATAAATATAAATAAAGAGTGCAAAATCTTAGATTTATTAGCAGGGTTAAATGTCGCAAGTGATAGCATAAATAGAGGCGAAAAAACAAAGGATTTTTATATTATCACGCTTGATTACAAAGAAAAGGTAGTTAAAATTTTGGGCTTTAAAAAAGATGAATTAAACACCGCAGAAAACTTTTATCAAACGTTTGAAAAAAATGAAAAAACAGATAGCGTATTAATTAGCGTTAGCGATATAAAAAATCTTAAAAAAGCGTATCCAAACTACTACCTAGACGCAAACAAATTTATAAACGAAATAAATAAAAGGATAAAAAATGAGTGATGAAAACATAATAAGGTCACTAGCTGATGGCGCTTTAAATTTGGGCGATACCAAAATAGATGTTGCAGTCCTTGAAGATGGCGCTAGAATTATAACTCATAGTGGAGTTTTTAGGGCATTAGGTAGAGAACCAAGAGGAAATGCAAGGCTAGACAAATCCCTGCATTTATGGATGCAAAAAACCTGCAAAGCCTGATTAATGCGGACTTGCAAAGCTTGATCAAAAGATATGTGGGAACGATTTAACAAAATCAAAAGCAGAAATGAAACACAAAGCATTGAATTTGATGAAAAAGGAAGATTAAAAGATGACAGCAGATGAATTAAAGGCGTTTTGTAAAGAAATGGGACTAACTTATAAAGAGTTGGCAGAGTTGATAGGAATGACCGAACCTAGTTTAAGGGGGGGCAATTTCAACAAACAAAATAACTTTACAGGTTGAAAAATCAGTTGAACTCTTAAAGGAAATAAAAAATTTAAAAGAAGAATTGGCGGATTGGCACACAATAAAAGAATTAATGCAAAAAACTTCACAAAATAGGACGCCCCAAAATTGGGTTGTCCTCAAATGTTAGAAAAACTAGCATTTAAATAAAAACAAGGAGTATCAGATGTTAAGATTGTTGCAACTTTTAGCATTAGTTTTACAAATCCTTTACTGGATTTTAAGACTTATAGGGGTTATCTAACCTCTACCCCGAAAGGGGCTAAAAAATCTTTATCTGATACCCTTGGCAATTATACCATAAGGAGAGAAAAATGTGGCTAGATGTTTTAATGAGTGTTTTATTTATAGTGATTTGTGTTTGGATTTACAAAACTAAAAAGG
>CAMUNZ010000028.1 GCA_947090385.1 uncultured Campylobacter sp. | reverse complement strand
ATGAGTTTGTAAATTTAGCAAATGAAAATTTAAATAAAAATTCAAAAGATAAAAAAATAAAATTAAAAATTCTTGCAAATTTGAAATTTATAGGTGAAATTTTTGGAATTTTGCAAAATGATGAGTTTGAGTATTTTCAATTTGGTGTAAATGATAAACAAAAAGCTGAAATTTTATCTTTGATAAACGAAAGAAATTTAGCAAAAAAGCAAAAAGATTTTAAAAAAGCCGACGAAATAAGAGAAATTTTAAAAGCAAAAAATATAATGCTTCTAGATACTTTAAACGGCACTAAATGGGAAAAATTATGCGAGATTTAACAATTATTTTAAGACGATTTAAAAGTTACTTTGTAGATTATATCTGGTATTTTGTGATTGCGATTTTTGGCATGATTATGGCGAGTTTTGGCACGGCTTTTTCTGCTTATTTAGTAAAACCAGTTTTGGATAAAATTTTTGTTGAAAAAAATGAAGATTTGCTTTATTTGCTTCCTTATGCGATTATTTTTATATATTTTATAAAAAGTTTAGGTCTTTTTTTGCAAGCTTATTTTACAGCGTTTATTGGACAAGATGTTGTAAAAAGATTTAGAAATAGACTTTTGAAAAATTTATTAAGTTTAGATATGCAATTTTTCAATGATTTTCGAGTCGGTGAATTGATAAGCAGAACTATGAATGATGTAGAAAGAATTAGAAATGTCGTAGCAACTATGGTTCCTCAGCTTATAAGGGATACTCTTACTTGTATCGGACTTTTAGCTGTTGTTATTTATCAAAGTCCAAAATTAGCTTTTTTTGCACTTATTTTTTTTCCTTTGGTGATTTATCCTTTATCAAGATTAGCAAAAAAAATGAAAAATATTTCCAAAAATTCTCAAGAAAAATTAAGTGATTTAAGTTCAAATTTAAATGAAATTTTTACAAATATCGAAATTGTAAAGGCTTCAAATGCACAAGAATTTGAATATAAAAAATTTAAAGATCAAAATGAATATTTTGCAAAACTTGCCATGAAAGGTACCAAAACATCAGAATTTGTAAGTCCGATGATGGAAACAATAGGCGCTTTTGGTATCGCTGTTGTTATTATTGTTGGCGGAAAAGAGGTGATTGACGAACAAATGAGCGTCGGAAGCTTTTTTTCATTTTTGACGGCGCTTTTTATGATTTATACGCCTTTAAAAAATATATCAAAGATATATAATTCTATGCAAGATGCGATTGTCGCAAGTCAAAGAACTTTTGAATTAATCGATAAAACTCCTTCTATAGTAAGTGGCGAAAAGGAATTTCCACAAAATGTAAATTTTATAATTTTTCAAGATGTGTTTTTAAAATATGCTAATAAAACGGCTTTAAATGGGATAAATTTTTGCGTAAATAAAGGAGAAATTTTGGCGCTTGTTGGAAATAGCGGTGGCGGAAAAACTTCTATCGTGAATTTGTTGATGCGATTTTATGACGCAACAAATGGAAATATTTTGATAAATGATTGTGATTTAAGAGAATTAAATATAAAAAGTTTAAGACAAAATATCGGTCTTGTAAGTCAAAGAATTTTTATTTTTAGGGATACAATTGCAAAAAATATCGCTTATGGCGATGAAATTGATGAAAAAAAAGTTATAGCTGCTTTAAAAATGGCAAATGCTTATGATTTTGTAAAAGAACTTGATGGCGGGATAAATTTTGTTTTAAACGAATTTGGCACAAATTTAAGTGGAGGACAAAGGCAAAGAATAGCCATAGCTAGAGCTTTATATAAAAATCCACAAATTATAATTTTCGATGAAGCAACTTCTGCTTTGGATAATAAAAGCGAAAAAGAAATTACAGAAGCTATCGAAAAATTAAGGAAAGATAAAATTTTAATTATCATCGCTCATAGACTTACGACTATAAAAAATGCCAATAAAATCGCTGTTATAAATAATGGAAAAGTCGTAGGAATCGGCACAGATGAAAGTTTATTGAAAAATTGTCCTATTTATCAAAGGCTAAATTTTGAATTAAACGGAGTAAAGAATATTTAATAAAATTTTGCTAAAATTAGCGATTTTTTGAAAAGGAAATTTATGAATTATGATTTTATAAAAAAAATTTTATTTAAATTCGATCCAGAAAACGCACATAAGATTGCTGAAATTGGGCTTAGAAGTTTAGATTTTATACCTGGCGGGATGAATTTTTTAGGTCACAAATTTATATACCATGATAAAATTTTAAATCAAAAAATTTGGGATTTAGATTTTAAAAATCCGATTGGAATTGCTGGCGGATTTGATAAGAATGCAACGATGTCAAGAGCGATTGCGGCGCTTGGTTTTGGGTTTTATGAATTTGGTACTTTTACGCCAAAAGCGCAATTTGGAAATGAAAAACCAAGACTTTTTAGATTGATTGAAGAAGAAAGTTTGCAAAATGCAATGGGATTTAATAATCTAGGTTCAAAAAAAATATCTGAAAATGTAAGCAAATTTTATCCTTTTATTTTGCCTGTTTTTGCAAATATCGGTAAAAATAAAATTACTCCGAATGAAGAAGCGATAAATGATTATAAAATTTTAATAGAAAATTTTAACTCTTTGTGTGATATTTTTGTTATAAATTTGTCATCACCAAATACTCCAAATTTAAGGGATTTACAAAATTTACAGTTTATAGAAGATCTTTTTAGTCAAATTAGCAAGAAAAACAAAATTTTATTAAAAATTTCGCCCGATATGAGCGAAGATCAAGCGATTGAAATTTCAAAAAAAGCTGTTGAATGTGGAGCTAGCGGAATTATCATAAACAACACTAGCGTTGATTATTCTTTAAGTCAAAATGTGCAAAATTTTGGCGGAATTAGTGGAAAACTTATAAAAGAAAAATCTAAAATTTTATTTAAAGCTGTTTCGAACGAGCTTTTTGGAAAAACAATTTTGATTAGTTCTGGCGGAATTAGCGATGCAAAAGATGCTTATGAAAGAATTTTAGACGGTGCAAGTTTGTTGCAAATTTTTACAGCTTTTATTTTTCAAGGACCTTCGATTTGTAAAAATTTAAATTCTCAAATTAGCGAGTTTTTAAAAAGTGATGGATTTTTATCGATAAGTCAAGCAATCGGTGCGAAAAGAGGTTGAAATTGATTCCTAAATTTAGTAAAAAAATTTTAAAAAATGGGATGGAAATATATTTTATTCCTTTTTTAAAAGGTTCAAATGTAATTAGCGTGGATCTTTTTTATAAAGTTGGATCTAGAAACGAAAAAATGGGCAAAAGCGGCATAGTTCATATGTTAGAACATATGAATTTTAAATCTACAAAAAATCACGCAGTCGGCGAATTTGATAAAATTATAAAAGAATTTGGTGGTGTAAATAACGCATCTACTGGATTTGATTGCACTCATTATTTTATAAAATGTTCTTCAAATAATCTAAAAACTTGTTTAGAGCTTTATTCCGACATTATGGAGAATTTGAATTTATTTGATGAAGAATTTCAAACAGAAAGAGACGTTGTTTTAGAAGAAAGACTTTGGCGAACGGATAATGATCCTTTTGGATATATGTTTTTTAGGCTTTATAATCACGCATTTTTATATCATCCTTATCATTGGACGCCGATTGGTTTTAAAGATGATATAAAAAACTGGACGATAGAAGATATAAAAAATTTTCACAAAAAATTTTATCAACCAAAAAATGCTTTTTTGATAGTTTGTGGCGATATAAATGAAGACGATGTTTTTCAAAATGCACAGATTTTTTTTGAAAATATACAAAATTCATCTGAAATTCCACAAATTCACGAAAAAGAACCTTGCCAAGATGGTGAAAAATCAGTGATTATTTATAAAGAAACGGATGTCGAATATATCGCCATGGCGTATAAAATTCCTCCTTTTAAAAACGAAGATACTTTATTTTTAGAAGCGATTAGTTTGCTTTTAGGTAGCGGAAAGTCATCTATTTTTGAAAAAAAATTAATTGATGAAAATATGATTTTAGGAAGTGTAGATTGTTTTTTGATGAGCAGCATTGACGAAAATTTATTTGTAATTTTTGGCGTTTGCAATCCAGAAATTTCTGCAGAAACTGCAAAAAAAGAGATTTTAGAAATTTTAGAAAATCCATTAAAATTAGACGATGAAGATGTTTTAAAAGTAAAAAATTTGATGCTTAGTGATTTTGTATATTCTTTCGAAAGCGCTAGCAAAATTTCATCAATTTTTGCTGATTTTATTATAAAATCCGATATCGAAGAAATTTATAAGGTAGAAAATAGGATAAAAAATATTACAAAAGATAAAATTTGTGAAATTTATTCTAAATATTTTGATAGAAAAAATTTAACAAATTTGATTTTGAAAAATTCTATAAAAGGATAAAAGATGGACGATAAAATTTTAATTGGCGCGATGACTGCTTTAATAACTCCTTTTAAAAATGGAAAAATTGATGAAATAACTTATTCGAAATTGATAAAAAGACAAATAGAAAATGGAATAGACGCTGTAGTTCCAGCCGGAACAACTGGCGAAAGCGCTACTTTAACGCACGAAGAGCATAAAATTTGTATAGAATTGGCAGTTGAAATATGCAAAGGCACAAATGTAAGAGTTTTAGCAGGTGTCGGAAGTAATGCCACACACGAAGCTATAGATTTAGCAAAATTTGCACAAATTTGCGGAGCCGATGGAATTTTATCAGTTGTTCCATATTATAATAAACCTACACAAGAAGGGCTTTTTAGACATTATGAAGCTATTTCAAAAAGCGTTGAAATTCCTATTTTGCTTTATAATGTTCCTGGACGTTGTGGTTGCGAAATTTCAACGCAAACTATAATTAAACTTTTCAAAGAGTGTAAAAATATTTATGGCGTTAAAGAAGCTAGTGGAAATATCGATAAATGCGTGGATTTGTTGGCACATGAGCCAAAACTTTGCGTTTTAAGTGGAGAAGATGCGATAAATTATCCTATTTTAAGCAATGGCGGAAAAGGCGTAATTTCGGTAACTTCGAATTTATTGCCTGATTATACGGCAAAATTAACTCATTTAGCATTGGAAAATAAATTTTTAGATTCAAAATTTATAAACGATAAGCTTTATAATATAAATAAATCTATGTTTTGCGAAAGCAATCCGATACCGATAAAAGCGGCTATGTTTATAGCTGGGCTTTTGCCTGTTTTAGAGTATCGTTTGCCACTTTGCGAACCAAGCAAAGAGAATTTCGCAAAAATAGAACAAATTATTAAAAATTACGATATAAAAGGATTTTAATGGATTTTTTTAATGGTAAAACTTTAGTTATTAGCGGTGGAACAAGAGGAATTGGTAGAGCTATTGTGCTTGAGTTTGCAAAAGCTGGTGTAAATATAGCTTTTACTTATAATTCGAATGAAGAATTAGCAAAACAACAAGCGCAGGATTTAGAAAAAGAGTTTGGAATAAAAGCAAAAGCTTATCCTTTAAATATTTTGGAGCCAGAAACTTATAAAGAACTTTTTGAAAAAATAGATTTTGATTTTGATAGAGTTGATTTTTTTATATCAAATGCAATAATTTCAGGTCGCGCTGTAGCTGGTGGATATACTAAATTTATGCGTTTAAAACCACGTGGGATTAATAATATTTTTACAGCAACTGTAAATGCTTTTGTTGTTGGTTCGCAAGAAGCAGCTAAGAGGATGATGAAAGTTGGAGGCGGTAGCATAATAACTTTAAGTTCTACTGGAAATTTAGTTTATATAGAAAATTATTCTGGACACGGTACTTGTAAAGCGGCTGTTGAAGTTATGGCTAGATATGCAGCAACTGAGCTTGGAAATGAAAATATCCGTGTAAATACAGTAAGTGGAGGACCGATTGAAACTGATGCTTTAAGAGCATTTACTAATTATGAAGAAGTTAGAGATGCTACGGCTAAATTAAGCCCACTTGGCAGAATGGGACAGCCGACAGATTTAGCGGGCGCATGTTTATTTTTGTGTTCTGATAAAGCAAGTTGGGTTACAGGACATACATTTTTAATTGACGGCGGGACAACTTTTAAATAATGTTAAATTTACCAAATTTACTAGCAATTTTTCGTGTTTTGTTGGCTCCTTTATTTTTTTTTATTTTGATAGATGAAGAAAGTTTTAGCATACATCAAAGTTGGGTTAATTATTTTGCTGCTTTGATTTTTACGATAGCTTGTGTGACTGATTTTTTTGATGGTTATATCGCTAGATCTTGGAATCAAAAGACAAAATTTGGCGCCATAATTGATCCTTTAGCCGATAAAATGCTAACTTTAGCTGGATTTTTAGGACTTATGGTGATAGACAGAGCAAATCCTTGGGCTGTTTATCTTATTTTGATTAGAGAATTTTTTATAACAGGATTTCGCGTTTTTATGGCAAGCGACGGTGTAGATGTATCGGCATCCATGGCTGGAAAAGTTAAAACTACATTTCAAATGATTGCGATTGGTTTTTTAGTAATGCAATGGTTTTTAGCTGAAATTTTGCTTTGGATTGCTGTTGTTTTGACGCTTTATTCTGGATTTGAATATGTTTTTACGTATGTAAAAGAGATGAAAAGAAGAGAAAATGAAAAGTAAATTTAAAGGTTTAATTTTTACAATTTTACTTCTTGGGCTTGGAATTTATAAATATGGTTTGGAGTTTTTAGTTCCAGTTTTAGCTATTTCATTTTTGATTTTTTTTCACGAACTTGGACATTTTTTAGCAGCAAAGCAATTAGGCGTTTGCGTCGATGTTTTTAGTATAGGTTTTGGTGAAGAAATTTATTCAAAAAAGATAAAAAACACGATTTATAAAATTTCTGCTATTCCACTTGGCGGTTATGTTAGTTTAAAAGGTCAAGTAGATATCGATCCAACGGCAAAAAGCGAAGATCTTGATAGCTATACGAAATTAAGCCCGTTTGGAAGAATTTATATATTATTTGCTGGTCCGTTTTTTAATCTTTTTTTGGCGTTTTTGATTTATATCGCGCTTGGTTTTATCGGTGTTGATAAATTGGCACCAAAGATCGGTTTTGTTGGCAAAAATTCCCCAGCTTTAAACAATATTGATGTCAATGATACGATTTTAAGCATAAATGGCGTAAAAATTTCTCATTGGGATGAAATTTCGCCACTTGTTAGATTTTCTACTTTAAATTTGCAGATTAAAAAAAATAATGGAGAGATAAAATCCATAACTTTAACGCCAAAAATAGGCGAAACAAAGACAATTTTTGGCGAAAAAATAAAAAAGCCGTTAATCGGAATTTCTCCAAATGGCGAAATTGTGAGGATTTATCATACTGGATTTTCTAGCTTAAAATTTGCTTTAGATGAGACGATAAAAGCATCGAAATTGATTTTTGTAAGTTTGCAAAAGTTGATTCAAAGAGTAGTTTCGCCAACAGAACTTGGTGGAATTGTTATCATGACAGATATCATGACAAAAGCTTATGATCTTGGAATTTCAACACTTTTGGTTATCATGGCACTTATATCTGTCAATCTTGGAATTGTAAATTTATTTCCAATTCCTGCTCTTGATGGCGGACATATAATGTTTAATTTATATGAATTGATTTTTAAAAGACCTGTAAATGATCGAATTTTTGCGACTTTAAGTTATGCTGGAATTGGATTTTTATTCACATTGATGGCATTTACGATAATAAATGATATTTTAAGATTAAGCGGGGCATACAATTGAAATTTTTAGAAATTTGAAAAACTTGGCTATAAAGACAAAATTCGCGTTGTAGCTGCGAGTAAATATGTCGATTTTAATGCTATAAAAGATTTTTACAATCAAGGTTTAAAAGATTTTGGAGAAAATAAAATTCAAGATTTACTTATCAAACAAAAACAGCTTGAAGATTGCGAAATTTCGTGGCATTTTATAGGAAATTTGCAAACCAATAAAATAAATCAAATGATAAAAGCAAAGCCTGTTTTGTGGCAAAGTTGTAACTCTTTTGAATTAGCTTTAGCTGTCGATAAAAGGCTTGATTATAAACTTGATACTCTTATTGAAATAAATATCGCAAATGAAGATACAAAAAACGGTCTTGATGCAGATAAAGCCATCGAAATTTATCAAAAAATTATACAAAATTGTAAAAATTTAAATTTAATAGGCGTTATGAGCATAGGTTTGCATTCAAACGATATAAATTTGATAGCAAAAAGCTTTGAAAATACATATAAAATTTATCAAGATTTGCAAAAATTTGGTGCAAAAATTTGTTCGATGGGCATGAGTGGGGATTATGAAATCGCTATAAAATCTGGATCAAATATGATAAGACTTGGCTCAATTTTATTTAAGTGAGAATTTATGTTTTTTTTAAAAATTACAACACAAATTTTATTTATTTTTGCTATTTCTTTTTATTTGATTACGGCATTGCAATGGTTTTCTTATAAATTCGAAAGGGTTATTTTTCATTATACAAAACCAAAATGGCATATTTATTATTTTGTTTTGCCATTTATTTTTTACTATTTTGTGGCTTTTGTAGATAATAAATTTTTATGGATAGCTTTTTTTGTGTTTTTTTATTTTGTTTTTTTACCTTTTTTGTTTTTTTGGCATAAAAAACTTGATAAAAAGCTTGTTTTTACGTCGCGCGTAAAGCGTTTTTTTATATTTTTAGCTTTTTTTTCTTTATCATCTTTTTTGTCTCAAAAATTTGCTGTTTTTACACTTATTTTTTCATTTTTTGCAAGTTTTATTTGTGAAAAAATAGTTAGTTTTTATTATTACAAAAAAGCAAAAAACAAAATCTTAAATAATAAAAATTTGATGATTATTTGCGTGACTGCAAGTTTTGGAAAAACTAGCATAAAAAATTTCTTATTTGATATTTTAAAAGATGATTTTATCTGTTATAAAACTCCAAGAAGTGTAAATGCTTTGCAGGGTTTAGTACGTGATATAAATGAAAATTTACCGTCAAATTCACAAATTTATATAGCAGAAGCTGGTGCTAGAAAAAATGGTGATATTTTAGAAATCGCGAATTTTTTAAATCCACAAATTTGCATCGTTGGAGAAATAGGCGATCAACATATTGAGTATTTTAAAACTATTGAAAATATTAGAAAAACAAAATTAGAACTTTTGCATAGCAATCGCTTAAAATAGGCATTTTTGCATAGTTCGACTAATTATAAGAATATATATTTTTATGATAAAAATATACAAATTTTAAAAGTTGATTTGGATGGATTAGAATTTAATTACGAAGGTGAAAATTTTAAAGCAAAAATTTTAGGTGAATTTAACATAGAAAATTTATGTGTTTGCATAAAAGTTGCGAAATTTCTCGGTTTAGATTATAAGAAAATTTTCACTCAAATTTTTAAAATAAAAAGCGTCGAACATCGTTTGCAAAAGATAGAAAATGCCGGAAAAATCATAATCGACGATAGTTTTAACGGAAATTTAAAAGGTATGATAAAAAGCTATGATTTAGCAAAATTTTATAACGGTAGAAAAGTTATTATCACGCCTGGAATTGTTGAAAATTTGGATGAAAATAATGAAATTTTGGCAAAAAAAATAGATGAAATTTTTGATTTGGTTATTATCACAGGAAAATTAAATTTAGAAATTTTCAAACGAAACATAGATAAAAGCAAAATTTATATATTGGAAGATAAAAATAAAATGGTTGAAGTTTTAGCAAAAATTACAAAACCAAAAGATTTGATAATTTTTAGCAACGATGCGCCGAGTTTTATATAAATTTGCTTATTAGTTACTTTTTTAAGTTAAAATAATTTTTTATTTTAGGAGAATTCTTTGAAAAAATTGATTTTTTTATTGATTTTTATTGATTTTATATTCGGTGTGAGTTTTGATATGCCAAGATATTTTGCAAAAATTTCTTCAATCGACAAAAATACGGCTTTTATAGAAGATAACGATTCTATAAAAATCGGAAGTAGCGGGGTTGTGACGCACCGTTTTGATGATGGAATCGCGAGCATAGTGGCAAGAGCTATCGTTATAGAAAAAAACGGAAAAATGGCTAAAATTCGCTTTGAAGTTTTTGAAAATTTAAAACAGGAAGCTTTTCCGATACCAAAAATTTTGCCACAAATTGGAGATGAAGTTGAACTAAATTTTTTATATTCTAGATCTTTAATTGTTGTTCCAAATGAAGAAATTTATAAACAAATAATAGAAATTTTTCCAAATATTACCTTTATACATCCAGATATTGTCGGAGCTTATTTGAGTTATGAATATAAACCAAATCCTACAAGAAAAGATTTTCGCAAAATGTGTAATTTTGGCAATGCTGGTTTGATTTTTATCGCTTTAAATAAAGAAGCATATTTTTTGGATTGTTTAAGTTTTAAAATTTTGCAGAAATTTAAAAGTGGTGAAGTGGCGAATTATCAATTGCCATTTTTTACACGTGTAAAAGATATAAAAACTATATTTTATAAATTAAATAGCGAGAAAATCATAGATTACGATGAATATTACAAATCTTTAATCAAGGAGAAATAAAATGCTTGAAAAAGATAAAAAATTTTTTTTAAATTTATTTGGTTACGAAAATGCGTATTTTGATGAAGCACATAAAATTGCTTATTGTTATGATGCTACAAAAAAGAGATATAAACCAGACGCAGTGCTTTTTCCTAGAGATGAAAACGATGTTTGTGAAATTTTGAAATATTGTAATAAAAATAAAATTTCAGTAGTTCCAAGAGGCGCTGGAAGTGGATTTACTGGTGGATCTTTAGCGATTGACGGTGGAGTGATTTTGGCTTTTGAAAAATATATGAATAAAATTTTAGAAATTGATATGAAAAATATGGTTGCAGTAGTTCAACCGGGCTGTATAAATATGGATTTACAAAATGCAGCTTCAAAAGTAGGGCTTTTTTATCCACCAGATCCTGCAAGTCAAGATTACAGCACAATTGGCGGAAATGTTAGTGAAAACTCAGGCGGTATGAGAGCGGCAAAATATGGTATAACAAAAGATTATGTTATGGCGCTTCGTGCCGTTTTACCAAATGGAGAGATTATAAGAGCTGGCAAAAAAACTATAAAAGATGTTGCTGGTTATAATATCGCTGGAATTTTAATAGCAAGCGAAGGAACTTTAGCTGTAATTACAGAAATCACTCTTAAATTAATCGCAAAACCAAAATTTAAAAAAACTGCTTACGGTGTTTTTAATTCTGTAAATGATGCCATGAACGCCGTTTATAAAACTATGAATGCAGGAGTTTGTCCAGTTTCTATGGAATTTTTGGATAATTTAAGCATAAAAGCTGTAGAAAATCGCTTTAAAAAAGGTTTACCAACTGATGCCAGTGCGATTTTGATAACCGATGTTGATGGAAAAAATGAAATCGATTTAGATGAAGATTTAAAAATTATTGAGGAAGTTTTTAAGTCACAAAATGTAAAAGAATTTAAAATCGCAAAAGATGAAAAAGAGAGCAAAGATATTTGGTTTGCAAGAAGAAATTGCTCGCAAGCCATCACTTGCTATGGAAGTTTAAAATTAAACGAAGATATAACTGTTCCTAGATCGAAATTACCAGATTTGTTAGGAAAAATTTCAGAAATTTCAAACAAATTTCAAGTAACAACTCCTTGTTTTGGGCATACTGGCGACGGAAATGTGCATACAAATGTTATGGTTGATAAAGACGATGAAAATGCTGTAAAAAGGGGTTATGAAGCGATAACCGAAATTTTTAAAGCTACGGTTGAACTTGGTGGGACTTTAAGCGGAGAACATGGTATAGGAATTAGTAAAGCGCCTTTTATGAATTTAGCTTTTAACGAGACAGAAATGGGGCTTTTTAGATCTATAAAAAAAGCTTTTGATCCAAATAACATTTTAAATCCTGGAAAAATGGGGCTTTAGTTTTTAATAAATAAAATTTATAAGGAGAGAAGATGAGGGCTTTAATTAGCGTTAGCGATAAAAATGGAATTGTTTCATTTGCCAAAAATTTGGCTAGTTTGGGCTTTGAAATTTTAAGTACTGGCGGAACTTTTAAATTATTAAAAGATGAGGGAATTTCGGTTGTTGAAGTTAGTGATTATACAAAAAGTCCTGAAATGTTTGACGGAAGAGTTAAGACTCTGCATCCAAAAATTCATGGCGGAATTTTGTTTAAAAGGGATAACGAAGAGCATAAAAAACAAGCACAAGAATTTAATATAAACGAAATCGATTTGGTTTGTGTAAATTTATATCCTTTTAAGGAAACTATTTTAAAAACTGATGATTTTGATGAAATCGTAGAAAATATAGACATCGGCGGTCCAACTATGATAAGAAGTGCTGCTAAAAATTTTAAAGATGTTTTAGTAGTGACCGATATAAATGATTATGATGAAATTATAAAAAGATTAAAAAATAATGAAAATAGCTTGGAATTTAGACAAAATTTGATGATTAAAGCTTATGAACATACGGCAAGTTATGATTGTATAATCGCAAATTATATGAATAAAAAATTTAAAAGTGATTTTGGTGCTAAAAAATTTATAGTTGGCGATAAAGTTTTTAATACTAGATACGGCGAAAATCCGCATCAAAAAGGTGCTTTATATGAATTTGATCGCTTTTTTACACAAAATTTTATGGCTTTAAAAGGCGAAGTGAGTTTCAATAACATGACAGATATAAATGGCGCTTTGATGCTAGCTAGTAGTTTTGGCGAAGCTCCTGCTGTTGCGATTTGCAAGCATGCAAATCCTTGCGGTTTTGCTATAAAATCGGATTTATTTGAAAGTTATATTAATGCTTTAAAATGCGATCCAGTTTCTGCTTATGGTGGAGTTGTCGCTATAAATGGTACTTTGGACAAGAAATTAGCGGAAAAAATGCATGAAATTTTTATAGAAGTTATAATAGCTGCAAATGTCACAGATGAAGCTTTGGAGGTTTTTTCTGATAAAAAAAGAACTAAAATTTTTACTCAAAATAATAAATTTTTAGTTAAAAATGGCGAACATTTTGATTTTAAACATATAGATGGTGGTTTTGTTTATCAACAAAGAGATTTTGTGCGAGAAGATGAAGTTAAAAATGCAAAATGTGTAACAAAAAAAGAAGTGGATAAAAGCGAATTTAATGATTTGCAAATCGCTTGGAAAGTTGCAGCACTTACAAAAAGCAATTGTGTAGTTTATGTTAAAAATTCGACAGTTGTTGCTATAGGAATGGGCATGACAAGCAGAGTAGATGCTATGAGGGCAGCGATTGCAAAAGCAAATGATATGGAGCTTGATTTAAAAGGTTGCGCTTTAGCAAGTGAAGCTTTTTTCCCATTTAGAGATAGTATCGATTTAGCACATAATGTTGGAGTAAAAAATATAATAGAGCCTGGCGGTTCGATTCGTGATGATGATGTTATAGCTGCTGCTGATGAATATGGCATGAGTATGTATTTTACTGGAATTCGCCACTTTTTGCATTAAAATTATGAAATTTAAAAGGTTTTCACCTTTTAAATTTATTTTATATCTTTCATAGAATTTAAAAGTAATCCTATTGTCGTGCCGTTATGTAAAAAAGCTGTTTGTACTGGAGTTAATTTTCCAAATGTAGCACCAAATAAAATCGCTGAGTTTATAGCTATAGTCGTGTTAAAATTTGTTTTTACTAATTTTAACGTTTTATCCGCTAAAATTTTTGCGTTTGCAACTTGTAATATATCATCTTTTAAAAGCGTTATATCGGCTGTCGCTTTTGCTATATCGGCGCCTTTATGCATACTAATTCCAACATCGGCCAAACTTAAACTTGGCGCGTCATTTATCCCGTCTCCTACAAATGCCACGACTTTTCCATCATCTTTTAAATCTTGTATAATTTTTGCTTTTTGAGTTGGTAAGCATTCGCCATAATATTCATTTATTCCTAAAATTTCAGCTGTTTGTTTTGCTTTTTGTTTTGTATCTCCGCTAATCATTATGATATTTTTAATGCCATTTTGTTTTAAAATTTCTATCATTTGAGCAGAATTTCCTCTAATTTCATCTTTTAATCCGATAGCACCGATTAATTTAGAATTATAACCGATAAAAAGCATATTTGAAGTTTTGTTGTCAAATTCCTTATCGTCGTCAAATTTATCAAAATTTATACCTTTATCATCTTCTAAAAAATGCCTACTTCCGATTACTATTTCGCGTTTATTTATAGATGTTTTTACTCCGTGAGCTACTATAAATTCAACCTCATCGTGTTTTATATGATGAAATCCGATTTTTTTAGCAGCCATAACAATAGCTTGTGCAACTGGATGAAAATAGTGCTCCTCAGCACTTGCTGTCATATTTAAAAGTTCTTTTTCATTTATGTTTTTATCGTAGGATTTTATTTTTGTTACTACTAAATTTCCATAAGTTAAAGTACCAGTTTTATCAAAAATTATAGTATCAACTTTGCTTAAAGCTTCAATTGCCTTTGCGCCTTTTATCATGATTCCATTT
>CAMUNZ010000027.1 GCA_947090385.1 uncultured Campylobacter sp. | reverse complement strand
AAAATAACAATTCGCTTCAACATTAGAATTTACGGGAGCTAAAGTAATTATGCCTTGTTTAAATTTATGATTTAAAAATTCACTAGATTTTTGAAAAATTTCTTTATCATTTTCGCAAATAAAAGCTTTATAGCTAGCTCCAAATTCTTTTATTTGCATAAATTTATTTATAAAAATCGGCGCAAAATGAGAAAAATTTTGAAGTTTGACAAACTCAAAATTTATATTTTTATCTTTAAAAAAGTTAATCAAACCAGAAATTTCTTTTATAAAAATTTCCGGAAAAATCACATTTTGAAATCTATCTTTTATAAATAAATTTGAATAAAAAATAGAACTATTATTTGAAATTTGATTGAAATTTGGCAAAATTTCGCCACTTACAATAAAAAATTTTTCTATAAAATTCTTATCATTTGATATAAAAATCTCACCATTTTTTGAGTTTATAATTTGCAAAAATTGCGATTTTAAATCATCTCTTAAAAGCCTAAAATCGCCCCTGCAAGTTTTAGCAATATCAAAAATAAGATTTTGTGTAACAAAAAATTTAAGTTCATTCAAACCGCAATAAAATCGCATCAATCTAAAAAGTGATTTTTGCAAATCATCAACTTTTATATAAGCTATTTCGTTATCATTTATTTTTATATCTTTTTCATAAATCACGACGTAAGCACCGCGATTTATGGCATTTTGAATTAATTCTTCGTCATTGTCAAAACTTATAAAAGCCATTTTTTGACGCAAATTTTTCAATGAAAAAGTAAAACTTTCCACCGAACTAATCGCGGGATTGTTTTGAATTTTACCATTTATTAAATCAGCTAAATTCTCGATTTTCATCCGATAATTACACCATTTTTTACACTATTTTTTGGCGATATAAGACTTAAATTTCCATCATCTGCTGTAAGAATCATGCCTTCACTTAAATGTCCAAAAACTTTTGCTGGTTTTAGATTCGTAAGAGCGCAAACTTGAACACCTATCAAATCTTTTGGAACGTAAAATTTTGCTATTCCAGATACGATATTGCGAGGTTTTTCTTCGCCAAAATCAATTTTAAATTCCAAAAGTTTATCACTACCTTTTATTTTTTCGCAACTTAAAATTGTGCCTACTTTTATCACATTTTTCTTAAAATCATCGATTTTAATCTGCGCAATTTCGCCTTTTGTATTTTGATTTGTGCTGTCTAAAATCGTCGGAGTAATCATCAACTCATTTTCAACTTTTGTAAAAAGTGGCTCGCAAGAATTTGCTACAAAATCATCCAAAATTTCGCCATTTTTTATAAATTTTTCATAATTTTTTGTTGAAATTTCAAAATTCAAAACTTTTGCGATTTTATCAGCTGTTTTTGGCATAGCCGGACTCAACAAAATAGCCGCTTTTGCTAAAATATTCGCACAAAGCGAAACAATACTCATAGCCTCGTCATTTTTAGAATTTTTCATCAAATTCCAAGGCTCATAAGTCGCAACTGCGTTATTTGCGATGTCAAGCGCTTTAAAAATATCTTCTAAATATCTATTTGTAGAAAATTCTGTTAAATTTTGTATGGAATTTTTAAATAAAATTTCAGCTTCTTCCAACTCTTTTTTATAAAAACTTTTTAAATTTTTAGACGAAATTTTATTATAAAAATATTTTTTACTCATGCCAATCGTCCGGCTAAGCAAATTGCCAAGATTGTTTGCAAGTTCGCTATTTATGCGATTTATCATAGCTTTTTGAGAAAAATCCCCATCTTGTCCAAAAGGTACTTCGCGAAGCAAAAAATATCTAAATTGCTCTAAACCGTAAGCATCAGCGGCTTCTTTTGGGTTTACGACATTTCCGATACTTTTACTCATTTTTCTGCCATCTCTTGTCCACCAACCGTGAGCGGCGATTTTTTGAGGTAAAGGAAGATTTAAACTCATCAAAAATGCCGGCCAATAAATCGCATGAAATCTTAAAATATCTTTTCCGACTACATGATTTGCATCGCTCCAAAATTCCAGCCAATTTTCGCCTTTACATTTTTTTAAAGTAGATACGTAGTTTAACAAAGCATCAAGCCAAACATAAACAACATGCTTTTTATCACTTGGAATTTTTATGCCCCAATCAAAACTTGTCCTTGTAATAGATAAATCTTTTAAACCGCTTTTTACAAAGCTTATAACTTCATTTTTTTTGCCTTTTGGGATAACACAATCTTCATTTTCGTACCATTTTAAAAGATCATTTTCATATTTACTTAATCTAAAAAAATAACTCTCTTCTTTTACTAATTTTGTTTTTTTACCACAATCTGGACAACAATCTTCGTTTATAAGCTGTGTTTGAGTAAAAAAACTTTCACAACTAACGCAGTAAAATCCTTCATAATCGCCTTTATAAATATCACCTTCTTTTTGCATAATTTCAAAAGCTTCGGCGACATTTTTGATGTGATAATCATCTGTCGTGCGTATAAAATGATCATAACTTATATCAAAATAATCCCAAAGTTCTTTAAATTTTAAACTAACCTCATCGGCATATTCTTTTGGAGTTTTGCCTCTTTTTAAGGCGGCTTCTTGTGTTTTTTGTCCATGTTCATCTGTGCCGGTCATAAAAAACGTATCATATCCTACAAGGCGATAAAATCTAGCCAAACAATCGCAAATTATCGTCGTATAAGCGTGACCGATATGCGGGACATCATTTACATAATAAATCGGTGTTGTAATATATTTTTTCATCAAAATCCTTAAAATTCAAAATCTCCGCTTTCGCCTTTTGACATAGAGTCATAAGCGGAATCTACGTAATCATTTCTAATTTTGCAATCAAAAATTTCATCACAATTAAAACAGCTTTTTAAATCGTGTGAATTTTGACAATCTTGTAAAATTTTTAAATTTTCATCAAGTTTTTCTTCAAAATTACTCATTTTTTAGAATCATATGCCTTTCTTAAAGCTTTTATTTCATTTTTTGAACCAAAAAAACAAGGTGTAGTTTGATGAATTTTTTGAATTTTTATATCTAAAAGAGATTTTAAATTTCCATCAGTTGTCAAACCACCAGCTTTTTCGAAAATATAAGCAAAAGGTAAAACTTCAAAAACTACTCTTAATTTTCCATTTGGATACTCATCTGTAGAAGGATAACTAAAAAGTCCGCCACCCTTTAATAAAATTTGATGCAAATCGCTAACCATAGCGCCACTATATCTAAGCCTATAACCATTTTCAAAAAGTGAGTTTATAAATTTTCTATGAGTATCACTCCAACTTTTTTGGCTAGCGCCAGTTGCATTTATTTTGCCCTCTGTTTCTAAAACAATATCTTGTACAAATTTAAACTCTCCATCTTTATCAAGTCTGTAAAGTTTTGGAGTTTTTTCACAAATTACAAGTTCAATTCTAGGGCCATAAATTACATAAGCAGCGGCTTTTAAATTCTCACTTTTTACGCTATCTTCATAAATTCCAAAAATACTTCCGATCGCAAAATTTACATCGACTAAACTGCT
This sequence comes from uncultured Campylobacter sp., assembly GCA_947090385.1. GTDB lineage: Bacteria > Campylobacterota > Campylobacteria > Campylobacterales > Campylobacteraceae > Campylobacter_B. The sequence goes on along the minus strand of CAMUNZ010000027.1, from coordinate 12,396 downwards.
TCCATCAAGCGGATCGTAAGCCACTATGTAACTTGCGTCGCCGTCAATTAAATACTCTTCGCCCTTTTCTTCGCTTATTAAAGATTTTATTATATTTAGTTTTTTAAACTCAGAGGTTATTATGTTGTCGCTTATAATATCTAATTTTAATTGATTATCACCAGTTGAATTTTTACTTCCAGCAGGACCAAAATCAGCATACTTTAACTCATTTGCGATCAATTTACTAGATGTTTTTATAGCCTCAAAAATTTTATTCATTACACATTCTCCTTTTAAATTTTTTTTGCATTTTCTAAAATCCATTTATAAATGCCCTCTATATCGTCTCTGTGAAAACAAGGCAATTTGCAATCTGGTTTAAAACCGTTTGTAGCAATAGCATCACTAAAATTTTCATAATTTTTGTCAAAATTATCACAAAAAAGAGAAATTCTAGGAAGTTCAAAATTTTTCAATCCTTCGATTATGAAAATATCGGCATTTTTTGCAAGATTTAAAAGCTCTTTTAAATCAGAATTTTGTCTGCTAAAAAATGTCGTTCTTGTCGGACTAGTGACGATAACATCGGCACCAGTTGAATAAAATTTCGAACTATCTTTATTTGGATTATCAAAAACTGCTTTATCTTTTGGATCGTGTTTTACAACACAAACTTTAAAACCATTTTTGATAAATTTTTCAGCAATTTTACAAATCAAAGTCGTTTTTCCAGAATTCGATGGACCAGAAAAAGCTACTGCTTTCATAAAAAACCTTTTTAAAAAATTCGTGGATTATATCTAAAATAAATTTTCAAAAAGCTAAAAAGGCGAATTTAATCAATTTTAGATAAAATCTGGCAAAAAATTTAGGAAAATTTATGAAGAAATTGTGCAATATTTTGTTAGCTATTTTTTTTGTATCTTGCACCAGTAAAATCGAAAATCCAAAAGAAAAAGAATCTCTTCTTTATACTCAAAAATTTGTAAAAAATGAGTTTTTGGTAATGGCTTTATATTTAAATCCAAATTATCCAGAATTTACAGAAGAAAATAGAGATGAAATCGCGTTTTGTATTTTTCCAAAAACAAAAATTTCAAATGCTAAAATCGCAAATATAGACGCTAAGATTTCGGATTTAGATCCAAAAATAAAACTAAATTTTGCTACAAAATGGAGCAAATGTTATAAAGCAAGCGTAAATTCGCAAAATTTAGCAGTTTTGAAATTTAGTTTTAATTTTAGCGATAATTCTCTCCAGCACCAGGTCTTGTTAAGTTTTCAAAAATTTTCGAAATCTTTATATTGGAATCAAAAATCCTTAAATAAATAATATAATTTGCTAAAACTTTTTTAGCATAAAGTTTGCTTTCTTCATAAGGCACAAGTTCCATGCTTAAAAATGGCTCATATTTGCCTTTATTAAATAAATCTCCGCGCAAAATCATCTTTTTTGTGAAATTTATCCCGCCATTGTAAGCGTAAGCGATAAAAACAGGATTTGTTATATATTTTTCAAGCCAATCTATATGAAAATTTGCGAATTTTAAAGCAGTTTGTGGCTCAAACATTCTATCTTGATCGAAATTTGTTATTTTTAATTGCTTTGCCGTATCATTTGCTAAAAATGGCATAAATTGCATCATTCCAAGCGCGTAAGAAGTAGATATGGCTGAGTTTATAAATTTGCTTTCTTGCCTTGCAATCGCATAAATCAAAGCTTTTCTTTGTGAGCTTTTATTATCCATAAATTCGACAAAAGGCGTGGCAAAATAGTTATCTGGAAAATTATTTACTTTTTCAAGCATGTATAAATATTCGCCGATTGTTCGTTTTGTAAAAAAATCATCACTCATTTGCAAAAGTTTTTGCGTGCTTAAGCTATCAATTTTCTTTTTTAACTTTACCCAAGCAAAAGGATTGCTTGCGTTGTAATCTTTTGGCTGAGTAATCGTCGGAGTAAAAAGCTTGATTTTTGGGATATTTAAACCTGAAATTTCTCTTGCATAAAGCGAATAAATATTTAAATTTTGACTATCTTTTAATTCTTGTAAAAATTTTTTATTTTTTGTGATCAAATACATCCAAAAAATTGCATTATCTTTTTTCAAATTTGTAGAAATTCTCACTGCATTTTTAAAAAATTTAATCGATTTTTCAGAATTATTTTGGATAACAGAATTTATGCCAAGTAAAAAATTTACATCATAATTCAAATTTGTAGCATCTATATCGCTTAAATTTTGCCTTAATTTTGGAAATTTTTTATTTATAACTATATCTTTTAAAAATTTTTCAAAATTTTTATTTGTAGATATCATATTTAAAAACTCGGTGCTTAAGCTTTCATTTAGTTTTTCGTTATCTTTATTTGAAAAATAAAATCTAAAAAAATTTTTTACATTTTTGCTTTCATCGAAAAATTTCACTAAATTTGGACTTTCATAAGCAAGAAGTAAATTTTTACAATCGTTTGTCGTTTTTTGTGCGATTAAAATTTGTCTTGATATGCTTGAAAGTTTTTCTACAAAATTTGGATTACATTTTGAAATTTTGCAAGTTTGATTTGCATCCAAAACGTTTAAAGTAGTAAATTTATCACAAGGATTTGATTTTAATTTTGGTCTAAATTTTGCATTATAAACTTTTTTTAATTTTCCAAATGAGTTAAAAATATCCTTTTTTATGGCTTTAAATTCTTTATCGTTTAATTTTTTGTTTTCAACCAATCTATATAAATAATAATCTTTTGCTAAAGATTTTGGCTCTTTTTTAAGCTCTTTTAAGCTTAAAATTTCACCAAAACATAGACTAAACAATAAAAAAAATGACAAAATTCTCATTTAAAAACCAAAAACTAAATTTATAAAAGTTCTATCAATTATCATTAAAGTAAGCAAAACTATAACTGGCGCTATATCGATTCCACCGAAATTTGTGCGGATAAATCGACGAATAAAATTATAAACTGGTTCTGTAAGTTTATAAAGAATTTGCACGATTTTATTGTAAGGATCTGGATTTACCCAGCTTATAAGCGCTGCTGCGATGATTATCCAAGTATAAGCTGTAATTACAATATGCAAAACTTGCAACAAAGCTACTAAAAACGGCATTAAATTATCTCCTTGATTTTATCTTTTAAAAACGGATAAAGCTCTTTTAATTCTGGTCCGTGAGGCGAATTTGTAAGCAAAATTCGAAGTGGCATAAAGAAATTTTTACCTTTAAGTCCAGTTTTTTTTATCAAAATTTCTTTAAATTCATCAAAATTTTGTGGCAAATTTTCTATATTTCTTATTTGATCTTTCAAAATTTTTGCATTTTCTTCGAAATCGCCGAAATTTCTATTTTTATCAAAAATGGCCGAAATTTTCTCTTTAATTTCGCTTATTAACGATCCTTCTTGTGTGTAGAATTTTATCAAGTCCGCCAAATTCTCATCTACTTGAAAAATTTCTGCAATTCTGTGTTTTGAAGAGAGTTTTATGTGTTCTCTATTTATCTGTTTTAATTTATCAATATCGAATTTTGCGGGACTTTTCGAAATTTTACTTAAATCAAAAAATTCAATCGCTTCACTTAATGTAAAAATTTCTTTTGGCATTTGATTTCCTAAAAGCAACAAATAATTTGCTATCGCCTCAGGCAAAAAACCCATTTCTAGCAAATTTTGCACAGAACTATCTTTTTCTCTTTTGCTCATTTTTTTACCTTGCATATTTAAAATTATCGGTAAATGTGCATATTTTATCTCGCCCTCAAATCCCAAAGATTTTCTTATGTGATTTTGTTTTGGCGTATTTGTAACGTGATCTTCGCCTCTAATTACGCAAGTAACACCTTCAAGCATATCATCAACAGCACAAGCGAAATTATAAGTTGGCGTTTTATCCGCTCTCATCAAAACAAAACTATCATAATTTTGCGCATCAAATTTCAATTTACCTTTTATCAAATCAACAAAACTTAAATCTCCAGCTGGCTTTTTTATACGAACAACGGCTGGATTTGGATTATTTAAAACTTCTTCATCGCTTAAATTTGCACATGTTTCATCGTATCTATAAGCTTCGTTTTTTGATTTAGCTAACTCTTTTTTTTGCGATAAAACTTCTTCGCTACAAAAGCACAAAAATGCCTTTTTTTCGGCAAGAAGTTTTGAAGCCATTTGACGATGAAAAGTTAAATTTTCACTTTGTATATAAAAATAATCCCACGAAATTCCAAATTTTTTAAGCAAATTTTGAATTTCTATTTCTTTTCCTTTAATATCTCTACTAGCATCAGTATCTTCAATACGCAAAATAAACCCAGTTTTTTCTTTTTTAGCACAAATGAAATTTATAAGTGCCGCTCGTAAATTTCCTATATGCATATCGCCTGTTGGCGAAGGTGCAAAACGATACATAATTATCCTTTTCAAAATAAAAATCTGACATTTTAGCAATACTTCGTTTAATAAATTATTTATTTATTTTAAAATAAAATATAATTGCATCTTGAAATAAAAGGATAAAAAATGAGTTTTATAAAGGAATTTAAAGAATTTGCAATGCGCGGAAACGTCATAGATATGGCAGTCGGCGTTGTCATCGGTGGAGCTTTTGGAAAAATTGTTAGCTCACTTGTAAGCGATGTAATGATGCCAGTAATTGGAGTAATAACTTGGCGGGATAAACTTTACAGATTTTAAATTTGTTTTAAAAGAAGCACAAGGTAATGTTGCAGCCGTAACGCTAAATTATGGAAATTTTATACAAACTACAGTTGATTTTATAATCATAGCGTTTTGCATTTTTGTAGCGATTAAAGCTATAAATAAATTAAAAAGAGAAGAACCAAAAACAGAAAGACCAGCAAAAGAACCAGAACCTAGCGAAGATATTAAATTATTAAGAGAAATCAGAGACACTCTTAAAAAGTAATATTTTTCCCATTTGCAAAATGGGAAAATTTCTTATAAATTCTTAAATAAAAATAAAATTTCAAAAATAATTTATTTTAATTTTAACAAATATCTTGCGAATAGTTATCAAAATTCTTAGAATTTAATAAAAAATATTTCAATATTACAAAGAAATTAAAAATATATTTACTTTTTATTATCATAATTTCATGGATTTTTTTTATCAGAAAAGGATTTGTTTTGAAAAAGACATTTTTTTGGATATTTATCTTAGGTGGAATTTTTGGGCTTTTTGTAGCTTATCTTGTCGCATTTGGCGTTCATAATACAGCTACTTATAAAACCTGTTCTATTTGCCACACGATGGATCCCATGATCGAATCTTACAAAGCCGACATTCACGGAGGAAAAAATCAAAAAGGATTGCAAGCAGATTGCGTAACTTGCCATTTGCCAGGAGATAGTTTAAGCGCTTATCTTGTAGGAAAAGTTAAAATTTCTATGCACGATGCTTGGGCTGAACTTACATACGATAAAAGCAAGATTGATTGGGATAAAAAACGCAAAGAAGCAAAAAATTTTGTTTATGATTCTGGCTGTTTAACATGTCATAAAAATTTACAAAATGCCCCTGCTACCGAAAAAACATTTTTATCTCATAGAGATTATTTTGGCAAAATCACTAAAAAAACCTGCGTTGAATGTCATAAAAATGTTGGGCATAGTAGCCTTGGAATTTATTTAAATGCAATGAAAGGAAAATAAAATGTTAAAAAAAATTATTTTGATGATTACTTGTATATTTTTAATGTTTTGTTGGGGAAATGCGGATTTAAAACAGATAAAATTTGATCGCAAAATTTCACCAATAGGCAAACAATGTATAGAATGTCATAGTGAAAAAACACCAGGAATCGTAAATGATTGGCGAAATTCTCGTCACGCGCATGTTAGCGTGAGTTGTGAAGATTGTCACAAAGTAAATGCTGATAATCCAATGGCATCAAAAAAATCTCATCTAAAAAATATCGATGTAAGAATAAGTGCTTTAGTAAGCCCAAAAACCTGTGAAAAATGCCACGAACAAGAAGTAAAAGAGTTTCAAGAAAGCGGACACGCTCGAGCTGGAGTCCAAATGTTTGCAAATGCTGGAATGGTAAAACTTATGTATCATTTCGAAGGAAGAGATCACGAGACTTTAAAATATTCATCACAAGCTACAGGATGTTCTCAATGCCACGGAGCGATAATAAAAATTGATGAAAAAGGCAAACCCACAAAAGAGACTTGGCCAAATTACGGAATAGGAAACGCATATCCTGATGGCGGAGTTGGAAATTGCAAAAGTTGTCATAGTTCTCACACATTTAATATCGCAGAAGCTAGAAAACCAGCTGCTTGTGCAAGTTGTCATTTAGGACCAGATCATCCAGATATCGAAATTTATAATAACTCTATGCATGGACATATATTTAATAGCGAAGGTCATAAATGGAATTACGACGCAGCACCAGATACTTGGAGTGTGGTTGATTTTAGAGCCCCAACTTGTGCTACTTGCCATATGAGTGGAATCGGCGAAACAAATACAACACATAATATTTCAAGAAGATTAAAATGGAATGCTTGGGCGCCTGTAAGTTCATTGAGAAATGGCGGCAAAGATATGGCGGCTATGATTTTTGATACAAATAGAACTCTAACAACAGGAAATCCGACAGCTGGGCATCCAGATGGTGCAGAAGCTGGTAGAAAAGAGATGAAAATGATTTGTAAAAATTGTCACTCTTCTACTTCTACAAATAATTTCTTTGAGATGGCTGATCAACATGTCGAGCTTTACAACGTTTATATAAAAGATGCTCAAAAACTTTTAAAAGAGTTAAAAGAGAAAAAACTTTTAGGTGAAGATCCTTGGGCTGATGAATTCCAAATAGTTTATTATCACATGTGGCATCATGAAGGTCGTAGAATGAGACAAGGCGCATTGATGAATGGACCGGATTATTCTCATTGGCACGGTGTTTTCGAAGTCCAACAAGATTTAAGAAAATTAAAAACAATCTATAAAAAACGAATCGAAAGTGGTAAAATCGAATAATAAAATTTTCTAGTCCTTTTTTGGGCTAGAAAATTTTTAAACTTTTTTAAGCAAATCTTTCATGCTTAATTTTGGATCTTTTCCGTTTATCAAAAGTTCAACTTGAGTAGCAATTGGAGTGTAAATTTTATTTTTGGTAGCGATTTTTACGATAGCTTTTGATGTTAAAATTCCTTCTGCGACTTCGCCTAATTCTTGTAAGATCAAATCTATCTTCTTACCTTTTGCTATGCCCTGCCCTACTCGATAATTTCTAGATAACGAACTTGAAGCCGTCAAAAACAGATCTCCAGCCCCGCTAAGCCCCAAAAAACTATCGTCTTTTGCGCCAAAAAATTTACCAAATCTTTGCATTTCGACAAGTCCTCTAGCCATCAAACTAGCTCTTGCATTATTGCCAAGTTCAAGTCCATCACTAATTCCACAAGCTATAGCTAAAACATTTTTATAAGCACCACAAATTTCGGCACCTTTTACATCGTCGCTAGGATAAGCTTTTATAAAATCAGGAAAAAGTCCGCAAATAAAATTAGCTAAGTTGATATTAAAAGAATTTACCACAACAGCGCAAGGTAAATTCTGCATCACTTCTGTGGCAAAAGATGGACCAGAAAGGTAAGATAAATTTGACTTTTGCGCATAACTTTCAAAAATTTCATCTAGAAATTTTCCACTATTTGCCTCAATGCCTTTTGATGCAACTAAAATTTTTTGATTTTTATATATAAAATTTTCTTTTAGCCATAGATTTATAGCTTGCGTGGCTATCGTAAAAACCAATAAATCACAATCCAAAGCAGTTTTTAAATCAACAAAATTTGGCAAATTTCTTTTCGTTCTTGAAGTTATAACACAATCATTTTTTATACTAAACGCATGATAAAGCGCCTGTCCCCATTTTCCTGCTCCGATAACTGCTACGTTCATTTAGCCTCGTTTCATTATATCTTGGTAAAGTTTATTAAATTGAGCGACATTTTCGCTTGACTCGGCAAAATTTTCAAAGATATTTTGCAATTTACCATAATCAAATTTTAAAAACTCTTTAAAAAAGCGTTCGCCACGATAAATACACTCATCTTCGGGCAAGTAGATATTGCCTTTCATTTTTTTGTTATTAAAATAAAACAAAATAGGCTTAATATCCACGCCAAATTCACGCACCAAATATGCATAAGTTTTTATTATCTTGCGGTTAAGTGCTATGAATTTATCGGTATCGTGGTCGTCATTGTATTTAATCTCCACATAATAAATTTGTTCGTTCTTGTCTTTAAAAAGCAAGTCAATATCGTGGTCTGTTTTAATACCGCTTTCGCTTTTATCCTTTAAAATTGAGCTTTTTAGGGAGTGAAATTCTTTGGGTAAAATAAAATTTATATTACTTTGAGCCTTTGTGATATAACTATCAATAAGTCCGTCAGCAAAAGGCGAAATTTTAAATTTATTGCTCTTTTTTCCACTAAATTCTTGTAAAATTTCATAACCACTATTTGTTACAAGTTGTCTCATTAACTCTTCGATAAAATTTCCAAATTGTATATTCATACTTTGTAAAATTCCACCAAAAACCCTATATTTAATCGGTATAAAATGAAATTCTACCTCGTGTGCTTTATGAATTTTTTGGAGTTTTTTATCGCTTGTTGTGTTTTTGATAATGGTATCAATTGAATTTAAAACAATTTTTTCTAATTCATTAAGCATTTTCTATCCTTTTATTATACTCATAACGCAAAGAATCAATAGGCACTAAATTTGAATTTTCAAAGATATAAAAAAACTGCCAACCATTATGATTGCTTTTATTTAAATGCTTTGCTGCCATTTTGTGAATGCTTAACTCTTCTTCTCCATCACTTACTTTGTCATTATCAAGCAAGGTGCAAATGAATTTTTTGTTTTTGTCATAAAGTTTTTGCCTTTCTTGGAGTAAGCCCGCATTTAAAAGCTCTTGTAAGCTCACTCTTGGGGGCTTGGTTTCAAGTTTGCCTAAGCTTATGTCATTTAGCACGACATTTACTTGACGAATACGACTTGCTGCGATTTTCACATAGCTTTCATCTTGTTCTATGCCGATAAAATGTCGTCCAAATTTTTTAGCAATCGCTCCTGTCGTACCTGTGCCAAAAAACGGGTCAAGTACCAAGTCGCCTTGCTTTGAACTTGATAAAATCACCTTTTCAAGTAAGAGTTCTGGCTTTTGTGTAGAATGCACTTTTTTGCCATTTATATCTTTCAAACGCTCATTACCTATGCAAATTCCTATATTCCACACGCTTCTTTCTTGTTTGTCACCATTTAGAAATTTCATCGTTTTGTAATTAAAAGTGTATTTTGAATTTTTACTTTTAGCACACCAAATCAGCGTTTCGTGGGCGTTACAAAGCCTTGTGCCTTTGAAATTTGGCACGGGATTTGGCTTTGCCCAAACAACATCATTGAGTATCCAAAAGCCTAAATCTTGCATTATATAACCTAGCCTAAAAATGTTTTGAAAAGAGCCTATTACCCAAATGCTACCACTATCTTTAAGCACTCTTTGGCATTCTTTAAGCCACGCTTTGCAAAAGGTGTCATAATGCTTTAAGGACTCAAATTTATCCCACGAATCCTCCACGCCACTAAATTTTTCTCCGCTCGTGCGTAAAAGCTCACCCTCTGTTTGCATAAAATACGGTGGGTCGGCAAAGATTAAATCCACGCTTTTATCAGGCAAGGTTTTAAGAATACTAACGCAATCGCCTTGTAAAATAGTATCTTTAAACTTAATTTCACTCATTTTTGCCTCAAATTTAGCCAAGTTTTGCTTTTAAAATTTCATTTACCTTTGCGGGGTTAAATGCACCCTTGCCCTCTTTCATCACCTGTCCTACAAAAAAGCCAAAGAGTTTATCTTTGCCCGCTTTATACTCAGCCACTTTACCCGCATTTGCCGCCAAAACCGCTTCAGCGATTTTTTCTATCGCTCCGTCATCGCTTACTTGTTTAAGCCCTAACTTTTCAACGATTTTTTCAACTTCTAAATCACTTCCCATCATAAAATCCAAAACTTCTTTTGCAGCTTTATTTGAAAGATCGCCTTTTTGTATTAATTTCAAAAGTTCGCTTAAATTTTTGCTTGAAACTGGTGAATTTTCTATCGTTAAACCATTTTTAAGTCTAGCTGCTAGTTCGATATTTAGCCAATTTGCAGCAAGTTTTGGATCGCAACCAAAACTAACAAGCTCTTCGTAAAATTTCGCGTTTTCATATGTAGAAATTATCACATCAGCATCGTATTCTTTAAGTCCAAATTCTTTTATATATCTTAATTTTTTTTGATCAGGAAGTTCAGAGATTTGTAAAGCCTCATTCATTACATCATCTGGGATAATTACAGGTAAAAGATCGGGATCTGGAAAATAGCGATATTCTGCACTATCTTCTTTACTTCGCATAGATTTTGTTATAAGTTTTGTTGTATCAAAAAGTCTAGTTTCTTGAATAACTTCTAACGCATATTTATTTTCATTATACGCTTCAATTTGCCTGTTTACTTCGTATTCAATCGCTTTTTCTATAAATTTAAACGAGTTTAAATTTTTAATTTCAACTCTTGTTCCAAACTCTTTTTGACCTTGTGGGCGAATTGATACATTTACATCGCATCTAAAACTTCCTTCTTGCATATTTGCGTCGCTTATATTTATAAATCTTAAAATCGAATGAAGTTTTTTTAGATAAGCAACAGCTTCAGCAGAATTTCTCATATCTGGTTCACTTACAATCTCTAAAAGTGGCGTTCCTGCACGGTTTAAATCAACTAAACTTCTATCAGATTCATGACTATTTTTACCTGCGTCTTCTTCTAAGTGCGCTCTTGTGATGCCAATTTTTTTATTTTTCCCATCTACATTTATAAACAATTCTCCATTTTCAACTATTGGAATAGTAAATTGACTTATTTGATAAGCTTTTGGAAGATCTGGATAAAAATAGTTTTTTCTATCAAAAACGCTTTTTTTATTTATAGTTGCATTCACCGCTTTTCCAAAGCTAATGGCTTTTTTTACAGCTTCTAAATTTAAAACAGGTAAAGCACCAGGAAGTGCTAAACAAGTAGGACAAATATGCGTATTTGGTGTTTCTCCAAAACTAGTTGGACAAGAGCAGAAAATTTTTGTTTTTGTATTTAATTGGCAATGAACTTCTAAACCTATAACTATCTCAAATTCCATAATAAAACCTTATAAAATCAAAATAAAGCTCGGATTTTATCACTTTTTACTTTTATTTTTAGTTAAATTTGCCTTTTTTATAAGATTAGAAAAAAATAAAACTAAAATAAAACCTGGAATAAGAAAAAAAATATAAATATAAAATGGTAAGAAAATAAAATACATAAGAAAAATAAACGCACCTAAAAAGACAATTGCCCAAGATGCGCCTAAGAAAAAGTATAAAATTTCAGTTGTGGTCAGCTTCATCTACCACAACTGCACCGGCTAAATAAACATAAGTCAAAATCATAAAAATAAATGCTTGCAAAACAGCCATAAATGTCAAAAGTGCAAAAGGTATGATAGGAATCACATAAGGAGCAGCCAAAGTAAGCATAACTATCAAAAATAAATCATCGCCTTTTATATTTCCAAAAAGACGGAAAGACAAAGAAATGATTCTTGACAAATGTGAAATAATTTCTACTACAAACATCAGCGGCGCAAGATATTTATTTGGTCCGGCAAAATGTGCAAAATATTTGATAATACCTTTCTCACGGATACCTTCAAAATTATAATATATAAAAACGCAAATAGCCAAAGATAAAGTTAAATTTAAACTAGCACTTGGTGATTCAAAACCTGGAATTATACCGATGAAATTCGCAAAAAACACAACAAAACCAATCGTAGCTACAAGTGGCAAGTATTTCAAAGCTAATTTTCTATTTCCCATGGTATCAACACCCATGCTAATAACACCATTTAAATAAGCCTCTACTATATTTTGCAATCCATGTGGGACTAATTGCATAGATCTGCTAGAACGATAAGCTATAAAAGATATTATCGCAGCAACTAAAATCAAATGAAACAGATAAATAAAGCTATGATTGTAGTCGCTAATCAATCCAGCAAATAAAAATGTATCTTTAAGCATATAAAATTACCTCTTAAAAAAAATGGCGAGATTTTATCTAAAATTTCGTTAAATTTTATTGAAACGAATATTATTTTATAGCAAAATTATCAAATCTTCACTAAGTTTTATATTTCATTTCTTGAATTTTTTAAACGAATTTCTGCTTTATCTAACTCTTTTTTAGCAATACTTTCTTTACTCATAATTTTCTCCTTTTAAATTATATACAAAACTTTTTTAGCTTTATCAATATTTTTTCTTTTTTTAATCCAAAAAT
>CAMUNZ010000026.1 GCA_947090385.1 uncultured Campylobacter sp. | reverse complement strand
AAATTATCTATAAAATCGCTAGATATGACACGTCTATGCGGTGCATCGTCCCAAGGCACTGGAAAATGTAAAAAAATTTTATCTATATAATTTGATTTTATAGTTTTTAAAAAACTTCTCGCATCGCAATTTATAAGTTTTATATTATTTGAATTTTGCAAAACCGCTTGTTTGCTTACTTGCGATATGGCTGGATTATAAATTTCGATGCCTATAAAAAGCGAATTTTTATCATTTTTAGCTTGATATAAAAGATGCCTTCCGCTTCCAAAACCGATTTCTATGCAAATTTTTTGAAATTTTTTGCAATTTTTTAAAATTTCATCTCTTTCAAAAACAAACGGCAAATTTGCTCTTTTTTGTAAAGCTGTTGCATCGTTTATTATATCCTCGCAAAAGTTATCTTTAAAGGTAATTAAGGCTTTTTGAAGTAAATCTAAATTCGTCGGTCTTGTGATTTTTTCAGATTTTACTACGAAATTTTTGCCATTTTTTTTTATCGTTAGAAAAAATTCGTTTTCATAAATTTTGACTAACAATAAATCGCAATTTCTTCCTTTAGCCAAATTTATAAATTCAACATTTTTTATTTTGCTTGGCAATACTGGAAATTTTAAATTTTTGCAACGAAAATTTGGCATTTTTAATTCGCTAAAACTATAGGGCTAGGTTTTGAAACTACGCCATTTACGGTTTCTACTAAAATTCTATATTCATATTTTGAGTCGCGTGATAGTTTTTTGTCTATATATTCCGCGTTTAATCTGCCTTGCAATCTTGCTATTTTATTCCACGAATTTGTTCCTATTTTATGCCTTTGGATTATATACGCTTTAACGCTTTTATCTTGATGAGGCACCCAAATAAGTTTTATTCTATCTGGAAGTCCATAAAATGCTCTTGCAAAACTTACAGAATCTAAATTTTCTTTTGTTTTTGCATAAATTTCTGCTGCTTCTTGACTAATTCCAGCATCATTATAAGTTCGAATTCTGTATCTATATTCTGTATTTACCTCTAAAGAAGTATCGACAAAATGTGTAGCAAATCTATCATCAACTATAGAAATTAATTTTTCGTTTTGTCCATTTGAATCAGCTCTGTAAATATAAAATCCAGCAACGGTTTCATCGTTTGTAGAATTCCATTCAAGTGCTATTTCTGTGATGTCGCTAATAAATTTTATACTTGTAACGGACGGCAAATTCTGATTTATTTGTGTTTTTTCTTCTTGTTGTGTTAAAAATTTTGGCATTTTGATATTATTTAAATTTTCTTCAATCGTAGCACAGCCATTTATCGCAATCATCAAAACGGCTAAAAATATACTCTTGTGACAAAATTTCATTTAAATTTCCTTTATCAAATTTATGTTGTAAAAAATCTTTAAATTCTCCAAAAATAGGAGCTTTGACGCAAATTTTTTCACCACTTATGGGATGAGTTAAATACAAAAAATAAGCGTGCAAAAAAATTCTTCCGATTTTATCTAAATCGCTCTTAAATCCATATAAAAAATCGCCCAAAATATGCCTGTTTATACTTGCTAAATGAACTCTTATTTGATGAGTTCGCCCTGTAAAAAGTTTTGCTGCTATCAAATTTGCATTTTTTACGTTTTGTAAATTTATAAAGGCTGTTTTTGCCTCTTTTTTATTTGCAATAATTGCGTTTTTTAGGCGATTTGATGGATTTCTACCGATTGGACGATTTATGACGCAATCTTCTTTAAGCGCTAAATCAGTAATTGCTAAATAAATCCTTCCCATCGTTTTGTTTTTTAATTCATCGCTTAATTTTTGATGTGCTTGATTTGTCTTTGCAACTACAATTGCGCCACTTGTTCCCTTATCTAATCTGTGCACAATTCCAGCTCTTATATCGCCACTTAAATTTGAAAGTAAATATCCTTTAAATTTTAACCAATCGACTAAAGTTTCTTCTTTTACGCTTGGCGCTTCATGAACTACCAAATTTATCGGTTTATTTAAGATTAAAATTTCATCGTCTTCATATAAAATTTCTATATCGAAATTTAAGTTTTTCTCTATTTTGTTAATTTTAATTTGTGGTAAATTTACCAAAATTTCATCATTTATTTTTAATTTAAAAGAAGATTTTTCGCAAATTTTGCTATTTACTTTTACAAATTTATTTTTAATTAAATTAGAGATTTGAGATCTAGAATTTTGCAAAATTTCGCTTAAATATGTATCAATTCTAGAAATTTTGTCACAAATAATTTTTTTTTCCAAATTTTAAACCTTTTTTTGTTAAAATCTCACCAAAAAATTTTTGGATAAAGAGTTTGATTAAGTTTGACAGGCGCATTTTAACACATTTTGATTATTTTCAACCAATTTTTATTTTGCCGATTATTATTTTATCTCATATTTTAATTGCCGAAGCAAATCAAATTTTAGCATCAAAACAATACGTTTATTTTTTAGTTGGTTTTTTGTCGTATCTATTTTTTTTCGTTTTTCCTATGAGAAAATTCGATTTTTTTATACCTTTTGTTTATTGGGTTAGTATAATTTTACTCGCTTCTGTCGATATTTTTGGAGTTATTAAATTTGGTGCTCAAAGGTGGCTTGAAATTCCATTTACGCATTTTACTATCCAACCAAGCGAAATTATGAAGCCATCTTTTGTTTTGATGTTTGCTTATATGATAAAACAAAATCCGCCACCAGAAAATGGATATGGTTTAAAGAATTTTTTAAAGTTAAATTTTTATATATTGCTTCCGTTTTTTTTGATTTTAAAAGAGCCTGATTTGGGGACTGCTTTAGTTTTATTGATTACTGGATATGCGGTTTTATTTATTGTTGGTGTAAATAAAAAAATTTGGTTAAGCATAATTTTAATAATTGGAATTTCTGGGCCGATATTGTATGAAAATTTGCATGATTATCAAAAAAAACGCATAGAAGATTTTGTAAGTAAAGAACATGGTTGGCAAGTAAAACAAGCTTTAGTAGCCATAGGAAATGGCGGAATGTGGGGAAATAAAGAAGCCACGCAAACTCATAATGATTTTTTGCCTTTTGCTACTAGTGATTTTATTTTTCCTTACACGATAGAAAGATATGGTTTTGCAGCTGGTATTTTTTTGCTTAGTTTTTATGGTTTTTTGATAATTCATTTTTTAACTATGCTTTATAGATTAAAAGATGATTATATGAGTCAAGTTTTTTGTATATCAATTGCCGCTTTAATTTTTGTTTATGTAAGCGTAAATGTATCAATGACTATGGGTTTTGCCCCAGTTGTCGGAATTCCTTTGCCATTTTATAGTTATGGAGGAAGTAGTTTTATAACTTTTATGTGCTTTTTAGGGATTGCTCAAAATTTGATTACTTTTAGATTCGATCCTATGTTTAGCTTTTTTAAAAGCAAATTGTAATTATTGATTATTAATTAACTCTTATTTATTATAATCCTTTCGCAAATTTCTTAAAAAGGATAAAAAATGAAAAAAATTTTAGTTTCTGCTAGTTTAGCCTGTATTATGCTTTCTGACTTATTTGGCGCCGATGGAGCCACAATTTATAAAAAATGTGTGCCTTGTCACGGAGTAGATGGCTCTACAGTTTATTTAAAAAAAGTTCCTGCTTTAACTACTCTTTCTTCAGAAGATAGACTTCAACTTATGAAAGATTTAAAAGCTGGTGCGATTGAAAGCGGAAAAGGAAAATTTGGTTTAGGTGCTGTAATGAAAATTCAAATGGGAACTTTAAGCGAAGAAGATATGAAAGCAGTAAATGAATATATCGAAACTTTAAAAAAATAAACTTTTTGGGGCTTTGCCCCAAATTTATCTACAATTTTAAATAAAACTTCAACAAATAGGATTTTTATAAACTAAATTAAGCAAAATTTTGATATAAAACAGGTTTTTATAATTATAAAAATCAAGGATTAAAATGTCACAAAATTCTGATAAAAATACAAAAAACTTGTCCGCAAATAATTCTTTAAAAAGAGCTATGAAACCGCGACATTTGCAAATGATTGCGATTGGTGGGGCAATCGGCACGGGACTTTTTGTTGCAAGTGGCAATACAATTGCACAAGCAGGACCTGGTGGTGCTTTGCTTGCTTATGCTTTGATTGGTTTTATGGTTTATTTGCTAATGCAAAGTTTAGGTGAAATGGCTACTTATATGCCAGTTGCTGGAAGTTTTGAAACATATGCTACTCGCTGTGTTTCGCCAAGTTTTGGTTTTGCTTTAGGATGGAATTTTTGGTATAACTGGGCTATAACTGTAGCTGCTGAACTTGTCGCTGCTGCAATAATTATGAAATTTTGGTTTCCAGAAGTTGATGCGATTATTTGGTCTGGACTTTTTTTATTTATAATCATTTTGATAAATTATTTTAGCTCTGGCGCTTATGGAGAAAGTGAATTTTGGTTTGCGCTTATCAAAGTTGTAACTGTGATTGTTTTTATAGGACTTGGCATTGCTATGATTTTCGGAATTTTAAATGGCCATACTGGCGGTTTTTCAAATTGGACTAATGGCGATGCTCCTTTTGTAAATGGTTGGATGGGAATTTTAGCTATTTTTATGGTTGCTGGTTTTAGTTTTCAGGGCACAGAGTTAGTAGCTGTGGCAGCTGGCGAAGCAAAAGATCCAAATAAAAGCATTCCAAAAGCTGTAAATGCTATTTTTTGGCGAATTTTGCTGTTTTATATTTTTGCCATTGCCATAATCGGCACTTTAATCGCTTATACCGATCCGAATTTATTAAAAAATAACGAAACTGATATCGCTTTTAGCCCTTTTACTTTAGTTTTTGAAAGAGCCGGGATTGCATTTGCAGCAAGTTTGATGAATGCTGTAATTTTAACAGCAATTTTATCTGCTGGAAATTCTGGACTTTATAGTTCAACTAGGATGCTTTACGCTTTATCACATAGCAAAAAAGCGCCTGAAATTTTTGGAAAAACAGACAAAAGAGGCGTTCCTGTTTATGCTTTGATTGCTACTGCTTTGATTGGTTGTGCTTGTTTTTTAACTTCATTTTTAGGAGACGGATCTGCTTATATTTGGCTTGTTAATGCTTCTGGACTTGCTGGATTTATCACATGGATAGGAATTGCTTGGTCGCATTATAAATTTAGAAAAGCTTATGTTGCACAAGGGCACGATCCTGCAGATTTACCATATCGCGCAAAATGGTTTCCACTTGGTCCAATTGTGGCGCTTTTGATGTGTTTAATAGTAATAATTGGACAAAATTACGAAGCTTTTGTTGGAAAGACAAATTTTATTTCACTTTTGACAAGTTATATTGGATTGTTTTTATTTTTAGCTATTTGGTTTGGGCATAAAATTATCACAAAATCTAAAGCTATTAGTGCGATTGATGCTGATATTTCAAGACCAAAGATTTAAAAAAATTGAGATTAAAATTTTTCAAATTTAAAAATTTGCAAAAATTTATGTATAATTTCAACTTTATTTTATTTAAGGAGACAAAATGGCTTATTCAATGGGTGATCTTAAAAAAGGATTAAAGATCGAAATTGATGGAATTCCATACAAAATTGTTGAATATCAACATGTAAAACCTGGCAAAGGCGCAGCTTTTGTAAGGGCAAAAATTAAATCTTTTATAGATGGTAAAGTTTTAGAAAAAACATTTCATGCTGGGGATAAATGCGACGAACCGCATCTAGAAGAAAAAACAATGCAATATCTTTACGATGACGGTGAAAGTTGCCAGTTTATGGACACTGCCACTTATGAACAAATCGCGATCAGTGATGAAGATATCGGTGAAGTAAAAAAATGGATGTTAGATGGCATGAACTGCGAAATTTTATTTTTTAAAGGAAAACCTATAGGCGTTGAAGTTCCGCAAGTTGTTGAAATGAAAATCATAGAAACAGCTCCAAATTTTCGCGGCGATACTCAAGGAAGCAATAAAAAACCAGCTACTTTAGAAAGTGGTGCAGTTGTGCAAATTCCTTTTCATGTTTTAGAAGGCGAAATTATCAGAGTTGATACAGTTCGTGGCGAATATATAGAAAAAGTTAATAAATAATAAATTTTTTATCGTTTTTGTAGCATACGACTTTTTGCAGGTCTGTATGCTTTATAAGCTATTATTTGAAAATTTTATAATAAATAAAGAAAAATCTTTTGGAATTTTTTAAAACTTATAAAAGAGAATAAAATTTTAAGTCAAATTTTAGTAACATTAGCGCTTTTATTTTTAAGGCAAAATTTTTATGTTGTATCTTTTTTATCACGATTTTGGTATTAATTTTTTTAATTATATTACTGTTAGAACAGGGATTGCTCTTATTTTGGGTTTTGTTTTTACGATGTTTTTTTTACCGAAGTTTATAATTTGGGCAAAAAAAACAAAGGCAAATCAGCCTATTTATGAATTTGCGCCAAAATCTCACCAGAATAAAAATCAAACTCCAACTATGGGCGGTTTAGTTTTTGTTATCAGTGCGATTATTACCAGTTTGATATGCGCAAAATGGAATAACGTCTATGTGATACTTGGGATTTTAACTCTTGGTGGATTTGGATTTATAGGTTATTTGGATGATATATCAAAAATTCTAGGGCATTCAAATCACGCAGGGCTTAGTGCAAGAAAAAAATTTTTATTACAAAATTTATTAGCTATTATTATCGCGGTTTGTCTGTTTTTTTCAGATTTAACTACAAATTTTTATCTTCCATTTTTTAAAAATTCGCTTTTTGATATGAAATTTTTTGCAATTTTGTTTTGGATTTTAGTTTTAAGTGCAAGCAGTAATGCGGTAAATTTGACAGATGGTTTGGATGGTCTTGCTGCGATTCCTAGCATTTTTTCGCTTTTTACTTTAGCCATTTTTGCATATTTGTGCGGACATGCTATTTTTGCAAATTATTTAATTTTGCCAAGAATTATTGATGTTGGTGAAATTTCGATAATTTGTACAGCCTTGATCGGCTCACTTCTTGGATTTTTATGGTTTAATTGCTATCCAGCAGAAGTTTTTATGGGTGATAGCGGAAGTTTAAGTATCGGTGCATTTATCGGATATTGCGGTATTGTTACAAAAAATGAAATTTTGTTGATATTAATTGGTTTTGTATTTGTTATTGAAACTTTAAGCGTAATTTTACAGGTTGGAAGTTTTAAGATTTATAAAAAAAGAATTTTTTTAATGGCGCCTTTACATCATCATTTTGAGTTAAAAGGCTGGGTTGAAAATAAAATAATTGTGCGATTTTGGATGATTGCGTTTTTTGCAAATTTAATCGCACTTGCAAGTTTAAAATTGAGGTAAAAAATGAAAAAATCACTTTTTGGTTGGGGAAATACGACAAAATCGATAGCAAAAAGCGGAGGTTGGGATATTTATGATGATAAATTTGATGAAAATTGGAGCGATCAATTTGGCAACAGACTTCTTCCGCCAAAAGATTTTAACGCTGATTTAAGCGAACTTGAAATTCCAAGTCCTGGATTTCCTCCGCATCACGATTTGGTAAAAAAAGCAAAAAATTTAATAAGTGAATATGATTATTTTAACGATACAACTCCGTTAAAAATTTGGATTAGCGGTACTAATGGCAAAACTACAACTACGCAAATGATTGGATTTTTATTAAAAAAACAAGGTGGGATAATCGGCGGAAATGTCGGAACTCCACTTGGAGATTTGGATAAAAATGCAAAAATTTGGATATTAGAAACAAGCTCTTTTACTGTCCATTATACAAAATTTGCAACACCAAATTTATATGTGCTTTTGCCGATTACCCCAGACCATTTAAGTTGGCATGGAAGTTTCAAAGAGTATGAAAATACAAAATTAAAGCCTCTTTTAAATATGAAAACAGGCTCTCTTGCTTTAATTCCTAAAAAATATGAAAATTTTGAAAATGTAAAAAATAGTCTTGCAAAAGTTATTTTTTATGAAAATGAAGATGATTTGGCAAAACTTGCTGAAATTAAAATTTCTGATATAAAATTTGAAACTCCATTTTTGATAGATGCGCTTTTGGCGCTTTGTGTTCAAAGAATTCTTTTTGACGAAGTTGATTTTGAGCTTTTAAATTCGTTTAAAATAGAAGGAAATAAATTAGAAATTTTACAAGATAGTTTTAAAAGAACTTGGGTAAATGATACAAAAGCTACAAATATTGATGCTGCTATACAGGCTTTAAAAAGATATAAAAATAAAAAAATTCATCTTATTTTAGGCGGAGATGATAAAGGTGTTGATTTGTCGCCAGTTTTTGAAGTGGCTTCGAAAATGGATGTGAAAATTTATGCAATCGGACGAAATTATCAAAAAATTCTAAACCTTTGTGAATGTTTTAAAATTCAAAGTGTAAGTTGCGAATTCTTGCAAAATGCTGTAAATGAAATTTCAAAAAACTTGCAAATTGATGAAATCGCGCTTTTAAGCCCAGCTTGTGCCAGTTTGGATCAATTTAAATCTTATGCCGAAAGGGGTGATAAGTTTAAGGAATTTATCGCTTTGCTTAAATGAAATGCAAGCATTGCAAATTAGAAATTTCGCAAAATTCGGCTGTTTTCGATAAAAATGGCTTTGAATTTTGTTGCAATGGTTGTAAGCAAGTTTTTGCTATTTTAAACTCGAATCATATAGCCGATGAATTTTATGAAAAACTTGGAAAAAATGAATTAAGTCCGGCTAGTCAAAAACAAAATTTATCAAATATAGATAGTTTTTATAAAAATTTTGTCACAAAAAATAGCGAAGGATTTAATGAAATTAATATTGTTATAGAAAATATTCATTGCACGGCTTGTATTTGGTTAAATGAAAAAATAGTTTCAAAACTTCCAGGAGTTGTCGAAATTTTTATAAATTCTACAAACAATAAAGCAAAAATCGTTTGGGATGAAAATTTAACAAGTTTAAAAGATATTTTTGATTCTATAAATTCCATTGGCTATAAAGCAATTCCTTATGATGCTAGCAGATCTGAAAGCAGAATAGCGAATTTAAGACGAGAATTTTACGCTAAGCTTTTA
Source organism: uncultured Campylobacter sp. (assembly GCA_947090385.1). Lineage (GTDB taxonomy): Bacteria > Campylobacterota > Campylobacteria > Campylobacterales > Campylobacteraceae > Campylobacter_B. Next base: position 8,092 of record CAMUNZ010000026.1, on the reverse strand, counting down.
GTTGGAATTTTTTGTTCTATGAATATTATGTGGATTGCAATCGCGCTTTATGGCGGATATTTTAGTGGAATTTCTAGCGATTTTAAGGCGATTTTAACATTTGGCGAGTTTATTTTGGCAAGTCCTGCACTTTTTTATACTGGAAGCGAATTTTTTCGTGGTGGATATTATGCTATAAAAAATCGCACGCCAAATATGGATTTGCTTGTCGTAACTGGCGCTAGCTTGACCTATCTTTATAGCGTTTATGCGATGCTTACGAAAAATGGAGAGGTTTATTTTGAATCTGTAGCGATGATAATAACTTTTGTTTTTGTAGGAAAATATTTAGAAACTTTAAGCAAAAAACACGCCACAGATACATTAGATTCTATGACTTCTCAAATTTTATCAAATGTAAGACTTATAAATTTGCGAGAAATAGATCCAAATTCTGTAAAAATCGGTGATGTTTTTTTGATAACAAACGGAGAAAAAGTTCTAATCGACGGCGAAATAATAGAAGGCGAAGCAAGTTTTGATTTGAGTAGTTTAACTGGCGAAAGTTTGCCACAAAATTTTAAAAAAGGTGATTTGATAACAAGTGGCGCCGTGTGTTTGGATGGATTTATAAAGGTAAAAGCAACTCAAATTTTTAAAAACTCAACTTTAAATAAAATTATAAACTTGCTTGAAAACTCAACTGCAAAAAAGCCAAAAATCGAAATTTTAGCAAATCAAATTTCAAGTTATTTTTCTATTGTGATTTTAAGCATTGCTTTTTTTACTTTTATTTTTTGGTTTTTAAATACAAATTTCGAAAAAGCTTTAATTGTTGCGATTTCTGTTTTAGTTATCGCTTGTCCTTGTGCTTTAGGACTTGCGACGCCTGTTGCTAGTTTAGTTGGAATTTCAAAATCTTTGAAAAATTCGATTATTTTCAAAAATTCAAAAACGCTCGAAACTCTTGCAAAAGCAAAATATATGGTTTTTGATAAAACTGGGACTTTAACAAATGGAAAATTAAATGTCGTAAATTTTAAAACTTTTGACGGATTTGATGAAAATTTGCTTATGAATTTGTTAAAAAGCTCAACTCATCCTATAAGCGTAAGTGTTTATGATTTTTTAAAAAACAGATTTAAATACGCAGATTTAAGTTTGCAAAATTTTAAAAATTTCCCAGCAAAAGGCATAATTGCGGAATTTGATGGAATTTTTATAAAAGGCGGAAGTAAGAAATTTTTACAAGAAGATTTTTTACAAAATTCTGAAGTTTTGCAAAATTTACAAAATACAAATTATATTTTTTCACAAAATAACAAAATAACCGCCATTTTTGAATTAAAAGATGAAATTAGAGAAAATGCAAAAACTTGCGTACAAAACTTAAAAAATCTTGGATTTGAAATTTATCTTTTAAGCGGAGATAATCAAAAAGCCGTTCAAAATGTCGCAGATTTGCTAAATATAAAAAATTATAAGGCCGAAATTTTACCAAATGAAAAAGCTGAATTTATACAAAATTTAGGTAAAAATTCTGTGATGGTTGGAGACGGAGTAAATGACGTGGCTGCTATTAGTTTAGCTGGCGTTGGAATTTGTCTTGGAAGTGGCGCTGGAGTTAGCATCGATAAAAGCGATGTTGTTCTTTTAAAAGATGATTTAATATCTTTACAAAAAGCTGTTTTCGTATCAAAACTTACTTACAAAACAATTAAACAAAATATATTTTTAAGCATATTTTATAACGCAATTACCGTTCCGCTTGCCGTTTGTGGTTTTATAATCCCGCTTTTTGCTGCCATTTCTATGTCATTTAGCTCTATAATTGTGATTTTAAATTCGCTTAGAATAAAAGGAAAAAAATGAGTGGTTGGTTACTTGCTATTATGGTTGGTGTTTCGATTTTGATGGGATTTTTTGCTATTTTGGCGCTCCTTTGGGGAGTTAAAACAAAACAATTTGAAGATTATAATAAATTTTTAGACGGGACAAAATTCGATAGCGAAGAAGCACTTCATGATGCTATCGAATTAGAAAATAAGAAAAAAGAAATTTTGTCAAAAAAAGGCTATTGTCCGCCAGATTAAACTATTTTTTTAAGTAAAACTCCGCATTCTAAATGATTTGTGTAAGCAAATTGATCAAAAAGCGCAAATTTTATAATTTCATGTGTTTTGCAAATTTCTTGTAAATCTCTTTTTAAAGTTACTGGATTACATGATATATAAATTATATTATTAAAATTTTTTATAAAATTTGTTACTTTTTCATCAAGTCCTGCACGAGGCGGATCGACTAAAATATGACTAAAATTATAATCTTGCAAATTTATATTTTTCAATCTTTTAAATTCTCTTTTTTGTGCAAAAGCGTCCATCAAATCTTCGCTAGAAATTCTTATAAATTCGCAATTATTTATGTCATTTAAAACGCAGTTTATTTTGGCGTTTGCGATTGATTGTTTTGAAATTTCTGTTGCAAGAATTTTGTTGAAATTTTGCGAAATCGGAATGGTAAAATTTCCATGCCCACAATACATCTCTAAAAAATCATTTTTTTCAGAATTTTCTATATTTTTTATCACAAATTCAATCATTTTTTCATTTATTTGGCGATTTGGTTGTATAAATGCGCCTTCGCTAAATCTATAGAAAAAATTTTTTTTATTTATATTTAATTCTTCTTTTAAAATTTCATCACCAAAAACTAATTTTTTTTTGCGACTTCTTGCGATCAAATTTATATTTAATTTTTCTTTTAATTTTTGCAAATTTTCGCTTATTTCATCGACATTTTTATGATAAATAAGAGTTGTTAAAATTTCATTTTTTGTGGTTATAAATTCTATGCCAAAAAGCATGTTTGATATTTTGTCATTATTATTTATTTCGCGCAAAATTTCGTCCATCAAAATATTGATTTTTTTATCAACAATTTTGCATTTTTTTATTTTTAAAAATTTTTCATTTATTCCGCTCATGGCGAAATTTGTGCCGTCTTTATCGTGATAAATTCTAAACTCTGCTCTTGATCTAAAATTTGATTTTTCTGATTTAAAAATTTCAAAATCTTCTTTAAAAAGATCACTAAATTCGTTTTTTATAAAATTTCTCTTTTTATTTATTGAATTTTCATAATCTTCATAAACGCAACTTCCACAACTGCCAAAATATGGGCATTGTAAATCAAAATCTTTCAAATGCAAATCCTGCCCAAGTTTGAGTTGTAGCCATTAATTCTATGTAATTTATATTTGTTCTAGGATGCATTTTTAAGCAATCACTTACGATTTGTGCTATATCATCTGCAGTTGTAAAAAGCGTATTTTCATAGACTTTATCTGCTTTTTGTTTATCTCCTTTAAATCTAACTTCACTAAATTCTGTTTTACAAAGTCCAGGCGCAATCGTTGTGACTCTTATATTTGTGCCTATTAAATCGTTTCTTAAATTATTGCTAAATTGCTTTACAAAGGCTTTTGTTCCGCCATAAACATTTCCGCCAGGATAAGGATAAATTCCAGCCACAGAACCAAGATTAAAAATATATCCATTTTTATTTTTTATCATGATTGGTAAAACAGCTTTTGTGATGTAAATAAGGCCTTTTATATTTGTATCAATCATCGTTTCAAAATCATCAATTTGTGCATCTTGCGTTTTATCTTGTCCTAATGCAAGCCCTGCGTTATTTACTAAAATTTCTATATCTGCAAAATTTTGTGGCAAATTTTTAATCTCTTGAAAAATAAAATTTTTATCTCTTATGTCGCCGATTATTAAATGCGTATTTGTTTTTAACTCTTGTGCAAGTTTTTTTAAACATTCTTTTCTTCTTGCTAATAAAATTAATTTATATCCTTGATTTGCTAAATTTCTTGCTATTGCTTCGCCAAATCCGCTACTTGCGCCAGTTATCAAAGCTGTTTTTTTCATGAAAATCCTTTTTGTCGGATTTTAACAAAACAAATATTAAATTTATATTTTAGTTAAGTTTATTATTTGAAATTTAGTAATTTTTTAATATTATGATCTAAAAATTTTCGGAGTAAAATCAATGAAAAAACCCAAAATTATAGTTATCGGCGCCGGCTATGCTGGAATTTCTTTTTTAAAAAGTTTAGAACCATCCTGTTTTAAATTAGGCGATTTTATGATAATAAATAAAAACTCTTACCATTATCATTCAACGATGCTTCATAAAGTCGCAACTGCTGAAAAAAGCGGGAAAATCATGTTTGATTTAAGAGAATTTTTGCATCATGAAATAAAAATAATTCAACAATGCGTGATTGCGATTGATGATAAATTTGTAACAACTGAATTTTCAAAATTTGAGTATGATTATTTGGTTTGTGCTGCTGGTTTTGAAAAAGAAACTTTTAATATACAAGGCATAAAAAACGCCATGTTTATAGATTCTTATAAACAATCTGCAAGGATTTGCGAAACTATAAAATTGAAATTTGATGAAGCTGTAAGTGAAAACAAAAAATTTGATATCGCTGTTTGCGGTGGCGGATTAACGGGGATTGAATTTGCTGCAAGCGCCATAAATATGCTAAAAGATAAATGCAAATTCAGAGGAATTAGCGACGAAAATTTCAGTGTTCATTTGATTAGCTCGACTCCTAGGCTTTTAACATTTTTTAGTGAAAAATTATCTCAAAAAACCGCAAATCATCTTGAAAAATTGGGTGTTAAAATAAAACATAATTCTAGAATTGTTTCGATAGATAAAAATTGTATAAATTTAAAAGATGGGACGAAATTTTATTCAGATTTGATTATTTGGACTGCTGGCGTAAAAGGAAGTAGTTTAGTAAGCGACGGTGATATCGAGAATGAAAGAGGTCGCGTAAAAGTCGATGATAAACTTTGCGCGATTGACAATGATAAATTGTTTTATATCGGAGATGTAAGCGCTGTAATGGATCCAAAAACAAATAAACCTTATCCGCCAACTGCACAAATTGCCGTAGAACAGGGCGAATTTTTAGCAAGAGAGTTTAATGCCATTTTAAATGGCAAAGATTTTGATGAAAAATTTACTTTTAAAAGCGACGGGACGATATGCTCTATAGGCCATGGATATGCGTCGGCTTTGATTTTAGGCTTTGAAATGAGTGGTTTTATACCTTCGCTTATAAAAGTTATGGTCGAGAAAAAATGGAATGTAAAACTTCTTGGTTTAAAAGGAATTTGGCTTTAGGATTATGAATAAAGAAAATTTCGCAATTTCTTGTTTGAAAAATGATTATATCGGTGATGATTGCGCTGTTTTAAAAGAAAATTGCGAAATTTGGTGTAAAGATCTTTTTGTAGAAAATACTCATTTTAAAAAAGATTGGCTTAGTGCTTATGAAATAGGCAAAAAGGCAGTTTTGGTAAATTTTAGTGATATTTTTTCTATGAATGCATCGCCAAAATTTGCTTTAATTGGTATTGGTTTTCCAAAAAATATTAGTTATAATTTTATAAAAAATTTATCTTTTGGCATAAAACAGACTTGTGATAAATTTGGTTGCAAAATCATTGGTGGAGATACGATAAAAAGTGATAAAATAATTCTTAGTATAAGCGTTGGCGGAGTAAAAAATGGCAAAATTTTATATAGACATAACGGAAAAATAGGGGATTTTGTGGCTTTTACTGGCGAATTAGGTAGCAGTTTAAAAGGGCTTAGAGCTTTGCAAAATAAAGGAATTTTAAGATCAAATTCTCGTTTTAAAAATATAATTTTAAGAGAAAATTTTATAAAAAAATCAGCAAAATTTTTAAACTCAGCTATGGATATAAGCGACGGTTTAAACAGCGATTTACAAAAATTTTGTGATAAAAAAAATTTGAAATTTATAAAAAAATTATCAAATTTAGAGAAAAAAAGTGGAGAAGAATATGAAATTTTATTCTCTTTTCCGAAGAAAAATTTACAAGCTGTAAAGAGAATTTCAAAACAAACAAGGACAAAAATTACTATTTTTGGAAAATTAATAAGAGGAAAAATAAAAACAAATGCAAAAAACGAACATTTCTAATTTTCAATATACATTGACACATAGCCCGATAAATGGACATTTTAGCAAAAATTCTAACGATTTTGTCGTAAGAGAAGTTCCACTTTATGATTTTAGTGGCGATGGTGAGCATAATATTTTAGAAATTCAAAAAAAAGATTTGACGACTTCACAAGCACTTCAAATTTTAAGTAAAAATTTTGGCATAAAAATGCGAGATTTCGGTTATGCTGGATTAAAAGACAAAGAAGGTTTAACGACGCAATTTGTAAGTTTCGTTGGAAAATTTGAAGAAAAAATAGCAAATTTTAGTGATGAAAAACTAAAAATTCTTTCACATACAAAACATAAAAATAAACTAAGAATCGGGCATTTAAAAGGAAATAATTTTTTTATAAGATTGAAAAAAATTTTGCCAGTTGATGCTTTAAAAATTGAAGAAGCTTTAAAAAATCTGCAAAAACAGGGATTTGCAAATTATTTTGGTTATCAAAGATTTGGAAAATTTGGCGATAACGCAAATTTTGGTAAAGAAATTTTAAGCGAAGAAAAAAGCCTTAAAAATCCAAAAATGCGAGCTTTTATGATATCTGCTTATCAAAGCGAGATTTTTAATAATTGGTTAAGTTTCCGTGTAAATTTAAGTCATACTGCAAAAAATTTTTCACTAAAAGAGTTTGCAAAAATTTATAATTTAGATTTAGATATTGCAAAACAAATTTGCGATGAGCCACAGTTTTTTAAGCTTTTAAAGGGCGATGTTTTAGGACATTATCCATTTGGAAAAGTTTTTTTGTGTGATGATTTTAAAACTGAATTAGAAAGATTTTTACAAAAAGATATTACAATTTTAGGTCCAATTATCGGTAAAAAATGTTTTAAAAGTGATGATTTGGCAAAAAAAATTGATGATGAAATTTTACCAAATGAATTTTTAGATAAAATGGACGGCACAAGACGTTTTGCGTGGAGTTATTTAGAAAATTTAACTTATAAATATGATAAAGAAAATGCGCATTTTATTATGAGTTTTTTCTTGGAAAAAGGCTCTTATGCAACGGTTATTTTGGAAGAAATTTTGCATAGAAATATTTTTAATGAGGAGTAAAATTTGAAAACTATCGCCTTTTTGCTTTTTTCTCTTTTATCGTTTTTGATAACAAATTTGTTATCTTTGATTGCTTTTATGGTTTTAAAATTTGATATTTTAGTATTTATGAGAATTTTTGGTTATTTTAGAGATACGCAAAGCAATATTTTGTATTTTACGCTTTTTGCTTTGATTTTTATATATTTTGTTTATAAAATTTATGCAAAAATATTTTTAAATAAAAATGTAATTGATAAATATTTTTCGTATTTTTTAATAACATCATATTTTTTTATTTTACATGCAATTTTAAGTTCGTTAATGTTTAGTTTTGGGCTTAAAAAAGATTTATCAGATCTTTTGCTTTTAAGTTTATCGAGTGCAGTTGTGGTTGTGCTTTCAATCTATGGAGCTTGGGCTTTAAACAAATTTGTAGATAAAAAATTTATAAAATTTTTGAGTAAATTTTTGGATAAATGAGATACGTTTTTTTATTTTTATTGTGTTTGAATTTTGCTTTTTCTTACGGCGTGAAAGAGATAAATATGGCTATAAATTATGTCGGGCTTGAAGAAAAAATAGCTCCACGAGTGCTTTATACCATCGTAAAAATAGAAAGCAATTTTAATCCTTTGGTGATATCTTTTTTAACAGATAAAAAAAATGCTTTGTATTTTAAATCTTTAGAAAATGAAAATATAAAAATAAAAGTTAGTCAATATAGTTTAAATAAAAAACGTTGGATAGTTTCAATCCATCCAAATACGTTAAGAAGGGCAAGAGGTATCGCAAAACTTCTTATAAGAGATGGATTTAGCATAGATGTCGGTTTAGCGCAAATAAATTCTGTTAATTTTAAAACAGAAGAAATTGATTATATTTTTGAGCCAGTTTATAATCTTAGAAAAAGTGCAAAAATTTTAAAACTTTGTTATAAAAGAAAAAACAAAAACATACAAAAAACTATAGAATGTTACAATTATGGATATCGCAATCGTCCG
>CAMUNZ010000025.1 GCA_947090385.1 uncultured Campylobacter sp. | reverse complement strand
AGTCCAGAAAAAAAGAACTTTAACAGATTCGACAATCGTTGGGTTTGGACACTATTTGGAACTGCTGTTGGTGCTGGAATTTTATTTTTGCCTATTCGTGCAGGAACTGGTGGATTTTGGCCGATTGTTTTAATGTGCTTTTTGATTTTCCCTATGACTTGGCTTAGCCATAGAGCTTTAGCTAGATTTGTTAATTCTAGCAAAGAATCTGGACAAGATATAACAAAGGTTGTTGAAGAACATTTTGGAATTTCTTGGGGATTTTTGATTACGATTTTGTATTTTTTTGCAATTTATCCGATATGCCTTGCTTATGGCGTTGGAATCACAAATACTTTTGATTCTTTTTTGGTAAATCAATTGGGATTGCCACAAATGCCACGTTTTGCTTTAGCTTTTGTTTTGGTTTCTGTTTTGATGGGCATGACTATTTTTTTATCTGAGGAGCTTATTACAAAAATCTGCGAATTTTTGGTTTATCCACTCTGTTTTATTCTGTTTGCTTTTTCTTTGTATTTGATTCCTAATTGGAAAATGGAAGTTTTACATTATGTGCCCGATGCAAAAGAATTTTTGATTGTTATTTGGCTAACTTTGCCAGTTTTGGTGTTTTCTTTTAATCACAGTCCAGTAAGTTCTACTTTTGCGCAAGCTGTTGAAAGAGAGTACGGAGAAGATAAAAATTATAAAACAAATCAGATAGAATTTTTTGCTTCTATTGCTCTTCTTGGTTTTGTTATGTTATTTGTATTTTCTTGCACTATGTGTTTAAGCGGAGATGATTTTAAAGCAGCAAGAGAGGCAAATATACCAATTTTGAGCTATTTTGCAAACAAAATGGATAATCCGATTATATCTTATGCCGGTCCTGTTGTAGCGTTTTTAGCTATTGTTACATCATTTTTTGGACATTATTATGGTGCTGCTGAAGGTTTAAATGGTATCATAAGAAAAACTAGCAAAAATATGGGAAATGAGCTTTCAAGAAAAACTATAATCGGCATGACTAGCGTTTTTATGTATGTTACAATCATTTTGATAGCTTATATAAATCCAAGTATTTTAGGATTTATTGAAGATCTAGGTGGTCCAATCATCGCTGCTATTTTATTTATCATGCCTATGGTTGCGTTTTATACAATTCCAGAATTAAAATACATTAAAAATGGTTATGCCGATGCATATGTGTTTATAATGGGTTGTTTAACAATTTTAAGCATTATTGTTAAAATGTTAGCTTAATTTTAAGGAGGTTGTTATGGATTCGGTTTTGTCGATATTTAAGATAGGCGTTGGCCCAAGTTCTTCACACACTATCGGACCCATAACGGCTGCAAATAGATTTTGTGATTTAATTTATCCAAAATTAGAACAAATTTTTCGTGTAAAAGTCACTTTGCGTGGATCTCTTTCTTTAACCGGACGAGGGCATTTAACTGATGTTGCTTGCGTGATAGGATTAAATAAAATTTCAGCAGATGAAGTTACGCCAGATAAAAAAAGAGAAATTTTACATAATGCTTTTAGCGAAAACAAAATAAATTTATGTGGGCAAAAAGAGATAAAATTTTTATATAAAGTTGATATTATTTTTGATGATACAATGCTTGAATTACATGAAAATGGACTTATTTTTGAAGCATTAGATAAAAATAAAAATGTAATTGCAAAAGAGACTTATTACTCGACTGGTGGCGGTTTTGTTTCAACTGAAAATGAATTAAAAAATAAAAATGAAATTTCTAAAAAAGATAAAATTTTAAAATTTGATTTTGATAGCGCATTTAAACTTAAAGAGCTTTGTGAAGTGCATAATATGACTATATCAGACGTCGTTATGGCAAGAGAGATAGAAATTCATGGCGATAAAGAGTATATAAAGCAGTATTGCTTTAAAGTGTATGACGCCATGATGGAATGTTATAACAACGGGATAAATAGTCAAGAAAAGATAATCCCGGGTGGTTTAAAATTAAATCGTTTAGCGCCTTCTATTAAAAAAAGATTGGAACTAAATCCAAAAGAAGATATGGATCCTTTAGCTATGATAGATTATGTCGCTATGTATGCAAGAGCTGTAGCAGAAGAAAATGCAAGTGGTGGAAAAGTTGTAACAGCCCCTACAAATGGCGCTTGCGGTGTTGTTCCAGCTGTTTTACTTTATATTATGAATCATAGATTTTATATGGAAAAAGCTGAGATTATAAATTTTATTTTAACCTGTTGTGCGATTGGTTATTTATATAAAAAAAATGCGTCAATTAGCGGTGCAGAAGCTGGTTGTCAAGCAGAAATAGGCGTTGCCTCATCTATGGCGGCTGGCGCTATGGCTTTAGTTTCTGGCGCAAATACAAAACAGGTTTTAAGTGCAGCAGAAATTGCAATGGAGCATCATTTAGGACTTACTTGTGATCCTGTTGGGGGACTTGTTCAAATTCCTTGCATAGAAAGAAATGTGCTTGGTGCAATAAAAGCTATAACTGCTGTAAAATTGGCATTAGAAAGTGATTATAATCCAAAAGTAAGTTTGGATGAGGTTATTATAACGATGTATAAAACAGGCAAAGATATGAATAGCAAATACAAAGAAACTTCTCTTGGCGGGCTTGCTAAAATGGTAAATTGTTGATTAAAAAATGCAAGAAAATAAAATTAGTAGTCAAAAAATCATAAGAATAACCATTTTTTTAGTAATTTCGTCTTTTGTTTTTATAATTTTGCTTTTTTCTTTGGATATTTATAATTCTAGTTTAAATTTAAAAAAAGAGTTGCAAAATACAAACTTAAACGCTCAAAATGCATTAAAAAAACGAGAAGAAATTTTAAAAGTAAAATTAGAATTTTTATCAAAAATTATACAAAATAGTAACGATATAGAATTAAAATTTATCCAATTTTTAGATTTAAATAAAGAATTTTCAAGTTTAATATTGGTTAGAAAAAATGGTGAAAATTTAGCTATTAATACAGTAAATAAACCTAAAGAATTTGGGTTTGAATTTAGCGAACAAATTTATTTAAAAGATGGATTTTACCAGTCAGATTTTTTTTATGATAGCGGAGAATTGATAAAATTTTATGCATTAAATGTCGATGAAAATTCATACATTTTAGCTTATGAAAATTTAGACGATTTAAAATATTAGTTTTCGATAAAACTGGGCTTATCATCACGGATGAAACAAACATTTATGATAATTTTTCAATAAATTTTAATATAGCAAATGATGTAAAATTTCACATTATAAAAGGTGAAGAATCATCATTTTTAGCCATTTTTTCTTATGATAAATTTGGCGTTGCAAGTTTGCAAAAATTAAGTGATTTTGTTTTGCAATTTTTTGTGCAAATTTTGACTATTTTATTTGTAATTTTTGCTGTTTTGTTTATTTTGATTATAAATTTGCGTTTTTTGAGTTTAAAAATTTTATATCCGATAAAAAAAATAAAAGATATTTTTGAGACAACTTCAAATGATACTATGAAAAATATTTCGAATTTTATACAAACTCAAAATGAAGATTTAGGTTTTATATCTCAGAAAATTATAGGATTTTATCAGGATTTAGGTGATGCAAATAGCGAGATAAAATTCACAAGTCAGATGTTAAAAATTATATTTAAAAATAATTTTATAGTTGTAATTACGATAAATCCTTACACTGGCAAAATTCTTGAAGTAAATAACGCCGCTTATGATCTTTATGGATATTCGCAAGATGAGTTTTTGCATATGGATATTTTTGATATTTTAAGCGACACTAGTTATGATTTTTCTGCGCAAAAAAATTACTCTTTACGAAAAAAGTTAAACTTTTTTGTCGTTCATCATACTTGCAAAGATGGCAAAATCATCGTCGTTCAAATGCGTTTTACCATGATTGATGATGAAAAAATGGTTTGTATAATTTTTGATATTACAAATTATGAAAGATATATTCAAAACACGACAAAAGATCAAAATTACATCGCAAATAGCCCAATCGTGATGATTGTTTTTGATTCGAAAACTTTAAAAATAAAAAGAGTCACTAAAAATATTGAAAATTTATGGGGTTATGAAAGTGATAGTTTTAAAAATATAGATTTTTTCTCATTAATTCACAAAGACGATATAAAACGCGTAAAAACAGAGCTTCAAAACAAATTTGAAATTATTCAAAATTCTATAAATTTTGAATTGACTCAATCTTATAGGATTAAATTTTCAGATGAAATTTTTTATCATCAAAAAGTTTTAATGAAACTTATAAAAAATGTCGATGAAGATGATGAAATCGTTGGATATTTTTACAATTCAAATGATATTGTTTTGCAAGATGAAAGAAATAAAAAACAGATGAAAAGATATAAAAATATCTTGGATGCTACTTCTGCGATTTCTTGGGAATGGGAAATTGGAAAACCGAATTTTTATATAAATGAAAATTTGGCAAAACTTTTGGGATATGACGATCCGTTTAGTTTTGAACAAATTAGTTTTGATAAGTTTAAAACGATGATTGCTCCGGTTGATCTTGAAATTTTTGAGACAAATTTTACAAAATATTTAAAAGGCAAAATTCCAAATTTATCTATAAAAATTCGTTTAAGTGATAAATTTGCAAAATCTGTTTGGATAAGATTTCAAGGAAAAATTTCAGATAAAGATGACAACGGTGTGCCTCTTCAAATTTGCGGAACAATTGAAGATATCGGACTTGAAAAAGAGCAAGAAGATGGCTTAAGACTTATCGCAAATGTCTTTTCTTTCTCACACGAAGGAATTATGATAACAGATAAAAATGGCGCGATTGTAAATGTAAATGAGGCATTTACGAAAATTACAGGTTATGAAAAATATGAAGTTATCGGCGAAAATCCTAGGATTCTAAAAAGTGATCGTCAAGAGAGTGAATTTTATATACAAATGTGGAATTTTATCATCGACAATGGATTTTTTAGCGGGGAAATTTGGAATAAAAGAAAAAATGGCGATATTTATCCAGAAATTTTAACAATTTCAGCCGTTACAAACGACGCAGACGAGGTTACGCATTATATTTCTATTTTTTATGAAATTTCTGGCATAAAAGAAAAAGAGGCAAAACTTGAAAGAATAGCAAGCTATGATTCTTTGACTGGGCTTGCAAACAGACTTACTTTTAAAACTTGCGTTGTTGATAGTTTAAAACTTGCCGATTTAAATAAAAAATCTCTAGCGATTTGTTATATAGATTTTGACGGATTTAAAAAGATAAACGATACTTTTGGTCATAAAATGGGTGATATTTTCTTAAAAATGGTTTCTAGTAAAATGCAATTTGTGCTTGATCAAAAAGATGTATTATCTCGTCTTGGTGGCGATGAATTTGCTGTTTTAATCAGTGATATTGAAAATAAATTTGATGTTATAAGAAAAGTAAATAAACTTTTGGGCGTTGCAAGTAGTGAGTTTATAAGCGATGATATAAAAATGCGAGCAAGTGCAAGTATCGGAGTTGCGTATTATGAAGGAAATGAAAATTTGAATTACGATGAGCTTTTAAGAAGAGCCGATATAGCCATGTACGAGGCTAAACTTTCTGGAAAAGATAGATACAAAATTTATAAAATTAGTCAAGATTTAGGACATTTAAAATATGAAAATTTCTTTATAGTTTATCAGCCGATTTTTGATGTTTTACAAAATTCGATCATTGGGTTTGAAATTTTACTTCGTTATAAAGATAAAAATTTAGGCGTTTTATTACCAAATCAATTTTTAAACGAGATAAAAAATGAAAATTTAAATATGAAAATTATTTTAATGTCGATTAATGAAGCTTTAAGAATGAATTTAAATTGTCGTTTGCAAAAAGGTTTTAGTCCTTATGTAAGCGTGAATTTAAATTTTTCGGATTTTATAAATGAGCCTTTGTTTTTGTTGCTTAAAAATTTGATTTTTTCAAATCCAAATTTTGATATAAAAAAATTAATTATAGAAATTAACGGCTATGAAGATAATCCAAAATTCGAAAAAATTTTAAATCAATATAAAAATTACGGCATAAAACTTTTTCTAAATAGCGTTGAAAAAGATGCTTTAAAAGAAAATTTAAATAAAGAAATTTTTGGCGTAAAAACTTCTCCTAGACTTGGATTTGAAATCGCGCAGGATTATAAAAATGTAAAAGATTTAAAAAGCATATTATCATTTTGCAAAGATAAATTAGAGTTTTGCGTCGCAACTGGCGTCAAAAACAGCATAACGGCTAAAATTTTAGTTGCACTTGGATTTAGATATTTACAAGGCGATTTTATAGATTATCCACATAAACAAGAAAAAATTTTTGATATTTTTGATAAAAAAATAGACAAGATAAAACCGATTAGCGATAAAGATTTTATGCTATTTTTGCAGGCTGTAAAACATAGAATTTATATAAATGCTTTAACTAAAAATATAAAAATTGATAAGCAAAAATATGAAAAAGATTTTGAAGAAATTATTAAAAATATAAAAAATATTTGCAAAGATGATGAAATTTCTTTATTGGTTCATCAAGAAATTAATAAGCAAATTTTAGATATTCTTAACGCAAAAATTCAAAAATCAGATTTAAAGAATGTCTTAAATGAGCTTAAAATTGCCGGCGAAGAGCTTATAAATATTTTATAAAATGGAGGAGGTTATGGAAATTTTTGAACACGAAATTCCAAGTGGTTCAAAACTTTATTTTAAAAAAACTGCAAAATTTAAAAGAGATTTTGAAAATTTTGCCGCTTTTTGTATGCATGAGAATGGATTTGACGAAATTTTAACGCCGTATTTTTCTTATCATCAAGATGGTTTAAAAGATGAGTTTTTAAATTTTAGCGACGAAAAAAATAATAATTTGACTTTAAGAGGCGATAGCACGATTGATGTCGTAAGGATTATTAAAAGACGTTTAAAAGATGATAAACAAAAAAGATGGTTTTATATGCAGCCAGTTTTTCGCTATCCAAGTGAAGAAATTTATCAAATCGGTGCCGAGATGATAAATGAAACAGATTTAAAAATTTGCGTTGATATAACAAATAAAATTTTTGAAAAATTTGAAATAAATCCTATTTTGCAGATTAGCAATATCGAAATTCCAAAAATTGTATGCAAAATTTTGAGTTTGGATATGGAAATTTTTGAAAAATCTAAAGTTTTTGAAATTCTAAATAGCAATGAAAAATGGTTTTACAAATTAGAAAGGATTAGCAAAGTAGAGCAAATAGATGAAATTTTGAAAATCGCACCGAGTGAGCTTTTGAATCCACTTTTGGATTTAAAAAATTTGGCAAAAAATTTTAAAAATGTTGTTATCGCGCCACTTTATTATTCTAAAATGAAATATTATGATAAGCTATTTTTTAGATTTTTAAATGAAAATCAAGTTTTAGCAAGTGGTGGGAATTACGAGATTGACGGGCAAAATTGTAGCGGTTTTGCTATTTTTACGGATGAAATAATTAAAGAAAAATCAAGGAGAAATTTATGAGTAAGGCTGATTTTATCGTTGGGGCACAATGGGGCGACGAAGGAAAAGGTAAGATTGTAGATAGACTTTGCGAGGGATATGATTATGTTTGTAGAGTTACTGGCGGGCACAATGCCGGACATACAATCTGGGTAGATGGACAAAGATTTGCACTTCATTTAGTTCCAAGTGGAGTTTTAAGAAAAGACGCTATAAATGTTATAGGAAATGGCGTTGTAGTAAATCCAGAGGCTTTAATTGAAGAGATGAAACAGTTTAAAGATTTAGAAGGTAGATTTTTTATAAGTCAAAGAGCACATTTAAATTTAAAACATCATTCGTTGATAGATCAAGCAAAAGAAAAGGCTAAAGGTAAAAATGCTATCGGCACAACTGGTAAAGGCATAGGTCCTGCTTATGCTGATAAAATTTCAAGAACTGGTCATAGAATGATAGAATTAAAAGATCCTGAAAAATTATGCAATTCTTTGATGGATGATTTTGAGAGTTTAAAGCCACTTTTTGAAAAATTTGAGATAGAGTTGCCTAAAAAAGATGAAATTTTAGTAGAGCTTAGACTTTATAATAAAATTTTGTCTCCATTTGTAATAGATACTACAAATTTAATTCAAAAAGCTTTGCAAAACAATAAAAAAGTTATTTTAGAAGGAGCACAAGGAACTTTACTTGATATAGATCACGGAACTTATCCTTATGTTACAAGTTCAAATACAGTTGCAGCAGGTGCTTGCGCTGGCATAGGAATTTCTCCAAAACAACTTGGAAAAGTTACAGGAATTATAAAAGCATACACTACAAGAGTTGGAAATGGCGCTTTTCCTACAGAAGAATTAAGCGAAATTGGTGAAAAAATTTGCGAAATCGGAAAAGAATTTGGCGTCACAACTGGGCGCAAAAGAAGATGTGGCTGGTTTGATGCAGTAGCTGTAAGATATGCAGCGCAAATTAATGGAATTGATGAATTTGCTTTGATGAAAATCGATATTTTGGATGGTTTTGATAAAATTAAAATTTGTAAAGGCTACAAATATCACGGTTTAGAAATAGATTATTTTCCTGTTGATTTAGAAAATGTAGAGCCGATTTATGAAGAATTTGATGGCTGGGATAGCGTAGTTGGCGCAAAAACTTTTGATGATTTACCACAAAATGCAAAAAAATATATACAATATATAGAAAAAATCACAGGAGTAAAAGTCGGTATAATCTCAACTAGCCCAGAAAGAAAAGATACAATCATAAGATAAATTTTTAGAAAAAGGTTTTTACCTTTTTCTAAAATAATTCGTTATTTTTTAGAATAAATCAATTATAAACTTATATTTTTTTTATAAAACTCGATATTTTTTAGTAACTTTTTAATTAGTTTGCGTTAAAATTGCAAAAATTTGAAAGGATTAAATATGCGTATAAAATTACCACATGCTCCTTATATATCAAGAAAAATAGCTATAGATTTACTAAATTCTGGTTTTGTAACTCTTACAAAAGGAATCGAACTTGTATCGCAAAAATCTCTTGAAATAATAGAAAACGATATTTTAAAAGAAAAAACATTAGATGAAAAAGTAAATAAAATTTTAGACGAAAAAGAAAACGATATGCAAGAAATGGGAATAGATCCTAAAAATATGTTTTGGCTTATAAAAAAGCAAATAGCCCAAGATGAGGGATTTATTTTGGATAACGAAGATAGATTTTCTACAATTTCACATGAAATTTTAAAAGAAATTTCAAAAAATTCGTTGGTGTCTTATAAAGTTTCTGAAAATCGCGTAAAAAATTTAATTTATAATTCAATAGTAAGTTATATGCGAAGTTATGAAGATATTGAAGATATTGTCGCGGAAAAAATCGAAAATATGCAAAGAAAATTAATTCCAGCTACGCACGAATACGAACTTGTTTTTGAACAACTTTATTTAGAAGAGTTGAAAAAAAGAGGTATGTTTTAATGAAAGCTTATATATATCTTGAAAATGGAGTTTATTTAGAAGCAAAGGCTTTTGGTGCCTGTGGAAGTGTTTTTGGCGAGATGGTTTTTAATACCTCTATGACAGGATATGAAGAGATTATCACAGATCCAAGTTATGCTGGGCAATTTATAGTTTTTACAATGCCAGAGATCGGAATTGTTGGTATAAATGATGATGATATGGAAAGCAATAAAATTCACGCAAGTGGCGTTATTATGAGAAAATATTCTAAAATTTACTCAAATTTTAGAGGCAAAAAATCATTAGAAGATTTTTTAAAAGAGCAAGGAAAAATCGGGATTTATGATGTCGATACGAGATATTTAACCAAAATTTTAAGAGATAACGGCGCTATGAAAGCTTTTATATCTACAGAAATTTCAGATAAAAATTTATTGAAAGAGGCTTTAGAAAATTCAGAAGATATAAATGAAATAAATTATGTAAGCATAGTTAGCACGAAAAATTCTTATAAACATAATGGTTTTGCGTGGAATAATAAAACTATGGATTTCAATAAAAATCAAAAAATCACAAAAAAAGTTGCCGTGATTGATTATGGTGTGAAAAAAAATATTTTAAGAGAACTTAGTCAAGTTGGCATAGAAAGTGAAATTTATCCAAGCAATACAAAAGCAGAAATTTTGATACAAAAATTCAAAAATGGCGAGATAAATGGGGTATTTTTATCAAATGGTCCAGGTGAGCCAAAGATGTTGAAATTTGAGATTGAACAGATAAAAAAGATAATAAACGAAAGAATTCCTATGTTTGGAATTTGTCTTGGACACCAACTTTTAAGCAACGCTTTTGGTTATGAAACTTACAAACTAAAATTCGGTCAGCACGGCACAAATCATCCTGTACAAAATTTGACAAATAAAACGATAGAAATAACGACACAAAATCACAATTATAATGTTCCAGAAAGTATCGCTGATATTGCTATTATTACACATAGAAATTTATTTGATGGCACGATTGAAGGCGTAAAATACAAAAATTATCCTGTTTTTTCTGTCCAACATCATCCAGAAGCAAGTTCTGGTCCAAACGAAAGTAAATATATTTTTAAAGAATTTTTGGAAATATTATGAATTTAATCGCCACATTTTTCACTGCTTTTATGCTTAGTCTTGGGCATTGCGTTGGTATGTGTGGCGGTTTTGTTTTGGCTTATAATTTGAAATTAAAAAATAAAAATTTAGTTGGAATTTTTTTTGCTATTTTCTTTTATCACATGACTAGAATTTTTACATATTCTATTTTGGGTGCTATTTTTGGTGCTTTTGGTGCAATTTTTATGTTTAACAACAAAGCAAAAGGATTTTTATTTTTTTGTATTGGAATTTTTATGGTTATTTTGGGCGTTGCTTTGATTGTTCGCGGAAATTTGCTTGAATTTTTTGAAAAATCAAAAATTTGGGATAAATTCGGCATAAGAATGTTTAAAAAATCTTTGAATTCGAAATTTGGTCCCATATTTTTGGGAATTTTAAACGGGCTTTTGCCTTGCGGGATTGTTTATACTTTTTTAGCGGCTGCTATAATGAGTAAAAGCGCGTTAAATGGGGCTTTGATTCTTTTTGTTTTTGGGCTTGGAACTTTGCCTGTTATGTTGTTTTTAGCAAATGGAACAAATTTTTTAAGTTCTAAGTTTAAACAAAATATGATTTTAATTTCAGCAATTTTAATAATAATTTATGGTGTGTACCACTCATTTTTGGGATATTTGGAGATTTTAAGATGACAAATATTGAAAAAAAACTAAAACAATATCAAAATGCAATAGACAACTCAAATATTGTTTCAAAAACTGATATAAATGGAAATATAACTTTTGTAAATGATGAATTTTGCAAAATTTGTGGCTATTCTAAAGATGAATTGATTGGAAAAAATCATAATATTATCCGTCATCCAGATGTCAGCAAAGATAAATTTGAAGAGCTTTGGAAAACTATTTTATCTAAAAAAATTCATAAAAGCATTGTTAAAAATTTGGCAAAAGATGGAAGTAGCTTTTTTTGGAGTACAACTATTGCCCCGATTTTAGACGATGATGGAAATATAGAAGAATTTGTTGCGATTAGACAAGATGTTACGAATTTAGTCGAATTAAACGAACAATTAAGCGCAGCAAAAGATGAATTAAAAAAATTAAACGATAGTTTAACGGATAAGGTAAAAGAACAGACAAAATGTCTTTTGGAATTAAATAAAAATTTGGAAAAAAGAGTCGCTGAAGAAGTAAATAAAAACGAAGAAAAAACGAGAGTTTTATTTCAACAAAGCAGACTCGCAGCAATGGGAGAAATGATAGGAAATATCGCTCATCAATGGCGTCAGCCATTAAATGAAATAGGAATTGATGCTTTCAAAATGAAACAAAGCATAAATAATCCAGAACTTCTATCAAATGCTTACAATCATCTTAAACTTGTTATAAAAGCTATGTCAAAAACCATAGATGATTTTAGAGATTTTTTTAATATCAATCGCGAAAAAGAGTTTTTTGCAGTTTCAGAATCCATATATGATTCTAAAAATTTGATAAAAGGACAGATTGAAAAAGAGTTAATTTATCTAAAAATAGATGTTATAAATGATTTTGAAATTTTTGGTTTTAAAAGTGAATTAACACAGGTCGTTTTAAATTTAATTTCAAATGCAAAAGATGCTTTAAAAAATAGTTCTCAAAGCAATAAAACTATTTATATAAAAATTTATGAAAAAGATCAAAATGGATATATTTTGGTGATGGATAATGGTGGTGGCATAGAAAATGATGTAATTGATAGAATTTTTGAGCCATATTTTACGACAAAACATCCAAATCAAGGTACAGGACTTGGTCTTTATATGAGCAAAATGATAATTGAACACATGAATGGTCAAATAAAAGTAAGCAATTTGGGCAATAACGCAGTTTTTGAAATAAAAATACCAATAAGAGGAGCCAATGATGAATGAAATTTTAAAAGATATGGTTATTTTACTTGTAGAAGATGAGGCTAGAATTAGAGAATCTATGGTAGAAGCCATGAGTTTTTGCTTTAAAGAAGTTATTCAAGCGCAAAATGGTGATGAAGGTATTAAGAAATTTAAAAAATTTAATCCAAATATTGTAATTACAGATATTGCAATGCCTATAATGGATGGATTTGAACTTTCAAAGCAGATTAAAGATATTTCTCCAAGCACACCAGTGATTGTTCTTTCTGCTTTTTCGGATAAAGAAAAATTGATAAAAGCTATTGATATTGGCATTGATAAATATCTTATAAAACCAATAGATATGGATGAATTAATTTCCTGTATGGAGACTATGGCGCAAGATAAAATTATGTCTGCAAATTTAGTGGATATAGGTTGTGGGTATTTTTTTAATAAAACAAAAAGAAATTTAGAAAAAGATGGCAAAGAAATCCCATTAACAAGAAAAGAGTTGGCTTTTATAACTTTGCTTATAAAGAGATTAGGTACTTTAGTTTTACATGAAGATATAAAGAAAAATGTTTGGGTTGGTGAAAAAGTAAGCGATGCGGCTATTAGAACTTTTATAAAAAGAGTTAGAGATAAAGTCGGATCAAATTTGATAAAAAATATTCCAGGCCTTGGATATAAAATTGAAACAAATTAATAATTTGTCTTTTTATATTAATGTTTTTAAATGTCTTGTAAATGGCAATTTAATAAAAATTAAGCTAAATTATATAATTTTTAAAATATAATTTCTGCTTATGTGATAAAAGTGTGACATAAAATTTTAATAGGAGGATTTTATGCAACCTAGCAGTGCATTGAATTATGACTATGGCATAGTTAAATGTTTTATGTTTACCTGTGTATTGTTTGGTATCATAGGTATGCTAATTGGCGTTGTTATAGCGTTTCAAATGGCTTTTCCTGATCTAAACTATTTGGTTGGTGAATATGGAACTTTCAGTCGCCTTAGACCACTTCATACAAATGGTGTTGTTTATGGCTTTATGCTTTCTGGAATTTTTGCAAGTTGGTATTATGTAGGACAAAGAGTTCTAAAAGTATCTATTCAAGAGAGCAAATTCTTATCAATTGTAGCTAGATTACATTTTTGGCTATATTTTGTTGTTATTTTAATTGCTGTTGTTAGCCTTTTTGCTGGCGTTACAACTTCAAAAGAGTATGCAGAACTTGAATGGCCGATTGATATTTTGGTTGTTTTAGTTTGGGTTTTATGGGGCGTTAGTCTTTTTGGTCTTATAGGAATTAGAAGAGAAAAAACTCTTTATATTTCAGTTTGGTATTACGTGGCTGCATTTTTGGGTGTTGCTATGTTGTATTTATTTAACAACATGGAAGTTCCTACGAGATTGATTTCTGGTGAAGGTAGTTGGCTTCATTCAGTTTCTATGTATGCTGGAACAAACGATGCTTTAGTTCAATGGTGGTGGGGGCATAACGCTGTTGCTTTCGTCTTTACAGTCGCTATCATTGCGCAAGTTTATTATTTCTTACCAAAAGAGAGTGGTCAACCAGTATTTAGTTATAAACTTTCATTATTCTCATTTTGGGGATTAATGTTTGTATATTTGTGGGCTGGTGGACACCATTTGATTTATTCTACAGTGCCTGATTGGATGCAAACTATGGGTTCTGTTTTCTCTATTGTTTTAATTTTACCTAGCTGGGGTTCTGGTATAAATATGCTTTTGACAATGCGTGGTGAATGGAATCAATTAAGAGAAAATCCTTTAATTAAATTTATGGTTTTAGCTACGACTTTTTATATGTTTTCTACACTTGAAGGGCCAATTCTTTCTGTTAAATCTGTTAATGCACTAGCACACTTTACAGACTGGATTCCAGGGCATGTTCATGACGGGACTTTGGGCTGGGTTGGATTTATGACATTTGCTGCGTTATTACACATGGTTCCAAGAGTATTTAAAAGAGAAATTTATTCTAAAAAACTTTTAGAGGCACAATTTTGGATTCAAACTATAGGTATAGTTTTATATTTCTCGTCAATGTGGATTGCTGGTATTACGCAAGGTATGATGTGGAGAGCTGTTGATGAGTTTGGTAATTTACAATATACATTTATTGACACAGTTACTGTTCTTATACCTTATTATTGGATTAGAGCTATTGGGGGACTTCTATATTTTATAGGTCTTCTTATGTGGGCTTATAATATTTATAAATCTACAAGTGCTAAACCTATTAGCGCTGAACCACACTCAGCATCACCAATGGCTGTGTAAGGAGGATTGAGATGTTTAGTTGGTTAGAAAAAAATCCATTCTTTTTTGCGGTTGCAGTTTTTTTAGTTATTGCTTATGCTGGATTGGTTGAAATTGTTCCTGATTTTGCTGATCGTGCAAGACCTATTGAAGGTAAAAAGCCTTATACAGTTTTAGAACTTGCAGGACGTCATGTATATATAAAAGATAGCTGTAATGCTTGTCATTCACAACTTATTAGACCTTTTAAATCAGAAACAGATAGATATGGTCCATATTCAAAAAGTGGAGAATTTGCTTATGACAGACCATTTTTATGGGGATCAAAAAGAACAGGTCCTGATTTAGCAAGAGTTGGAAATTATAGAACAACAGATTGGCATGAAGCGCACATGAAAGATCCTACTATTGTTGAAGGCTCTATAATGCCAGCTTACCATCATATATTTAAAAATGTGGCTGATATAGATACTGCTTATGCAGAAGCTGTTACAATCAAAAAGGTATTTAATGTACCTTACGATCAACCAAATATGCCAACATTGGGCGATAAAGCTACTGCAAAAGCAAAAGTTATGGAAGAAGCGAAAGTTATAGTTGATCAAATGAAGGATCCTGAGGTAAAAGCGGCATTTGAAAGAGGCGAAATCAAAGAAATCGTAGCTTTGATCGCTTATTTAAATAGCTTAAAATAGGGGATTTAAAATGAGCATCGAAACAATGAGAGAGCTGCAAGCTTATGGTTTTTTCTTTTTTGTAGTTTTTTTGGTTATAGTTTTATACTCTTATTGGTTTCATTTAAAGAGATCGGAAAAAACTGGTAGAAGAGATTTTGAACAGTATGGCCGTTTAGCACTTGATGACAACATCGACGATCCATTGTTAGAGCCCAAAAATTCTCAAAATGATGCTAAATAAGGAGAGTTAAATGAATTTTTTAAGTGATAATATTAACTTGCTTGCGTTATTAGGTGCTGCACTTACCTTGTTAATTACAATTTTTGTAGTTAGCATCTATGCAAAGCAGATGAAAGTAAAAAAAGAGGGTGGCGTCTTAACCGAAGATGATTGGGATGGTATCAAAGAATACAAAAACGAACTTCCGGTAGGTTGGGCGATTATGTTTGTATTGCTTATAATTTGGGCTTTGTGGTATTATTTATTGGGATATCCATTAAATTCTTTTTCGCAAGTTGGCATGTATAACGAAGAAGTAAAAGAACACACAGTTAAATTTGAAAGCAAATATGCTAATGCAGATATAGATACTTTAAAACAAATGGGACAAGGAATTTTTATGGTTCAATGTTCTCAATGTCATGGATTAAGCGGTGACGGTATAAATGGCAAAGCGCAAGATTTGACAATTTGGGGAAGCGAAAAGGCTATCTATGACACAATTATGAATGGTTCAAAAGGTATGAATTATCCATTAGGAGAAATGCCTGCTGGTTTAGAAACAGAACAAAATGCTAAGGCTATTGCGGCTTATGTTGCAAAAGAATTAAGTCAAATTAAAACTACTGAAAATCCAAATTTGGTTGAGCAAGGAAAGGAAGCATTTGTAACTTGTGTGGCTTGTCATGGTGAAGATGGCAAAGGTATGGATGGACAAGCGCCAGATTTGACAAAATATGCTTCATCATCTTTTGTCAATGATGTTTTAAACAGAGGAAAAAGTGGAAATATAGGTGTAATGCCGAATTTCGTACAAGATGGGCGTTTAAATGAAGTTCAAATTAAAGCTGTTAGTGAATATGTAAATTCGCTAAGCAAGGAGTAGAAAATGGAAAATATAAGTAGATGTGTTTTTGGTTTAAGTGGTGTTACCGGTATGCTAATCGCAACTGTTTTATTGCTTTCTATTCTTGCTGGGCTTACATATCTTGGTATAATGGCACAACAAGATGTTATGCAAAAACCTTATACTCTTGAAAATCCAACTTCTGTAAAAATGCTTTCAAATATGGAAGTTGAAAAGAAAGTTATGGTTATAAAAGGAGACAGCAAATGAATAAGCTTTTAGAAATTTTAATCGTAGTCGGTCTTGTTATTGCTGCTGCTGTAACAGCTTGGTCTGTTTTAACTCCAAATTCATTATTCATTGGCTAATGAGTATAGTTAAATTTTTGGGTAGGTTTTTGCCTACCCTTTTTTTTATATTTAATTTTATGTATGCCGATATAGTTTTGAAAAATGATTTGATAAACAAAGAAGCTGAGAATAAAATTAAACAAATTGGTGATGAGTTATTTGAAAAAACAGGTATCAATTTGCATATTTATGCAGTAAATTCTATAGAAAAAATTTCTATTTTAGATAAAGAAAAAGAGATTTCTTCACAATTAAAATCTCCATTTATAGTTCTTTTTTTGACAAAAAATAAACATAGAATAGATATATTTTCATCCAAAGAAATTTCAAAACTTTTTGATAAAGAACAAGTTTTAAGTCCTTATCCATACAATGGTACGATTTTACCAATTCTTACTTCAAAAAATAACAAAGATGTTTATAGTGCTGCACTTTTAAACGGATATTCAGATATAGCAGAACAAGTGGCAAAAAATAAAAATATTACATTAGAAAATGCAATAGGAAATTCCAACAAAAATACATTAAATATTTTAAGATATTTTATATATGGCTCTATAATATTTGTTATTTTGATAATTGTAAGTAGAAATTTAAAGGATAAATATGTCAAACCAGAGTAAAAAAACTTTTTGGCCTTACGGAATTTTATTAAG
>CAMUNZ010000024.1 GCA_947090385.1 uncultured Campylobacter sp. | reverse complement strand
GGTTGTAACATCTTTGCTATTTTTAAAATTTGTGTTTCAAAATTTGTATCATCATTTTGAAAATTTTGTATAAAATTTTGTGGCAAATTTCTATCTAAAAAAGATAAATCACAAATTTGACATTTTTTTTTAACTTCAATTATATCGTCAAATTTTACATCACATTCAAATTGTGGCAATTCTAAAATGGCTTGAAGAATTTTTTTATTATTTTCTTGATTTAATGCTAAAAAATTGCGATTTTTGATATCTTGCAGATTCAATCCAAATCCTTGGGTACAAGATGAATTCCGAGCATCAAAGCTCTTCCTATACCGCCGTCTAAATTTATAGTTTCAAAGCCAATTCTATCTAAAATTTCGCAAGCCCATTTGCTTCTATTTCCAGAATGGCAAATAATATTTAGTGGCTCTTTTTTGTCAAAATTTTCTTCTAAAATTTTGACAAAATTTGGATTTAACTCGCCTTTTTCATCTATAAAACTAAGACAAAAACTATTTGGTAAAATTCCAGTTTCAAGCCACTCCTCTTTTGTTCTTATATCGATTAAATTTTTTGCTTCTTTTATTGTTTTATTAGAAACTTTTAAATTTTTCAATCAATAAACCTTTTTACAATTTCTTCATAATTTTCTATTCTTCGATCTCGTAAAAAAGGCCACCAATGTCTAACTTCTTCACATTTTTTGCAATCTATTTCTACAACTTCGTTTATTTCGTCTTTATCATTTTGTCTAAAAAGCTCTTCACCTTGTGGTCCAACTACAAAGCTATTTCCCCAGAAATTTAATTCTCCTTCCATTCCAACGCGATTAACTGCTATCAAAGGCAATGAATTTGCTATTGCTTGTCCTTTTTGAACATTAATCCAAGCGTTTAATTGCTTTTCTTTTTCTTCTTCATTATCGCTATTTAACCAGCCAATTGCTGTAGGATAAATCAAAATTTCAGCACCTTTTAAAGCCATAATCCTAGAAGCTTCTGGATACCATTGGTCCCAACATAACAAAACACCTAATTTTCCAACGCTTGTTTGTATAGGATTAAAACCCAAATCTCCTGGTGTAAAATAAAATTTTTCATAAAAATTTGGATCGTCCGGTATATGCATTTTGCGATATTTTCCAGCTATGCTACCATCTTTTTCAAAAACTACTGCTGTGTTATGATAAAGTCCTGATACTCTTTTTTCGAAAAGTGAAGTTACTAAAACAACATTAAATTTTTTAGCAATTGCACTCCAAAATTTTACATCTTCTTCGTAATGATTTGCGTAGTCAAATTTTGTTACATCTTCTGTTTGACAAAAATACTCATTTTGATGCAATTCTTGCAAAACTATCAAATTTGCACCTTTTTTAACAGCAAAAGCTATTTGTAAGCAAGTTTTTTTGATAGTTTTGTTTTTATCTGTATCAAAAGAGTGTGATATAAGACCAACTTTTATATTTTCCATCAAAAAACTCCTATTGTATAGTATTTTTTAAATCGCAACCTTCTTGAGAACCTAAATCGCAAGCTTTTTGATAACTTTGCTTTGCTAAATTTGCATCTGTAGTTGTGCCACTTCCATATTTATACGAAATTCCAAGATTTACACAACCTTGCGGATCGTTTTTATCACAACTCATTTTGAAATATTTAAAGGCTTCTTGCAAATTTAAAGGTATATCCTGTCCGTTTTTATATAAAATTCCAATTCCACAACAAGCGCTACCAACTCCAGCTTCGCAAGATTGTTTATAAAGCCTTAAAGCTTCTTTATGATCTTGTGAAATTCCTCTTCCTAAATCATATAATTTTGCAAGCCCATTGCAAGACTTTGCGTCTGAAGCATCACAACCAGCTTTGTAATTTGTAAAAGCAGTTCTATAATCGCCATTTTGAAAAGCCTTTTCTCCAATAGCAAAAAAATCATCTGCAAAAACGGAATTTATACCTAAAACAAACATTGAAAAAAATATTAATTTTCTCATACTTTTAACTCCTAAAATTTCAAAAATAAGTTTTGTTCAAAAAATTTAGTGATTGTATCACTTAAATTATAATAAATCTACTATTTTTTTACTTTTTTGTAAAATAAATTTCCAATTATTTGGAAAATTTGCACCATTGCTATCAAAATTACGACGGTGTATATCATAATATCAACTCTAAATCTTTGAAATCCGTATCTTAAAGCTACGTCTCCAAGACCGCCACCTCCAAGTGTGCCAGCCATCGCAGAAAAGCCGATAATTGTTATCATGGAAAGCGTTATGATATTTACGATAGATGGAATTGCTTCTACTAACATGACTTTAAAAATAATTTGAAATTTAGTTGCCCCGTAACTTTTAGCGGCTTCGATAACGCCTTTATCAACTTCTATTAAAGCATTTTCTATTAATCTTGCGATAAATGGCGCAGTTCCTATCGTAAGTGGTATAATGGCGGCATCTGTGCCGATACTTGTGCCGATTATCATCTTTACAAATGGAAAAAGAACTATGATTAAAACAATAAAAGGGAAACTTCTTACAACATTTACAACAAAATCTAAAATAGAATAAATCATAAAATTTGGCATCAAACCATCTTTTCTTGTCAAAACTAAAATTACAGCTAAAATTAGCCCCAAAATATAAGCAAAAATCGTAGCCGTTATGCTCATATAAATGGTTTGCCAGGAGGCATTTAGTAAAATTTCGATCCAAATTTTGTAGTTTTTTGTGCCTAAAATTTCTTTTAAAAACTCTGCAAAATTATTAAAAATTCCCTCAAAAAACGGTTCATTTTTAAAAAAAGTTTCATCAATTGTTAAAAAAACAGTCTCTTTTGCAAAAAATGGATACAAAAAAAACAGTCCAAATAGTATAAAAATTGTTATAAAATTTCTCATTTTTTTCCTTTAAATCCAGCCAAAGTTATAAAATTTCCCATAAAACACCAGTTTGTTTAATAAAGTTTATAACTTTTTCTTTATCTTTTGGCTCTATATTTATAACTAAATGTCCAAGAACAAGTTCGCTTAACTGTTCAATTTTGCCCCAAACGATGTTAAAATTTAAGTCAAGCTCACGTGCCATTTGTGTGATAACACATTCAAAAGCAACTTCTTTTGGAAAATAAAGTGCTATGTTTATGCCATCTTGTGGAAGGACCATTTCCTCGCCTAAAAACTCACGCATATTTTTATCTGGCTTTAAAAATAGTTCGTGAATTTCGCCTTGATTTGTAATAATACCATTGCTTAAAAGAACAGCTTTGTTAGCGATACTTTTTACAACCTCCATTTCGTGAGTAACTAAAACTATAGTAATGCCAAATTCTTTATTAATATGCTTTAAAAGAGCTAAAATTTGTTTTGTTATACTTGGATCAAGTGCCGAAGTAGCCTCATCTGAGAGTAAAATTTTAGGATTTAGCGCTAAAGCTCTTGCAATGGCAACTCTTTGTTTTTGTCCACCAGAAAGTGCTGCTGGATAAAAATATTTTTTATCACTAAGCCCCACGATTTCTAAAAGTTCATCAACCCTTTTTTTAGTATAATTTCTATCATAACCCCAAAAATTTAGAGGCGTTGCAACATTTTCAAAAACAGTTTTTCTACTCATTAAAGCAAAATTTTGAAAAATCATACCGATTTCTTTTCTAAGTTCTCGTAATTTTTTGCCTTTTACATCTTTTATCTCTACACCACCAACTTTTAAACTTCCACTTTGGTAGTCTTCAAGTCCATTTATGCAGCGAAGTAGGGTGCTTTTACCAGCGCCACTATGTCCAACTAGACCAAAAATTTCACCTTTTTTAATGCTAAAATTTATATCTTTTAACACAAGTGTACTGCCGTAACTTTTGCTTAAATTTACAACTTCTATCAAATTTATAACCTTTTATTTAAATTTCAAATCGTCAAAATTCACTAAAATTTCTTTTCTTTTTAAGTTTAATTCTTGTTTTCTTTTAATAGACATTTCAAAAAACTCTTTTTCTTTTTCGATACCTACGAAATTTCGCCCTATTAAATTACTAGCAATTCCAGTTGTCGCACTTCCACTAAATGGATCTAAAACACGTGAGTTTTCGTAACTTGCCATTAAAATAAGTCTAAGCAAAAGTTTTAATGGCTTTTGCGTTGGATGTTTCCCACAACTTTTTTCCCAAGGTGCAATCGCAGGAAAAGCCCAAACATCCTTCATTTGCTTGTTGCCATTTATTTTTTTCATGAGCTCATAATTAAAAATATGCTTATATTTTTGGCTTTTTCTAGCCCAAATAATTTGCTCGGTTGAGTGCGTAAGATAGCGACAGCTGAAATTTGGCGGTGGATTTGTCTTTTGCCAAGTGATGATATTTAAAATTTTATAATCAAGCTTTTGTAACGCCCTGCCAATCGAAAAAATATTATGATAAGTCCCACTAATCATAATTGAGCCGTTATCATTTAACGCATTTTTTGCTAAATCAAGCCATTTCAAATTAAACTCATCAATCTCATCAATACCAAAACTTTTATCCCAAACGCCTTTATTTACGCTTACGATTTTTCCGCTTTGTATGCTAAGCCCATCGTTTGATAAAAAATACGGCGGATCTGCAAAAATAAGGTTAAATTCGCCCTTAAATTTAGGCAAAATTTCAAATGTGTCGTCATTATAAAGGATAAATTTTTTATCGTCGCTTATAAATTTATTTGTCATTTGGTACCGGTAATCCTAAAACTTTAAGCGGAATGTATTCAAAATAATATTTGCATCCAACGCTAATTATATAATCTAAAACATCCCTATATTTGGGTTTTTTAAACCAATTATTTAACAAATAAACATATTCAACTTCCATATTTAAATGTGATAAAAGTTTTTGATACTGCTTTTTCTTAAAATCACAAGTTTGTAATTTCTCATCAACGCTACCTTGTACTTTTTGAGATTTACATTCTATCACAAAAAAAGTATTATTTATAATGACATAAATGCTATCATCTGGTAAGAGCTTTTTTGAAATAATATTTTTCCAATCAACGCCTTTACTTTTTAAAAATTTATAAAAATTACCTTTTTTAAAAATTTGTGCCACTAACTCGTCGTTATAAAAAACTTCTGAATTTGAATTTACAAAATATCCGTTTTGACTTGATAAAAAAGTAGCCAAATCGACTTTTCCTTCAAAAATCAATCCTGTTTTTGTATTTGTTCCGCCAACTCCGTTTTGTATCATTTTACAGCCATTAAATTTTTTATTTCGCTTTCAACCTTACTAAATTGAGTTTTTGCATTTTGTAGCCCAGTGCGGTTTGTTTCTACCACATCATCAGGGGCATTTTTGATGAAATTTTCGTTATTTAGCATACCGCTCAGTTTTGAAATTTCTTTTTCAAGCTTTATTTTTTGAGCGTTAAGTCGCTTTAAAATTTCGCTTAAATCAACGCCTTTTAACGGCACAAAAACGCTTAAATTTTCACTCACATCAGTCACACAATCAACCATTTTTTCATTTATAAACTTAACTTCGTCGCATTTTGCAAGAAGTTTTATAAATTTAAGTTCATTTTCTAAATTTAAATTTTCATTAAGTTTTACATAAGCTAGTGGAATTTTAGAATTTCCTAGATCAATCGTCGCTTTTGCACGCCTAATGGCTACAATACTTTCGATAATTAGGTTAAATTTAGCTTCGATTTCTTCGTTTTGCTTTGCTATTTTTGGATATGTTTTTATCATAATTGACTCATCATTTTGCAAATTTGAGCCATTTAACTCATGCCATAAATATTCACTCAAAAACGGCATAAACGGGCTAAGTAGTTTCATCGCTTCTTTAAAAATCACCCCAAGTTCTTTTATGCTGCTTTTTTCTGCTTTACTTAGTTCAATCCCCCAGTCGCAAAACTCATCCCATAAAAATTTATAAATCGCATTTGCAGCGTCGTTAAATCTATACTCATCAAGGTTTTTTCTAGTTTCTTTAACGCACGCTAAAAATCTGCTTTTCATATAAATTCCAAGTTCAGTTTTAAACTCACTAAAATCCTCAAATTTGCTCTCATTTAAAAGCAAAAATTTATGCGCGTTGTAAAGTTTGTTTGTAAAATTTCTAACTTGAACTAACTTTTCTTCGCTAAGCCTAATATCCCTTCCTTGGATGCATAAAAGTGCCAAAGTAAAGCGCAAAATATCGGCACTATACTCATCAATTTTAACGAGTGGATCAATGACATTGCCACTACTTTTGCTCATCTTTGAGCCATCAGAGGTTTTAACAAGAGCGTGAAGATAGATATCCTTAAATGGTAATTTTTTTAGGGCATTTTCGCTTTGAAACATCATCCTTGCAACCCAAAAAAACAAAATGTCAAAGCCAGTTATTAGCATAGTATTTGGGTAAAACTCTTTTAGGTCCTCTTCAAACCATTTTTCGTTTTTATAAACTTCGCCATTTCCCCAACCAAGCGTAGAAAACGGCCAAAGTCCGCTAGAAAACCAAGTATCAAGCACATCGGGATCTTGATGAAATTTCGCACTTTTGCATTTTGGACAACACATTGGATTTTCATCTTCATCTGCCCACTCATGACCGCACTCATTGCAGTAAAATACAGGAATTTGATGCCCCCACCAAAGTTGCCTTGAAATGCACCAATCCTTTAACTCCCTCATCCATGCGTTAAAACTATTTATCCAATGAGCTGGGAAAAACTGGGCTTCGCCGTTATTTACGGCTTTTATGGCATCAGCTGCAATCTCTTTTTTTACAAACCATTGCTTTGAAATGTAAGGTTCTACGACATTTTTGCAGCGGTAGCAATATCCAACTTGATTTGTGTAATCTTCTATTTTTTCAACATTTCCTAAAATTTGTAATTTTTCTATTATTTTATCTCTTGCTTCAAGCCTTTCAAGCCCCGCAAATTCGTCGCATTTGTCATTTAAAATGCCTTTTTCATCAAAAATCGTAATAAACTCCAAGCCGTGGCGATTTCCAACTTCGTAGTCGTTTTGGTCGTGTGCTGGGGTTACTTTTACCACGCCAGTTCCAAAACTCATATCAACATGCTCATCAGCGATAATTTCAATTTCTCGCTCAATTAGCGGTAAAATCACCTTTTTACCGATTAAATGCGTGTATCTTTCATCATTTGGATTTACCATTACAGCGGTATCGCCAAAGTATGTTTCTGGGCGAGTTGTGGCGATTACTACAAATTTATCGCTCAAATTTTTATCGCTCTCATCAGCCAAAAAATATCTTAAATAATAAAGTTTTCCCTTATTTTCTTTGTGTTCAACTTCAACATCGCTTAAAGCCCCATCATGTGTGCACCAATTTACCATATAATTTCC
Organism: uncultured Campylobacter sp.; assembly: GCA_947090385.1. GTDB lineage: Bacteria > Campylobacterota > Campylobacteria > Campylobacterales > Campylobacteraceae > Campylobacter_B. The sequence continues at coordinate 10,643 of CAMUNZ010000024.1, read as the reverse complement.
GCGAACAATTAGCCCAGCGTTGTATAAACTCACAAATGCCTTTTTAACGGCGTTTTTAAGTCCGTCATCCATAGTAAAACGAAGCCTTGACCAAGCAGGAGTTATGCCTAGTTTTCTCATCTGTTTTAGGATAGTTCCGCCACTTTGCTCTTTCCATTTCCAAACTTCATCTATAAATTTTTCACGCCCAAGACTCTCTTTTGTGATACCTTTTGCTAAAAGTTTTTTTTCAACTACATTTTGAGTGGCGATTCCTGCGTGATCCATGCCTGGCTGATAAAGCGTTTTATAACCATCCATTCTTTTATAACGAGTTATTATATCTTGCAAAGTAAAAGTTAGCGAATGTCCGATATGAAGCACTCCTGTAACATTTGGTGGCGGCATCATAATGCAAAAATTTTTGCCTTCTTTTTGAATATTTTCATTTCCATTAACTTCAAAATATCCGCGTTCTTCGCAAATTTTATAATACTTTTCTTCAATCTCTTTTGGGTCGTAAAAATCTGTCATTTAAATCCTTTTGCACATTTTAAAAACCGTTGATTTTAGCCAAAATTTTCTTATTTAATCGTAAATTCATAATCGCTCAAATCGTAAGCATTTATTTTTTCGTTTTGATAACTTTGCGCCACAACCGAAGGAAGTTTGCATTTTCCTCTCAAAACAATTTTGTAAGGCGTAAAAATAGTTACCACGGCTCCACTTTTTTCTAAAAAATTCGTAACACTATAATCATTTACTTCTTGATTTTGCACGATTGCTGTGTTTTTCGCAAACGAATTTCTCGTATTTCCGTAAATTTTTTCATTAACGATTTCAAAACAAGCAGGAACTTTTTCGTTGATAAAAAGCCCGTCAAAATTATCATTTATCGTAATTTTAGAATAAATTTTTTGATTTATGAAAAGTTTATTTAAATCAACTTTTTTTCCGTTTTCATCGACAAATTCTCTATAAATCATCAAATTTAAAGGAATTTTTCCTTCTTTTTGAAATTTATCAAACTCAAATTTATGGCTAATTTTAGGCTTTGATTTTTCATACGAAATGATCGAAAAATACAGCGCCTCGCTCGCATTTACTTCTAAATTTGTTAAATTTTTTATAGTTTTATTAAATTTAGCATTGTGTTTTGAAAAAACGCCGTTTAAATTTATGCTAAATTCGCTTTTTTTATTTGGCAAATACGATTTTAACGCCCTTAAAATAAGCGCTTTGTTTTTTACACAAAAATGCGAATTGTCCGCAAAAACAAGCTCCAAAACGCTATTTGAAAGTTTGTCATTTGGAATTTTTCTATCGCCATAAATTTGTAAAATTTGTATCAAATCGTCCATAGAAAGCAAACCATCATATTTTTTTATGCTTTTTTGCACTATTTTTTTCTCATTTTCAAGCCCGAAAATATCCAAAATCGCATACATCGTGTGTAAATTTGCCATCGATTTTTCATAAATTTTATTATCAAAAAGAAAATTTAAACTAGATTTATCCAAATTTTTGTTTTTTGCAAGGATATACGCCACATTTATTTTGTTTGTGTCGCTATCAAATTTTGCATTTTTTAAATAATTTATCATTTTTGAAAGTTGATTTTTTGTGGCTAAATTTTTTGTGATTTTTGAGCTTAAAATCGTATCAATCGCAAAAATACTCATTTCGTCGTCGCTTTTTGAAACTTCGCTCCAAATTCCAAAACTTCCATCGTTTTTCATTCGCGCTAAAATTTCTGTTGTTGCGATTTTTATAAAACGCATAGCATCGTCTTTTTTCGTGCCGTTTAAATCATCAATCATTTGCAACAATGCCAAAATTTTCGCACTTTTATGCAAAGTAGAGCCATAAGGGAAATTTAGCAAATCTTGGCTGTGTTTGATGACGCTACTAAGCGGATTTGACGAAATTTCGATTGTATTTTCAAGCGTTTGATTTTTTGGCTTGAAACTAAAATGATCTTTTATAATTCCGCTTTTTGTAGAAATTTTTAAATTATACGGCGAAATTACATCAAATTTTATCGTATATTTGTGATTATTTATCGCAAAATTTATAAAACTTTCTCCTGTTTTATTTGCTTTTAAAAGTATTTTCGAGTTAGCGGTTTTTTGCGGTTTTATGGAAAATTTCGTTTGATTTAAATCAACGCTTAAATTTTGAGAATATTCAAATTTCAAATCAAAATTTTTTACATCTTGTGTCGTATTTATCAAATTTAAAGGAATTTCTAGCTCGTCGCCTTGCAACGCATACAAAATCGCGCCAGGTTTTATCACGATTTCATCGCTTACTTTTGCTTTTTGCTCTAAATTTGAGATTTGATCGTCATTTATCGCGATCGCGTTAAAATTAATCTGTGAATTAAATCCGTTTGGAATTTCTAAATCAAAAGAAATTTCGCCCATTTCGTCGCTAATTCCGTCTTTTAGCGCGATGAAATTTTTAACATTTTGATTATTTATCGGATCGCTAAATCTTTTAAGAGCCGAGTTTTTCATCATCATAACGGCGTCACCACCGCCAAATGAAACTACTTTGTATTTTTTAAAATCCTTGCTTATAAAATCGTAAAAATCGTAATCTAGCACGGAATTAAAATAATTTTGATTGAAAAAATTAAAACTATCTAACTTTTCGTGATTGTAAATTTGCAAAATTCCGTCATCCGCGATGTATAAAATAACGCGCGATTTTGGTTTTGTTTTGATTTTTATCGAAGTTTTTTGATTTGAGTGCATTTTTGGAATTTCGTAGCTAATTTCTAGCTTTTTATTAGAATTATCAAGCGATAAATATTTTGTCGCATAAGCTCGTAAAATCCCGCTTTTGTCGCTATTTTTATTTATCAAAGATATGCTTAAATAACCGCCTTTAAAATTTTTTGGTAAGCGAAATTCGCCAGAAATTTCTCCGTTTTTTATCTCAAAATTTTTATGAATTTTTACATTTGTGTCGCTAAATGTAACTAATCCCACGCCTTCATTGACTATAGAATTTGCCGAAATTTCGACTTTGTCGTTTGGTTTGTAAGATTTTTTATTTGTTTTTAAAACTGCTTTTGTGATTTCATTTGTAGGAGTATTTACTCCAAAACCGCTTGAAAAAATTTCAACACTTGCCCTTAAATTTTGCTTTGGCTCGATCAAAACGATTTCGTAATCTCCGCCGTTTTTAAACTCATACGAAAACTCGTTTTTTATATTTTTTAAACTACTTTCTAAAACTGGAATTTTATCCCATTTAAAAGATCCATTTTGCACGCTGTATTCCCAAACTTGGCGATAAATTTCAACTTCTAAATTTAAATCTGCCTTGCTAGAATCATCTACGTTTAAGCTAATTGTTTTAAATTTTGCTTTTTCTCCTTTTTTAACATAATCGTTTAAAGCCTGGATTCCTACGATTTGTTTAGCTTTGAAAATGTTAAAAAATTTATTTGCTCCGACAACTTTTGTACCATCAAGCGTTTCAAATCTAACTCCCGCTTCGATAATTTGCGAGTTTGATTTATCCAAATTTGCTTTAAAAATGATATTTTTTTTGCCGTTTTCGTCCAATGTGAAATTTTTCGTTTCGTCTGTTAAGAAATTTTGCTCACCTTTTAGCGAAAATGAAAAATCTTCGTAATTTTCAAGGAAATTTTTATCTCTTAAATTTAGCGTCGCGTTTGCTTTTAAATTTGCGCCAGCTCCGCCAAAAAGATAATTTGCGCTTAAATTTAATTCTATGATTTCATTTTTAAAAAATTTATTTTTTGCGATTTTTATCTCGTTTTTAACTCTTTGCGGGACGAAAAATTCTTGCGAAAAATATCCAGTCGATAAAATTTTATCTTCAAAAATCGCCTGTATCGTGTAATTTCCAGTGATTTTTGGTAAATCTTCGTTTAAAATAACGACGCCAAAATCATCAGTTTTTACTTTTTTTACCAAAATTTCGTCGTTATTTGGTGATAAAATTTTGATAATCACAGGTAAATTTGCTAAGGTGCTAAAATCATTTTTCTTAAAAATCACACTTCCTAAAAGTTTATCGCCGGGGCGCAAAATTTCGCTTACCAAAGAGATTAAAGCTAAATTTTTGCTTTCGAAATTATAATTTATATCGCCTGAGTTTAAGCTATTTTCAAGGATTAAAAAATTTCTATCTTTTTTGTATTCGACTTGGATTGATTGCGGTTTTTTTGATGAAAAATTTTTCTCTTCGATTTTAAAAACCCCATCATAACTTTTGCCGCTTGCGATTATTTCGTTGTTTTGCGAATAAATCGTAACTTTTGCGCCGTCTAATTTCTCTAAATCACTAATTTTATTTACATAAACAAAAGCGCCGCCGTTGCCGATTTTTGCATTTATCGCGATATCGCTTAGATAAAAAATCTTAGAAACGCTATTTTGCTTGTCAAAATAAATCGTAAGTTTGTAAATTCCAGCTTCGTAATTTTCTAAATTTATATTAAATTTAGCTTCGCTTTTTTCGTTTAATTTCGCGTCTAAATCTAAATTTTTGCTTAAAATTTGCGTAAAAAGCCTATCGTCGTATCCGTAATTTAAAAAATATCTGTAATTTTCGCTTTTGATTTTTTCCAAAACGACTTGAATTTTTGGCACATTTATGGCTTCGTAAGCTACATTTACGTTTTTGCTGACATATTTTTTATCGTCTTTAAATTTAAAAAACGGTTTGAAATTTGGCGCTTTGATTTCAAAAGTTTTTTCATCTCTTAAAACAAGATTATTATCGCCAAATCCAGGCAAAAAAGTTATTTTATAATTTTCATTTGGTTTAAATTCTTTTGAAGCAAATTCCAAACAAAACCAGTATTTATCGCTAATTCCTTCTTTTTCATCTTGGGGCAAATCAGACGTGTAAGTTCGTGATTTTAAGGATAAATTTTGGATATTTTCGGCTTGCATAAATTCGCTTGAAGCATCGATCCAGTTTTTGAAAAACATTCTAAAACCGATTTGTCCGTCATCAAAATTTGCACTTTTTACGATAAAATCGTCAAGGCTTGAAGCTTTTGGATTTATTTTAAAAATTTTTCCCTGATTTGAAACAAATTTTTCTAGCAAAATTCCGTTTTTTGAGCTTAAATTTTCGATTATTATTTTTTCGTATTGTTTTGTTTTTACAAAAAATTCTTTTTCGTTTGTCGTTGAAATTTCAAAAGGCAAAGTTTCGTTTTGCGAGTAAATTTTTAAGTTTTTTTGTAATTCGTCTTTTGAAACAAAATCCGAAAATTTCATTCTAAATGAGTTTTTAGAAATTTGATTTAACTCTTTTAGTTCAAATTTAAAGCTTTCAAAATTGATTTCGTTTTTTCCGCTTTTGCACGCGTATTTTATCCCGGCGATTAAGTCATTTTTAGGATAAATTATAAAGGAATTTTCGCTTACAAATTCGCTTATTCCTTCGATTTTTGGCTCGCAATTTACGAGTTTTTCGTGCGTGAAAGAATAAGGCTCGAAATTTTTTGCGTCTGTTTTAAATTCTATTTTGTTTTCTAAAACTAATGCGCTTTGTAATTCAAAACTAAAAATTTGTGTAAAAAAAATCAAAAATAAAACTAAAATTTTCATTTAATTCTCCTTTATAAAAAACGAATTTTGGCTGAAATTTCCGCTTTCATCTAAACAATTTATTTTATGAAAACCCTGCTTAAAATTTCTAAAAAATTCCCCGTTTTTTTTAAATTTTGTATAGTTTTCATCATCAACTTTTATGAAAATTTCTGCATTTGTTTTTGTGATACATTTTACAAAAATTTTGCTATTTTTTTCATAAATTGCGTTATTTGCGGGGCTTGTGATAAGCGGTTTTATGTTTAAGTTTTCGTTTTCGCAAAATTTCAAATCCAAAATTTGCAAAAAATTAATCTCATCTAATCTCAAATTTTCGCATTTATTTTTTAAAATGACTTTGTTTATCAAAAAATCAATTCCTTTATTTTCGCAATTTTTACTTTCATACGGATCAAAGCAAATTTCTTTTTTTATCAAATCTTTTGGTTTTTTAAAATCTTCGAAAATTTCATCTTTAAAAATGTATGAAAAAAACTCCAAAGCCGCTAACGACGCAGTTTGTGTGGCGTTTAAATTTGAAGTTTTAGATCCGTCAAAATTTCCAAACCAAACTCCAAACGTGTATTTTGGCGTAAAAGCGATCGTCAAAAGATCTTTATTTTCGCTCGAAGTTCCCGTTTTAAAAGCGATTGCTGCGGTGTTTAAGGTATTTTGCCAAATTCTATCAAGATAAATTCGTGGTGTATTTTGTAAAACTTTTGCCGTCAAATACGCACTTTGCGCAGAAAAAATTCTTTTTTCTTCATCAAAATTTTGCAAAAATTTTTGCTTTTTTACGATACCGCCGTTTGCAAAAGCCGAAAACAAGCTCACAAGAGATAATAAATTCGTGCCACTACTTCCTAAAACGATGCTTTGTCCGTAAAATTCTTTTGGTTTATCAACAAGCTTAAATTTATTTAAAATTTCATATAAAGAATTATCCTGCAACTTCGTATTTAGCGAAATAAACGGGATATTTAAAGAATAATTTAAAGCATCTTTTGCGCTTACAATTCCTGCGAAATTTTTACTAAAATTTTTCGGTTTATAATCATTTAAAAAAATTTGCGTATCGATAAGCTTAGTTTTTGGCGTGATAAATCCGTTATCAAGCGACAACGCAAAAATAAAAGGCTTAAAAATCGATCCAACTGATCTGTTTGCTAAAACGCCATCATTTTGCCCGTTTTTTGCGAATTTATCGTGGCTAGAAACATAAGCGACGATGTCTAAATCGCTATTTTCGATCAAAACTGCTGCTGAGTTTTGCAAATTTTTATCTTTATATTTGTTTATAATTTTTTTTAAAATTTCTTGCAATTTTAACTGATAATTTAAATTTATTTTTGTGTTAGAAATGCCATTTTTAAAGGCTAAATTTGAAAAATTTGTGGTTAAATTTATCGAATCTCGCCTTTTTGTGGTTGTATTTTCTCATAAATTCGCTTTTTGTAATGATTTTGTTTTTATAAAGTTTTTTTACAAGATGATTTTTCCACAAATTTATATTTGATTTTTTATCCAATCTGTTTTTGTTCGGATTTTTCGGCAATGTGCTTAAAAGCGCCATTTGTGCGATGCTAAGCTCGTTTAAATTTTTATTAAAATAAAAAAATGACGCCATTTTTACGCCTTCAATATTTCCGCCATAAGGCGCAAGATTGAAATAAATTTCTAAAATTTCTTTTTTATTTAGATGAAATTCAAGCTGCAAAGCGCGAAAAATTTCTATGATTTTGTTTTTATAACTCCGTTTTTTTGGCTCAATCATTCTTGCAACTTGCATGCTTAAAGTCGAAGCGCCGATTCTGTTTTTGCTAAAAATATTATGAAAAAACGCCCGAAAAAACGAAAACGGATTAAATCCAAAATGGTAATAAAAATATCTATCTTCAAAAAAAATCACGCTTTTTTGTAGTTTTAAAGGAATTTCATCAATTGAAATTTTATCTCGCCAAATTTGATCGTAGGCAAGTTTCATGGCGATTAAATTTTTATCTTTGTCGTATAAAAACTGCGAATTTGGGCAGTAAAATTTCGCTTTTTCTAACGGATATAAAAAATCCAAAATCAAAAAAATAGCAAAAATAATGGTAAAAAAAATAGCAATTTTTTTTAGAAAATTTTTCATTTTTCACCTTTTTTAAAAATCGCAAATTATATTAAGTTTATTTATAAAATTCATTATAAATGTTTTTTAAAATTTTTAAAGTATAATCCAAAACTTTTTAAGGAAAGTTATGGACGCATTAAAATCATTAAATCAAGAACAATTAAAAGCAGCAACAGCGCCACTTGGAAATAATCTAATAATCGCAAGCGCAGGCACTGGCAAAACAAGCACGATAGTAGCAAGAATCGCGCATCTTTTAAATATCGGCATAAAACCTGAAAAAATTTTGCTTCTTACTTTTACAAATAAAGCGGCAAAAGAGATGATTTCAAGACTAAATAGATATTTTGATTCTAAAATAATACAAAATATCACCGCAGGGACTTTTCATGCAGTAAGTTTCGCGCTTTTAAAAAAATTAAATAAAAATGTAGTTTTAAAGCAGCCACGCGAATTAAAAACTCTTTTAAAAAGTATAAGCGAAAAACGAGATTTTTATAAAATTTCGGATAAAAAGCCTTATGGTGGGGCTTATTTGTATGATATTTATGCACTTTTTTTAAACTCTTGCAATGATGATTTTATTGATTGGTTTTGTAAAAATTACGATGAAGAACAAGCTGAATTTGCTGAAATTTATGAGGATATTTTAAAAGATTTTGAGATTGAAAAAAAGAAATTTAATTATGTAGATTTTAACGATCTTTTAATCAAAATGAAAAATGAACTTTTAAAAGGTGCGCCGATAAATTTCGATGAAATTTTGGTAGATGAATATCAAGATACAAACTCTCTTCAAGGAAGTTTAATAGATGCTTTTAATAGAAAAAGTCTATTTTGCGTTGGGGATTTTGATCAAAGTATTTATGCTTTTAATGGAGCAAATATAAACATAATCGGTGGATTTAAAGATCGTTATCTTGATGCGAAAACTTTCTCTTTAAATATAAATTACAGATCAAGCGATCAAATTTTGCTTCTTGCAAATAGAGTTATAGCAAACAATCCGCGCCTTTATCCAAAAAATTTAATAGTTCAAAGAGAAGGCGATTTTAAACCACCGATATTAGCCACTTTTAATGAAAATTTTCAACAATACGAATGGGTTGCAAAAAAAATATCGCAAAATAAAAATGTAAATTATGAAGAAATCGCAGTAATTTTTAGAAATAATTCAAGCGCCGATGGCATGGAAATTGCTTTAAAAGAACAGGGCATAAAATCTCGCCGAAAAGGCGGAATTAGCTTTTTTGAAAATTTGGAGATAAAAGCTGTTTTAGATATCTTAGCAATTCTTGCAAATCCAAAAGATATCATGTCTTTTATAAATATAATTTCTTATGCAAAAGGTATAGGAAATGCCGCTGCAAAGGATATCTTTGATGCTTTGATTTTGCTTGGAAAAAATATAATAAATGGATTTTTAAATCCAGATAATAATGTAAAAATTTTTGGAAAAAAAACAAAAAAAGTTCAACTTGGGCTCTTTGACGATGTTAGTTTTGATGATAGTAAGAATTTTGATATAAAAGGCGATTTTAAAGATCATAAAATTTTAAATTATTCTAAACTAAATTCACAAGGCGCCGAGTTTTTATCACAAATGTATGAGTTTTTTAAGATTACAAAAGATGAAAAAAATCCGTCAAAATTGATATCTGTTATAAAAAATTCTAATCTTTTTAATTTGATTGCAAATCAGATTGCTACAAAACGAGCTACAAATAGAGCAGGGCAATTAAATTTAGATTTAAAAAACGAAAATTTAACAAAAATTTCAAATAAAATTTTAACTCTTTATCAAATGTCAAGATCTTATGATAATTTAGAAAAATTTTATAATTTTATAACAATTGGTTCAAATGAGATAGAAGAGGGGAGCGGGGTAAATTTGCTTAGCGTGCATGCAAGCAAAGGGCTTGAGTTTAAGCAAGTTTTTATAGTTGATTTAGCACAAGATCGCTTTCCAAATTCAAAATTGATGGCGATGGGAGGAGGTTTGGAAGGAGAAAGAAGACTGTTTTATGTCGCCGTTACAAGGGCAAAAGATGAACTTTATATGACTTATGCAAAAGAGGATAAAATGCGCAAAATAAAATACGAACCAAGTCAATTTTTAAAAGAAGGGCGACTTTTAAAAGACGAATAATTATTTTATTTCTACAGTTTTAATCTCAAATTCTAGGCTTTTATTTATAGAATTTTTAATCTCGTTTTTATAATTTTCTAGATCTTTTAGAATTTCTTTTTCAAATTTTTCTCTATTTAATTTCTCATCAATTTCATTTATAACTATATCGCTTGCCACCCAGCCGATAACCCCACCTATAATCCCGCCAATAGCTGTCCCTATGCCAGGAACTGCGCTTCCTGCTATGCCACCTGCAATCACACCAGAAGCGACTTTTACACCTGTTTTTGTAGCTATTTTTAAGCCAAATTTAGTAAATGCTTTTATAGCGATTTTGCTTGCCACTTTTGCTGAACTGGCTGAAATTATCCCACCTATGCTCGAAACTGATAAATTTTTTAAAGCTTTATTTTGAAAATTTATTGAAATTTCATTCAAACTTAAACAATTTTTAAAATCACTTTGAAAAGTAATCAAATTATCATTTAAAACTTTTATAAAAAAATCATTTTTTATGTATTTTTCTACGCTTTTTAACCATAAATTTTCTACATAATTTTGTTTTTTATCTTCGTTTTTAAAAATTCTTTTTAAATACAAAGCTCCGGAAACATAATCGTTTTCAAAAGAATAATAATTGTTCAAAAAATCGTTTGCCATTAATTTTGATTTTTTTGCAAATTCTTCATCTATTTGATTTGAAATTTTTATTTTTAATTCGTTTAATATTTTTTCATTATTTTGAAACATTAAATTTAAAATTTGTGAGTTTTTAACAGCCTTAAATCCGCAAATTTCGATGTTTTGATTTGGTTTTAAAAATCTCATATCT
>CAMUNZ010000023.1 GCA_947090385.1 uncultured Campylobacter sp. | reverse complement strand
AATTTCTCATCTATTTGATAATCTTTTTCTAAAAAATTATACATTAAAGCGAAATTTACATCATCATTTTGATTTATATTTTCCTTGCAACAAGTAAAAATTTCAATCTTGTTTGCAACCAAATTCATTGCCAAGTCCAAATTTTTTGCAATATTCACAATACACACAGCTAACACTTCTTTTAGCGCAAACCACAGGAATTCCTCGCTTTTTAGCATCAGATTTTATTTTTTTCATAGTATTATGATTCAAAAAACTTGTTAGCATCACTATACACTCGGTATCGTTTGGAATCGGTTTTTTATTTACACGATTTTCATTTCTAGCATCCCAATGTTCAATACTCGTAGCGCCTAAATCTGTCAAAACTGCTTTTACGGCGGTTATTTCATCCGCCCCAACAACTAAAACTGACATAAAAATTCTCCTATTTTTTTGATAAGAATTATTATAACAAATAAAAATAAAATTTAATTGAAATTTATTATCAGTTTATTTTAATAAAAATTAATTTATATTTAGGTTGTTAAACAAAACATCAATTTTCAAGATCTTTTCGAATAAAATTCTCTTTTAAAATTCTCATAATTATCCGACAAAATCGCCTCTCTTGCCTGTTTCACCAAATTTAAATAATAATAAAGATTATGCAAACTAGCAAGTCTAAAAAAAGTAAGCTCTCTTGCGCGATATAAATGATTTAAATATCCTCTTGAAAAATTTTTACAAGTATAACAATTACAACTTTTATCGATAGGATCATGATCGTGAATAAATTTTGCGCTTTTTATATTTATTTTCCCAAAACTCGTAAAAAGTGTGCCGTTTCTGGCATTTCTTGTAGGCATAACGCAATCCATCATATCAACGCCTCTTTCGATACTTTCTACGATATCTTCTGGAGTTCCAACTCCCATCAAATATCTAGGACGATTTTCATCCATAAATTGCGTTACAAATTCTGTCGTATCATACATTTCAGAGTTACTTTCACCGACGCTTAAGCCACCGATAGCAAGCCCGTCAAAACTCATATTATTTAATTCGCTAGCACAAATTTTACGAAATTCAAAATCCGTCCCGCCTTGAATTATCCCAAAAATATTATTATTTAATCTTTGTCCATTTTTTGTAAAACTTCTATGAAATTCCAAAGCCTCTTTTGCCCATTTTATCGTGCGTTCGATGCTTTCTTTTACTCGTTTTTTAGTAGCAGGAAGCGCGACTAAATCATCTAAAACCATCATAATATCGCTATTTAAATCATATTGAGTTTCGATTACACTTTTTGGCGTAAAATAATGCGAACTTCCGTCAATATGCGATTTAAATTTAATCCCAAATTCATCCGGCTTTGAAATTTTATTTAAAGAAAAAGCTTGAAAACCGCCACTATCTGTCAAAAAACTTCGATCGAATTTTGTAAAATTATGAAGCCCACCAAATTCTTTTACGATCTTTGAACCAGGACGCAAATACATGTGATAAGTGTTTGCAAGAATTATTTTCGCATCCAAAATTTCTTTTAAATCCAAAGCATCGAGGCTTTTTACTGCGCCGACAGTTCCAACTGGCATAAAAATTGGTGTTAAAATTTCGCTATGTGCAGTTTTGATACGCCCTGCCCTTGCTTTACCACAAATTTTATCTATTTTAAATTCCATTTTCTGTATAATCTGCCTTTTTAATTAATCTTGGAGAATTCATGAAAAAAATCCTCATAATTGCAGAGGGCATTTTAGCTAAACATTTCTTAGAAAGAGTATTTAAACTTGAAAATATCATCCACGATTACACCATAATTTTGCCAAATTCCAACGATAAATTTGAAGGAAATTTCGGCGATAATGTTAAATTTTTACGATTTGATCCGACAAGTTTTGAAAAATTAAAATTTTTTTGCAACGATAATTTTCATCAAGCTATGATTATGATTTCAAAAGAAAAAGAGGCTGTTTGGATTTACAAAAATTTGCGAAATTTAAACCCAAATTTAGAGATTTATTTGCTTGATTTATGGGGATTAAAAGACATAGAAAAAAATCATACAAAATTGATAGACGTAAGAGAAATTATCGGAACAAGATTTATAGATTTACTTCCGGATTTGCCTATTTTTGCTGATAATATCGGACTTTCTCAAGGCGAAATTATGGAAGTAAAAGTCCCAGTTGGAAGTTCATTTGCATATCGAAAAGTAGCAAGCATAGAGCAAAAAAAATGGAAAATCACCATGATTTATCGCCATAACAAATTTGAAATCGCACAAAAAACGAGCATAATTATGCCAAACGATAATCTTTTAATCATCGGAAATCCTAACATTTTAAAAGATATTTTTAAAAACATAAAACAAGAATACGGACAATTTCCAAGCCCTTTTGGAAAAAATATTTTTGTGATTTTGGATTTAAAAAATATGAAAGGCGAAATTGAAAATTTAATACAAAATTCGATCAAATTTTTCGAAAAAATATCTGCAAAAAAGCTATTTTTTTATGTTATAAATCCAAATTTATCAAAAGATTTTAATTTTATTAAACAAATAAGACAAACTCACCGCGTAAATATCGATTATTTTGCAAGAAATTTTCAAGATATAAAATCTCAAATTTCGATGTATAAAACTGGAATTATCATAACGACAAATAAATTTTTCGAAAAAAATAAAAAAGAGTTTTTTAAAACAAATTTACCAATTTTAAAAATAACAAATTTTGATATAAATAGCGTAAAATCGGCAATTGTATTTGGTAATAATGAAAATATTTCAAATGAAAGTTCTGTAATTTTTGATCTTTGTTTGCAATTAAACATAGATATAAATTTGCATTGTTTTGATGGAAATTATCAAGAAACTATCGATGAGTTTACAAATCTTTCGAAAATTTTTAAAAAAAATCTAAATATAGTAAAAAATCATACAAATCCGATTTTAAATTTGCATAAAAAAAGTGATTTTTTGCAATTTTTATCATTTGATGAAAAAATTATGCAATCAAAATTCAACGCATTTTTTAGCAAAAATTTAAACAGTTTATATTTTAAACTTGCAAAAAATTATCAAATTTTTATCCCAAATTCTAAGGAAAACTATGAAAATAAAAATAGAATTAGAGAAAAATAGTTATTTTGTAAATATAAATGAAGATATAAATTTAAATTTAAAAAGTAAAGTAGCAATCGTAACAAACGCTAAAGTTGGAGGACTTTGGCTTGGATTTTTGTTAAATCATATAAAAGCCGATGAAATTTTTATAATTACATTAAAAGACGGCGAAGAATACAAAAATCAAGATAGTATAAACGAAATTTTAGAACAACTTTTTATATCGAAATTTTCAAGAAAAGATACTTTAATCGCCCTTGGTGGCGGAGTTATAAGCGATATGACTGGATTTGCGGCAAGTATTTATGAAAGAGGAATAAATTTTGTAAATATCCCAACTACACTTTTAGCGCAAGTTGATGCAAGCGTGGGCGGAAAAACTGGGATAAATAACAAATTTGGCAAAAATTTAATCGGTTCATTTTATCAACCAAAAGCCGTTTTTTGCAATACTTTATTTTTAAAAACTTTACCAAAAAGAGAATTCAACGCAGGAGTTTGCGAAGCCATAAAAATGGCGATTATGTTTGATAAAGATTTTTTTGAATTTTTTGAAAAAACAGATTTAAAAAATGAAAACGATATAAAATTTTTGATACAAAAAAGCGTAGAAATAAAAACAAAAATCGTTAGTTTAGACGAAAAAGAGAGTGGAATTCGAGTAGTTTTAAACTATGGACATACTTTTGGACATGTTATCGAAAATTTTACAAATTACAGGATTTTTTTACACGGAGAAGCGATCGCAATCGGCATAATAATGGCAAATTCTTTAGCTTTAAAATTAAATTTAATTTCAAAAAATGAATTTGACAAAATAAAAATTTTGTTAGAAAAATTTGAACTTCCAACAAATTTTAAAGTAGAAAATCCACAAAATTTTTACGACGCTTTTTTCTTAGATAAAAAAACTTTAGACAATAAAATAAAATTTATATTACCACAAAGTATCGGAAATTTTGCAATCAAAGATGATATAAAAAAAGAAACTTTACTTGAAATTTTAGGAGATTTTAGATGAAATTTTTGTTTTTTTTAGCTATTTTTCTTACTCAAATTTTCGCCAATTCGTTATCAAATAGCGAAATTTCTGATTTAAAAAACAGAATTAAAACCATAGATAATTCACTTATTACAAATATTTGGGTGACTAGTTTTACAAATTCTCAAAATTATAAAAATTTACAAAATGAATTAGAAAGTTTGAAAAAAGCTAGAAAAAATATAAAAATTAGCGATAATTTAACGGAAATTGATAAAAAAATCAAAAATGCAAAAGAGAGAATTTTACTTTTAACAGAGTATCAAAAAACGCCATTTAACGATATTATAATGCCACCAGATTTAAACTCAACGATAAAAGTAACAAATGCTTTTTCGATAATTTCTGGAATTTCTTATATAAAAAAAATAAATAGCGAAAAACAAAACTATTTGCAAAGATTAAAATCGCTTGATGAAACGATAGAAAAATTAACAGAAAAATCAAAACTTTTAGAAATTTTGATAAATTTTGAACCAAATTTGGATGAAATTTTGCAAATTACAAAAAAAGAGTTGAATGAATTAAACGACGCAAAAGAGATAGGAAAAATTTCACTTTCAATTTATCAAAAAAAAATAAATGAAGAGATAAATACGGTTCAAAATGATATAAAAATTCAAGCAAAAAAAATTATGAATATCGGAATTTTTATTATTATAATTTTGCTTGTATCGTTGTTTTGTAAATACATAGTTAAAAAAACAATCACAAATAACGAAAGATTTTATACGGCAAATAAAGCTATAAATTTAATCTCAATTTCACTTATTCTATTAACTTTATTTTTTACATATATCGAAAACGTAAATTATATAATTACAATTTTAGGATTTGCATCGGCTGGTTTAGCAATCGCCATGAAAGATATGTTTATGAGCGTGCTTGGCTGGATGGTTATCATATTTGGCGGAGCTATGCATGTAGGAGATCGCATAAAAGTTAGCAAAAATAGCGTCACGCATGTTGGCGATATAATTGATATTTCACTACTTAGAATTACAATTTATGAAGATATAACTTATACAACTTATCTTGAAAATCGAAGAAGTGGTCGAATAATTTTTGTACCAAATAATTATATTTTTACAGATCTTATATCAAACTACACTCACAGCGGGATGAAAACAGTTTGGGATGGAATTGATATAATGCTTAGTTTTGATAGCAATCACAAAAAAGCTATGTATATAATTAAAAATATAGCAAGAAAATATTCGAAAGGCTACACAGATATAGCCAAAAAAACTATGATGCATTTGCGAAGTCAATATAACATAAAAAATCCAAATGTAGAGCCGAGAATTTTTAGTTTTTTAGAACCTTATGGAGTAAAAATTTCAGTTTGGTATATGACAAATGCTTATGCTACTTTAGGACTTAGAAGCACGATTAGTGCGGAGATTATCGAAGCTTTGATGAAAGAAGACGATATAAAAATCGCATATCCAACACAAACTTTATTTCGTGGCGTTTATCCAAAATCGCCATTAAATTCAACAAAAATAAACGAGGAAATTTTATATTGAAAATTTATTTTAAAACTTTTGGTTGTAGGACAAATATTTACGACACTGAAATTATGAAAAAATATGCAAACTCTACGACTACAAATGACGAAAATGAGGCAGATATTATAATTGTAAATTCTTGTAGTGTTACAAATGGCGCAGATAGCGATACAAGGGCGTATATAAGACATATTAAAAGACTTGGTAAAAAAGTTTTATTGACAGGTTGCGGAGCTTTGTCGCAAGGGCAAAATTTATTAAATCAAAACTTAGTTGATGGAGTTTTTACGCCTTCTAAAAAGAGCGAAATTTCAAAATTTCTTACAAAAGAGGGAAAATTTTTTGAAAATGGAGATATAAATTTTCAAGAAAATGAAATTGTTTCAAATTTTGAAAATCATTCAAAAGCTTTTATAAAAATTCAAGAAGGTTGCGATTTTAATTGTTCGTATTGCATAATTCCGCAACTTCGCGGAAAATCTCGAAGTATTGATGAAAATTTGATTTTACAAGAAGCAAAAAATTTAGTCCAAAATGGATTTAATGAGATTATTTTAACTGGCACAAATATCGGAAGTTATGGCAAAAATAACAACACAACTCTTGGAAAACTTTTAGCAAAACTTGGAAAAATCAACGGAATAAAATTAATTAGACTTGGAAGCATAGAACCAAGTCAAATAGACGAAAGTTTTAAAGAAATTTTAGATGAATCTTGGCTTGAAAAGCACCTTCATATCGCACTTCAGCACACTTCTCAAAAAATGCTTGCGATAATGAAAAGAAGAAACAAGGCTTTTAAAGATTTAGAACTTTTTTGCGAACTTTCAAATAAAGGTTTTGCGCTAGGGACGGATTTTATAGTAGCACATCCTGGAGAAAGTGAAAAAATTTGGGAAGAAGCGGTTGAAAATTTTAAAAAATTTCCTTTAACGCATCTTCATAGTTTTATATATTCGCCAAGAAATAACACATTTTCAGCGACTTTAAAACAAGAAATAGATGGAAAAACAGCAAAAGCAAGAATGAAAATTTTAAAAAATATTGTGCTTTTAAATAATTATAATTTTCGTCAAAAAAAGCAAAATTTATTTATAAATATAGAAAGAAAAAATGGCGAATTTTACGAAGGTTACGATCAATTTTATAATAAAAATTACATAAAAAGCGAAAAAAATTTAACTAAAAAAATCGTGGAGGTAAAAAATTATGATATCAAATTTGAAGCAAATTTTGCAGAAATTTAAAAATTTTAGATTAAACACAAAAAATATCATTTTTATATGTTTAGCTGTGCTTTTTGTCCTTTTAAGCGCTGTTTATCTTAGAAATTCGCCATCTTATTTGACTTACGATGCTTATGAAAAACTTCTAAACGAAAACCAAATTTCTCGTGCTATCATCGATAAAGACGAGATTATTTTAACTTTTAATAAAAAACAATATATCGTTTTAAAACAAAGCGTAAATTTACAAGAACTTTACAAAAAAGTCCCGCTTGAAATCGCAAACGACAATACTCAATTTTTTGAATTTTTTTATTTGCTTTTAACAATTTGCATTTTTAGTGGCGTTATTTTTTTAATAAACAAAAAAAATCAATCACAAATAAAATATCAAGTTAAACAAAATCAAAATATAAGCGAAATTTCGCCAGTTATTTCAAAATACACATTTGCCGATGTTGCAGGAATCGATGAGGTAAAAAAAGAGCTTTTTGAGATTGTGGATTTTTTAAAAAATCCATCTAAATACCAAAAATTTGGTGTTTGTTTGCCAAAAGGTGTTTTGATGGTAGGATCTCCTGGAGTTGGAAAAACTTTAATCGCAAAAGCCGTTGCTGGCGAAGCTGGAGTGCCATTTTTTTATCAAAGCGGATCTAGTTTTGCCGAAATTTTCGTCGGCGTCGGCGCGAAAAGAGTAAGAGAGCTTTTTGCAAAAGCAAAAGCAAAAGCGCCTTCGATTATTTTTATTGATGAGATTGATGCCGTTGGAAAAAGTCGTGGCGGGAACAGAAACGACGAAAGAGAAACGACGCTTAATCAACTTTTAACAGAAATGGATGGATTTGAAGAAAGTAGCGGAGTTATCGTAATTGCAGCAACGAATAAAATAGATTTAATAGATGAAGCGCTTTTAAGACCGGGACGATTTGATAGAAGAATTTATGTGAGTTTGCCAAATTTTCAAGAAAGAATTGAAATTTTAAAAATTTATCTAAAAGATAAAAATTTCAATGTAGATTTAGAAAAACTTAGCAAAATTTGTGTCGGATTTAGCGGTGCTGCACTTGCAACGCTTGTAAATGAAGCCGCCTTAAATGCGATGCGAAATCAAAAAGAAAAAATAACTTTACAAGATTTCGAAGATGTAAAAAACAAAGTTCAAATCGGAAGCAAAAAAATGACAACTCTTAGTGATGATGAAAGAAAAATTCAAAGCATTTATCAAGGAGCAAAAGCATTGAGCGCGTATTGGTTTGGAATTGAGTTTGACAAAATTTCTTTACTTGAAGATAGATTTAATCTGGACGAAAAAGAGATAGAATCAAAAACAGAAATTTTAAATAAAATAAAAGTAAGATTAAGCGGACATGCAGCACTTAAAATTTTTAAAAATGATAATTTTACAAACGCAAATCAAGATCTAAAATCAGCACAAAAAATGGCTGAAAGTATGATTTTAGACTATTTTATGGGCGATAATTTAACGCCACAAAAAAGCGATTTAAATAAAATTTTAAACGATTCTTATGCCGAAGTGTGCGAATTTCTACAAAAAATGAATTTAGTTTTAGCTAAAATTTCAACTAAAATTTACAATAACGAATCAATTGATAAAAACGATATAAAAGAGATAATAAATAATAATTTTGAGGAAAAAAATGATAAAAGTAGGAATTTTGACGATTAGCGATCGCGCAAGTAGCGGAATTTACGAAGATTTAGGCGGACCTGAGATAAAAAGAATTTTAAAAGATTGGATTTTAAACGATATAGAATTTTTTTATGAAATAATTCCAGATGAGTTTGAAAAAATTGAAGAAAAACTTATAAAATTTTGTGATGAATTAAAATGTGATATGATTTTTACAACAGGCGGCACAGGCCCTGCAAAACGCGATATAACGCCAGAAGTCACAACAGAAATTTGCGATAAAATTTTACCTGGATTTGGCGAATTGATGAGAATGGAGAGTTTAAAATTTGTTCCAACAGCGATTTTGTCAAGACAAACTGCTGGCGTGAGAAAAAATTCTTTGGTTGTAAATTTACCGGGGCAACCAAAGGCAATTTTGCAATGTTTAAAGCCGATTTTTTCAGCAATTCCTTATTGCATAGATTTAATAGGCGGAAATTTTATAAAAACAGATGAAACAAAAATAAAAGCATTTAGACCTAAAAAATAAAAGGAAGAATTTTGAAAAAAATATTTATTTTATTTATAACAGTAATTTTTACAATAAATTTAAATGCTAAATTTATAGAGCCGATGGATGAAAATCCGCCTGAGAATTTAAAATATTTAATATCCAAACTTCAAATATCAGATTTTTTTACAGATGATGTTTATGTTAGTTTAGAAGCACTGCCACTACCATCTTATGGTAGTTATGAAATCATTAAAAAAGACAAAATTACTCTAAGAGATAACAATCAAACTTGGCAAAAAATGCTAAAAAACAAAAAGAAAAGCACGGTTACTTTTGCGATAAATTTTATGATGATTTAACAAATTTAAAAAATGTAAAAGTTTATTTTCCAACCATAAATAACGCATCATACGAAGAGTTTAAAAAACATATGAAAAATTGTTTATCACCTTTTGATGATTTAAAAACAAAATTAATAAAAGGCGAATTTGTCTTAAATACCCTGTATGATGAAATAACCTCATACACTTTATATGATGATTTAAATGTAAATGATAGTAATAAAATTTTTGTGATTTTGCGTAGAAAAAATGGCAAAGATATTGTTATTGCATATAATAAAAAGATTACACTTATACATACCACGATGAGTATTACACACTAACTGATAATTCGCTTATAAATCACTATTTTGGGATAATCAATTACAAAAATAAAGATTATATTTTAACAATCAATAAATCTAAAAAAAGATTTTAATATAATTTATGTTGAAATAAAAGATGAAATTCTGGTAGGTTGGCGTTTTAATATGGAAAGCGTTTGTAGTAAAACCTATATAACAAAATAAAAGTAGCAAATTTTAATTATTTCTTTTCTATTCCACAATTTGTGATTTTTATTTGATACCCACCTTTTGTCTTATTTTCATCAAAATTTTTTAGTTTATAATTTAATTTTTCTTTAAAACTGCTAAAGCTTTCAGTGCCAAAGACAACCGTTTTTACACCATTTTTTATTTCTATTTGGCTCTGTTAAAATAAACTATTGATTTTTAAGTTCTTGTGTTTTAAAATATTCTCCAATTTACTACTTAAGGATAATAAATGTATGAGTTAAACAAAGATGAACTAAAAACCAATAAAAGAAATTTCTGGTAAAGACTATATGTGTGCCGTTCTCCAAAAACTTGACAACTTTATAAATGTGTCCAAAAGCAAGAAAACATATTTAGAAGCGTTCAATGAAATATATAGCTCTATTATCAATTCAAAAGAAGAAAATGATGCTTTGCTTAAAACAAAGAGACAAAACGGAGACATAAAAAGTATTGAACAGGCAAGAAAAAGCATTGCTGGTAGTGTATTTTCTAATTCAATAATTTATGTCTTTCTAAAAAATAAAGAGATTGGGAATATTAGAGGTGATATTTTTATTACAAGCAAAAGAAAAACCGTTCCAGATTTTGATAATATTTCAACAATTAAAGTTGGCGATGAAACACAAAAGCCTGATTGTGATTTAATTATTTACACTTTAAACCAAGAAAATAAGTTGAATAAATGTATTATCTTGTCTTTAAAAACATCTCTTAGAGAAAGGGCTGGGCAGACCTACAAATGGAAATTATTGATGGAAATTGCTAATAGTGACAATTCAATAAAAGATAAGTATGACATAGTTTATAACCCAACCGTTAATCCTTTGGTATGTTTTGCAACGATAAATTTTTACAATGAAATCAACAACCCGCAACAAAGAGGTATGTTTAAATTCTTTGACAGCTCTTTTATAGCAAGAAATTTGGAAAACAAAGGTGCGTTTATTAATTATATGTCAGAGTTAGCAGCATTTGTTAACAGGGAGCTATAAATGTATAAAGTTGTAAGAAATGAGGCTTATGATTTCTATAATGAAAACTATGCCACAGTATATCCGCAAATCCATAAATATCCAGCCACGATGCTTCCACAAATAGGTATAGAAATTTTAAAAGAATTTGGTGTTAAGAGTTCTGCAAAATTACTTGACCCTTATTGTGGCAGTGGTTCAAGCTTTGCAAGTTGATTAGAAGTTGGTATTACTAATATGGCTGGTTATGACTTAAATCCATTGGCTATTCTAATATCATCTGTAAAATTTACAAGAGTTAGTATTGATGAACTTTTTAAAACAAAAATAGAACTCAAAAAACACATATATGACTTTTTGGCAAACGAAACAAAAGAGATAGAAATTCCACAAATTACAAATATGGATTTTTGGTTTAAACCAAATGTTATAAAATACTTGGGCATCATAAAACATTTTGTTGACAGAATAAACAATGAAAAAATTAGAAATTTTTACCTGCTTGTTTTATCTGAATTAATAAGAGAGTGTTCAAACACTAGAAATAATGAGTTTAAGCTTTTTAGAATGAAGCCTGAAGATATTCTCGCTTTTAACCCTGATGTCTTGGGATTATTTTGGGACAAGTGTGAAAAAACCATTGAGATATATCAAAAAAATTACCTTAACAAAATAGATAACCTAGATATTAAATTTTCACAAAATGCCTTTGACGGACAGGGTGAATACGATGTTGTTCTAACAAGCCCACCATACGGGGATAGTAAAACAACTGTTGCCTATGGACAATTTAGCACTTTGTCAAATGAATGGCTGGGTGTCAGTAAGGCAAGAGAGATAGATAAAATTCTAATGGGCGGCTCAAAAAACAAGGAAATAATCAAGAACTCTTTAATAAGTGACTATATAAACACTATTTATAATCTCGATGAGAAAAGAGCCTATGATGTAAATGCTTTTTATTGCGATTTAAATAAGTCTATCACAGATGTAGCAAAGGCAGTTAGAAAAAAGGGTATTTCGGTTTATGTTGTTGGCAATAGAATGGTAAAGGGTATGAGGTTGCCAACCGACCAGTTTATTGCTGAAAGCTTTACAAATAATGGTTTTAAACATTTGATTACTTATGAGAGATTACTAAGTAACAAGACAATGCCTAAAAGCAACTCGCCAACAAATAAAAGTGGTATAACCAAAGAAACAATGAACTATGAATATATTGTTTGCTGTATAAAGCAGTAGTTGTCTCTATCACGCCACCAAAACAGGCACAGCAGGTCTATTTGCTACGCTTACGCTTTGGCTAATGCAATCCGTATTTAGTATATGATTAAAAAGTATCTGCTCTTTATCTTTTCTTGCTTCTTTTGCAAAATTTACAAAGTTATGATAGACAAGATAATTATTAAGATATTTTGTAGATACACCTTTGAAATTATATACTAGCATAGATTTAAGACGGCTATGATAGTTATTTACTGTTTGAATATTAAATAAGCCGTTAGAGTATTTGTTTCTTGGTATGTGGATATGATTTAAACTCATTTCGTTTGATAATTTTAGATAATTTCTAAGACTATCAGTTGCAAATACGCTATCCCTTTCTATTCTGCCATTTATAACACTATTTAAAGCCTTTACATTTGGCTTACCCAAATTTGCTATCTTAGCTACGCTCTTGCCATTTAGATTTACAACGCAGGGTATGCAAACTAACTCTCTTTAGATAATCCACGCTTAGTGTTTGCAGTGCCTCTTTTCTTTGCTAAGCGTGGAAAGTTAAAATCCTTGTGATTGCCTTTATATGAGATAGGCATAAATGTCTCATCAGCCTCTACCACTCCATCTAGTTTAACTTCATCTTGCATAGCCTGCAAGGTATCAAGGATTTTATGTCGCCAAGTAAAGGCAGTGGGTAGCGAGATACCACAAATTTCAGCTGTTTTTCGCAGGGAGTATTTTTCTATCATACAGTGAATATATTTTTGCCATACAGATAGGTCTTTTTTAACACCATATAAGATAGTGTTGTTTGTTTGAGCAAATGTTTTATGACAGTCCATACAGATAAATCTTTGTCTGCCTTGAATTTTACCGTTTTTAACAAAGTAAGTAGATTTGCAATGTGGACATTCTTTCAAATCTCTTGATAAGTTAAGTTTTTCGTTGATTTGCTCTTTTGGTTTGATAGATTTTAAAAAGGATTTTTTATCTTTATCAATTAGGTTTGAGAATAGCTGTTTTATGATTTCTAATTCTTGTTTGTTAGATTGCATTTTAAGCCCTTTATATCGATGTTTTAATAGGATAATTCTAGCAAAATAAAGCTCAAAAATCAATAGTTCATTTTAACAGAGCCTTCTATTTTTATTAATTTTAAACGAATTATTTCCATAAATATCAATCATATACATATTATCATCGGCCACTATCATAGCTTGATTTAATGGCATATTTATATATATTCTTTTTATCATGGTTGCCTCCTATAACAACTTCATCGGTAACCTCTTTTACTATGTAGTATTTTTTAAGTGCTTCAAATAGATATAAACTTTGAGTTGTTACTTGCTCTCTATCTTTTCTAATATAATAAAATAATTTTACATCAACCGTAGTATTTACATCATTATTTACTATATGTTCTAGTGTTTTAAAAATTTCATAAGTTGTTGGATTTTCCTTGATGAAATAAAATCTAGGCGGAAGACTACCGTAATCATCACGCCTTACTTTATCCAAAAACGAACTATCTAAATAGTTTTTTATAAGCTCATCATCACTTAAATATCTAAATTTCTTAAAACAAAAACCAGTGTAATTTAGTTCTAAAATAATAGTTATCATTAAAACAGCTATGACAATTAAAACTTTATTTATTTTTTTTATGGCTATTTTTTATCATTTGATTATAAAAAACTAAAATCTGCTAAAAATAATTTTTAGCAGATTAAAATTTAAACTCAAAACTAAAAGAAAAATTTCTTCCAGGCGAATAAAATCTTTCAATTCCTTCGCCAGTTTGTCTGTTTATCATATTTGAAGTGCCAAACGATCTAATTGATCTTGCACTATCCCAAGTTATGTATTTTTGATTTGTGATATTGTAAAAACCACCAAAAAGATTGAAATTTTCGATAGGAGAATATCTGAGCAAAAAATCTAAAACTTTATAATCACCATTTCTGTATTTTACGAATTTATCCTTATCATCATAAGATTCCCAAAACATATCATATGTTTGCTCTCTTTTTTTTGCATCCACTAAAGTATAATTTAACTCAATGCCGATTTTTTGGCTATCATATCCAAAAGTTAAAATTTGTGTTCGCGGTTGTATCGCATTTAATGGAACTTCTCCTAGTTTTTCATCTGTGGAAGTTCCTTTTTGATTCGTTAATTTATAACCAAAATAAAAATTTTGCAAATCATCATAAAAAGCATTAAAATACAACTTAGAATCTATTTCAAAACCTTTTATTTTTGCATTTTCTCGATTTATATTTCGATAAGCATAATATTGCACAGAAGGAGCATTTGGATTAAGTCCATTTCCAGATATAAAACCTCCAAAATATTTCAAATCTATAAAATTTTTATAATCTGTTTGAAAAATATTTGTCCTTATATATCCAAATTCATTATACAAAGTAACCGCTAGCTCCTTTGTATAAGCTATTTCTGGTTTTAAATCTGTATTTGGCTTTATTGTAAAATCAGGATGTTTAAAAGCGAAAAACAATTCGTCAGTTGTCGGCACACGAAAACCTTTTGAATATTTTAAGCTAATTCTTAAATTTTCGTTAGGATCTATATCACTACCAATTGCAAAAGAGTGATTTTTAAAAACTTTATCTTGAGAAATATAATTTATATTTTCTATAGCGTTGTTTTTATTTCTCTCTTCTATTTTTTTATTTTTTTGCTTAGTTATTTCGTTTTTCTTTTTATTTTCTCCTGCTTCTTTTCTTATCGTTTGCAATGTATCCCAAGTAATAACATCTGGATGATTCCACCAAGCATCAGTAAATCCATACTTTTTAAATATAATTTCTTCTTCTGTCTCTGGCAAAAGCGGCAAAAGCTTTTCCTCTGGGATAAAAAGTCCTTTTACCATATCATGAGGAATTCGCGGATGTTTTCCTTCTTTATAATATGGCTTATATTTTACATGATCATATCGATAACCCAAATTTATAGCAAAATTTTCACTTGGTTTTATCGTGTCGCTAAAATATAAAGATCCCTGTTTTGTTTCGACTGGTATCAAAAAAGATTCTGGATTATCGCTTGGAGAGCAATAAATTATCTTTTCAGAAAAATTCATGTTTTCGCAATTTTTAAATTTGCCAGTATTTATATCGTACGGCGGCAAATCAGAAGGCGCCCACCATTTTTTATTTGTGATATTCCAACCAGCATAATTTACCATAGTTTTATCTGTTTTTGAAAAAACTAATCCGTATTCTACATTATGCGAAATTTCACTATCTATAAATTTAGAAAAGTCAAAATTTACTTGTTTTGTATCAGTATTTAAATATCTTTTTTTCCATTGATTTTCTAGATATCCCTTAGCACCAGAAGGAGTTGGAATAAAATTTGATTGCGTAAAACTAGGCCCACCGTCATTTAAAATCATATATTTTTTATTGTTAGCTTTTATAAATTTTACATACTCGTTTTTCTTTTCTTCAAAACTTTTCCCATCTTTTTTAGCTAATCTTTCAATCGTTTGTCTTAAAGTCTCTTTTTTATAATTTCCATAAAAACTACCATTTGCATAAAAAGATTCAAATTTGTCTAAATCACAATCAAAAATAGAACAATCAAAAATAAAATCACCAACTCTTTTTTGCGGATCTATATCATCTGAAATATCTTTTTCGTCTCCTTTGTCATCTTTGTAATAAAACCTATGTTTGTCACTACTTAAAATTTCGTGCCCATCTTTTGTGATTTTTCCATTAGAAAATTTTAAACCATTATCTTGCACATTTTTGCATTGCAAACCTTCGCAATACTCATCAGTTTGTGCAATATTTCTTATCTTTTGCGTTTGAAAACCAATCTTCATAGAATCAAATAAAAAATTTTGGTTATAATTTTCATAAACAAAACCGCGATTTACTCTGTGACTTGTGTCATTTGTATGTCTTTGAGTTTGATTATCAAATAAAGGCTCATTGTTTGGCCCATTTTTATAAGTTTGCAAAGTATAAGAAAAATCCGTCCCTTTTGAGTTTAGTTTGCTATCATCGTTAAAAAAAGTCAATCTGTGATTTTCAGTTGGATTAAATGAAATTTTCAAAAGAGTAGAATCTCTTTGTATATTATAAGGATCGCTTCTTTTTCTAACTCGTCCAATTTCATACTCGTTAAATTTTTTCCAATCATAATTTCTAATTTCGTGTCCATTTCTATTTGTTTTGATAAAAAGCACATCGAAATTTTTTACTTTTGCAGAGACATTATGAGTTTTAAAAATTTGCCCATCTTTGCTAGAAAATCCGGCTTTAAATCCATAATACCAATCTTTATCAATCAAAAAATCCCTTGCATCTTTTGTCTCAAAAATCACACTTCCACCTAAACTTCCGCTTCCTGTAGTTATAGAATCGGCCCCTTTTCTGATTTTTGCTTGTTTTAAATTTTGCATTTCTGGGGAATTTCTTATGTTGTTAAAATTTCCGTAACCTTCGAAAATTTCTTTAAATCCTTGCGAAGAAAGCGTCTGAGCTTGTGCTAAATTATCAATTATTATAGCAACTCTATTTTCATCAACTCCTCTTATAGCATATCCACTACTTCCAAACCTTCCATTTTCAACAACACTTACACCAGTTTCATATCTAACCAAATCTTTTTGATCTTTTATTTGATATTTATCTATATCTTTAGAATTTATAACTTTTGTATCAATTTTTTGATTTTTTACTTGACTGGCTATACCTTTGTGCGTATCATAAACCTCTATCTGTTTAAGTTCAATTTCACTTGAACTTAAAACAGTAATAAACAATAAAAATAATTTTCTCATTTTTAGCCAATGTTATAAAATTCGCCAATTTTAGGCGAATTTTTACTTAGTTTTATGAGGATTTTTTAGATGAGGAGGGCAAATGCTTCCATCTTCTTTTATATCGTAAGCACCGCCAAAACCTTTAACATACCTACCATTTTTAAAATTTAATTTAAAAAGATGAAAATCTTTCATACCAGCTACAATTTTTGTGCCTCCAGCTCCATTTTCATTTTCTTTTAAGAAATTTTCAATGACTTTATTAAATTCGTCACTGTCTCTCTTTACTTCACTAACGCTTGTTTTATAATTTAATCTTTTTCTTAAAATTATAGATTTTGCTTCTTTTTCGTCTTGTAAAAAAAGAATTTCTAAAGCATCTGGATTACTTGATATACTTTCAAAATGCTCGCTGATTTCACTTACATAAATATATAAATTTTCATCTGCTCTAAGAAGTGGTGCATAACTTGCTATAGCCTGATTTTTATCCTTACTTAACGATCCTATGATTACACTTCGAAATTCATTTTTAAAATCTTTAATTTCTTGCAAAATTTGTTCATTGCTTTGTTTTAAAGTAGCAGCTAATGCCATGATTGCGCCTTTAAAATCACCATCTACAACTTTGCCATTAAATGGAACTTTCACTTTTTCACCACAACTTTCAATCAAAAGCCCATTTTCATCAAAATCTATAAGTTCTGCATCTTGTGGAATTTTGTCCTTATTTCCATATTTTGCAAACAATTGGCATAAAACGTCCTTGTGATGTTGATTCATATGTTCGATAATCATATCTTCCCTTTGTGTTAAAATTGATATAAACAATCATAATATAATAAATATTAAATTCGTATTAAATATTAAATGCCTTTTAAAAAGGCATTTAAAAGTTATTTTTTTGGTAACATAAACGATATAAATAAATTTTTATTTTTAAATAACTCTTTTAAAGCATTATTTATATCTGAAATTTCCAAAGAATTTACAACTGCAATTTTTTCATCTAAACTTAAAAATTCGTTATTAAACAAAATAGAATTTTTTTGCTCATAAGTCCAAAAATTCGGCTCTTCGTAACTCTTTTTTAAATCAATAATCGTTTGAATTTTAAAATTATCAAGATATTTTTGAGAAATTCCATTTTTTGTTAAATCACTAGAAATTTTTTTAATCTCGTCAAGTATAAAATTTTTATTTTTCGGATCACTTGTGTAATAAATATGTGTCAAAGCATAAGAATTTGG
>CAMUNZ010000022.1 GCA_947090385.1 uncultured Campylobacter sp. | reverse complement strand
CTGATGATTGTGCTTTATAATTGTTCTATAAGAATGGTCTGTTTCTGATTTTACTATATATTGGATTATGGACTTTCATACCTGATTTTTCATCATAAGTGGAAGTGTCTCCAAAATGTATGTTATTCCAACTTTCAATTACATTGCCAAATTTAAAATCACCATTGATGATTTTATAAGGTGTGCTGCAATATAATTTAGGGTCTTTTCCAGCCTCAGTGTATGTAATAGAATCTTTCTCGTATTTTTTACCTAAATTTAGCAAGAAGTTTAGTAAATCGAAATTTTTATTTCTTGCAAATACTAAGAGTAACTAACTTCGTTTGATGCCTTATCTGATGCACTTTCTTGGTATGTGCCACTAATTCTAATATAACCAACATTTTTAGAGTTAGCTTTCAAATCAGCTCTTAGTTTTTTATCCCTTGCTTTGTTTTCTGCACTTGTAACCTTAAATGGCTCTTTTTGTGCGTCTGTGATTTTACCAGTTGCAATGTCTTTATGGTCGTATGTGTTCCATAATTCTTTATTGTAGTTTCTGCACGCTGATATTGTGCTGCTTTGTGAGTTTTGGATATGTTCATAAACCCTACTTAATCCTGCTGCTGTTATTTCTAACTTGTCTTTTTCGCTCAACTCGTTATAAGTTTTCAAGCTTCCTAATATTTCCATACTTTACTCCTTTATTTTTTTATCTATTTTCTTTTTTCCAATCCTGGACAATCAAATACTTAGTTTATACAGGCTATTTGTGTTGTAAGTGCTCCAATAATGCATAAAACTGCCGTGCCTTATGCTGTTTTTTCCAATGTTTCTTTTGTCCTTTTGGTGAAATAATTATCCGAGTTTTCCACCTTGTAACCGCCCCAAAAGAAAGGTCTGCTTCTAACTTTTTCATAAAGAATTTTTAACTTTCATATTATAATCACATATGATAAATACATCGCTTAAATTTATATCATCAAAACTATCCATAATATCGCCAAATTTATTTAAATTTCCATTATAATTAATACGTTCATAAGGCGTGTAACAATACAACTTAAAACCTTTTCAGCCTCAGCATAAGTTATCATATTTTGTTTATATTTCTTACCTAATCTCATTAAAAAACCAAATTAATCAAAATCTTTCTTTCTTGCAAATACTAAATAACTATCTTCTAATTTGTTTTCATTATTTATTTTGTAAGAGCCCCTAACTCTTATAAAGCCTACATTTTCAAAGTTTGCTTTTAATTCAGTTCTCAATCTTTTGTCTCTGTTTTTATTTTGTTTTGGTACTAAACTAAACTGCGCTTTTTGTTAATCTGTTATTTTTCCCAACGCAATATCCTTATGATTAAATTTATCCCATAAAACTTTTGGGTAATTACTATAAGCTGATATCGTGCCACTTTGTGCTACTTCTTTTATACGTTGATATATTCTATATAAACCATAGGCGGTAAGTTCCATCCTTTCTTTTTGGCTCAATTTGTCCGATCTTTTTAACACACATTTATTATCCTTTATAATGAAGTATATTTTATTATATAGTTTTGATCAATTTAATTTTATGCTATAGTATAAAAAATATTAAAAAAGGTATTTTTATAAATTTATGAATGAAAATTTAACAAAAAATTACTTTTTTCACTTAATTTAAGTTTATTTTAATTGAGTGAAAAATAAAATGTACAACAATTTTTTTAAGGAGTTTTTAATATGAAAAAAATAGCCAAATTTTTAGTTATTGGGTTATTTAGTTTCCAGTTTACTTCTGCAGCTGGTTTGATGCTTGGTGTTGAGGGCGCGATATCGCCAAATAATACTATTTCATCTGATAAAAATAAATTTGAAGATTTAAAAGGTTCAAGTGAAGAAGTTTCTTTAAAAGTCGGTCAATATTTTGATAGTTTTAGATGGTATTTTCAATTTGGACATAATACAGAAGTAAAAGATAAAGGTTTTAAATGGAGTTCAAATACGTTATTATTTGATTTAGATTGGACGCCACAATTAAATAATAATTTTAATTTTATGCTTGGTTTTTATACTGGAGCTATTTTTACATCTTTTAATTATAAAAACGGTGAAGATGTAAAAGTTAGATATAGGGAAAATTTTTATTCATATTATGAGGCTAATTTATCTGATGATCTTGATGTTATGCCGGTAATTGGAGGAAAGTTGGGTACAATTTATACATTGGATAATCATAATACCATTGAATTTGGTGTTAAAGCTGACGGTGCTTTTAAATGGTTATATGGTGACAGCAAAAAGCTTGATACTTTTACAAATACTAAAACAAGTTTTTTTGCAGGATATACATATAAATTTTAATTAATTTTTATAAAAGGCTCAAAAATTGAGCCTTCATTTAAATTTAACCACTTTTATAATTTTATATGCGTTTTATATTTAAAAAATTTCACCATTTTTTATACAGAAAATTTTGCAAATTTTATATATTTTTACATCAAATAAATCACAGGCACAATTGTTGGATATTTTTTTAATTTTCTAAAAATATGTTTTCTCACAACTTGTCTAATTTGACTTTCCAAAACTTTTTGATTTGTTAAGATTTCATTTTTTACATTTGCTAAAAATTGCTCTAAAATTTTTTCCATATCTTTTGTAAAATTTTCGTTATTTTCTGTTAAAAGTCCGTAATTTGCAACTCTAGTTTTTATAAGTTTTTTTGCTCTTTTGTCGATTTGTGCGATTATTACAGCAACTCCAGCATCGGCTAAATTTTGTCTGTCTATGACGACTTCGTCCGAAATTTGTTTATTTATTTGGTTATCTATGAAAACTTTTCCAGTTTTTATAGTTTTTACTCGTCTTATGCTTTTATAATTTACTTCGATTTGATCACCGTCATTCATCAAATATATATTTCTTTCATCCACACCACAACTAATCGCGGTTTCTTTGTGTTTTAAAATCATGTTATATTCGCCATGCACTGGAAGAAAAAATTTCGGCTTAATTAAACGAATCATGAGTTTTTGCTCTTCTTGTGCGGCGTGTCCTGAAACATGAATTTCACTAAAATCTTGATAAGCGACTTTTGCTCCGCTTTTTGAAATATAATTTATTATATTTGATACAGAATTTTCATTTCCTGGGATTGCTTTTGCGGATATTATTACCGTGTCGTTTTTATTTATTTTTATATATTTATGTTCGTCTGTTGCCATTCTGTATAATGCGCTCATAGTTTCACCTTGACTGCCAGTTGTGATTATCAAAACTTGACTTTCAGGGAATTTTGCGACTTCTTCTGGATCTATAAAAATTTTTTTATCAAGTTTTATGTATCCTAATTCCATCGCTGTAAAAAGATTTCTTTCCATGCTTCTGCCGATTACACAAACTTTTCTATTATATTTTATAGCGCAATCTATCGCTTGATAAATTCTGTGTAAATTTGAACTAAAAGTGCTCATTATCACGCGCCCATTTGATCTCATAAATAAATCATCAAAAGTTTTTCGAACTGCGCTTTCGCTTTTTGTAAAGCCTTCTTTATGAGAATTTGTGCTATCACTCATCAAAAGTAAAACACCATTTTCGCCATAACTTGCAAGTCGGTGCAAATCTGTAGCAAATCCATCTATCGGTGTGCTATCTATTTTAAAATCGCCCGTGTGGATTATCGTGCCAGCTTTTGTAGTTATGGCTAAAGCGGACGCGTCTATAACAGAGTGAGTTATATGTATAAATTCGACGTCAAAATCGCCAATTTTATAAATTTTTCGCTTTTCTACAGGGCGAAAATATGATCTTAACGCTTTTAATCCATGCTCTTCAAATTTATTCGAAATCATTCCGAGTGGCAAAGCCGTCGCATATATAGGAAATTGCATCTCTTTAAACAAATAAGGCATTGCGCCGATGTGATCTTCATGCGCGTGAGTTATCAAAATTCCAGCTATTTTATCTTTAATTTTTCTTACATAATCAAAATCCGGAATTACAATATCAACTCCAGGCATATTATCATCTGGAAAACTCATCCCGACATCGACGATAATCGCAGAATTTTGCGTTTCAAAAACTGTTATATTTGCACCAACTTCACCAAGTCCGCCAAGTGGTGTGATTCTTATGTTTTTATCACTTTTGAAAAATTTAAGCGGATTTAGCCTCGTTTCGTGCATCACAAGATTTGCTTTTATGCTATCTTGCATATCTTTTTGCCAATTTTCATTTCCAGTTAAACTATGCGGAAGTTTGTTTTTTTTACGTTTTCGTCTATTTTTTTCTGTTTTTTCACTTTTTTCTTGCGTGTTTTCTGTGTTTTTTACTGAATTTTGTTCTTGTGAATTTTTTGTTTGTTGCGGTTTTGGCTTTTTAGTTGAAATTTGCTTTTTATTTTGTAAATTTTCATCTAAATTTTCACTAGTTTTATTTGAATTTTGTAAATTTTTTTTATGTCTTAAAAATTTATGCTTTTTGTTGTTGCTCGCATTTGTTTCTTCGTTCATTTTTAGCCTTTATTGATTTAAAGATTTCTATATAAAAAAGGCAATCTGATTCGTGTGGTCGTATTTTTTTGTCGATATTGTTTAAAATTTCTTTATCGAATTTTGCAGATAAATTTTTAAAAAGCGTTTTTCTAGGACTTGTAAAGCAGGTTCTTAAAAAATCTTTAAATTTTAAATATTCGCCAAAATCACTAAAATTTTGTATTAAATTTCTATTTTTTTCTAAGATAAAAACCGATGAATTTACTTTTGGTTCTGGCACAAAACTTGTCGGTGCCACGTCAAAAAGAATTTTTGCTTCACCAAATAAACTGGCAATTATTGATAAACTAGAAAAATTGCTATTTTTTGGTTTTGCAGTAAATTTCAGAGCAACTTCTTTTTGTGTCATAACTAAAATTCCATCACAATTTTCGTCGTCAAAAGCTTTCAAAATTATCTTAGTTGCGATATTGTAAGGCAAATTCGCGCATAAAAAATATTTTTCTTCTTGCAAATTTTTATCCCAAGCTTTCAAAACATCGCAATTTATGAGATTAAAACGATTAAGTTTTATCTCATTTGCAAAATCTTTTTTGAGTTTTTCTATAAGATCTTTGTCTATTTCATAACTCGTCGTTTTGCAAATTTTGACCAAAAATTTTGTCAAATCACCTAGTCCAGCCCCAATTTCAACCAAATTTTCGACTTTTTTGGGAATCGACTGGATGATTTTTTCTAAAACAGCACCATCTTTTAGGAAATTTTGTCCAAATTCTTTTTTTGCTTTTATCACGATGGCGGATTGTATCAGATAATTAATTATATTAAGATTAATTTCGCTATAATCAAGAATTTTTTAAGGAAAATAATGGATACTTTTGCAAAACGGATAATTCCTTGTTTAGATGTCAAAAATGGTCGGGTCGTAAAGGGCGTAAATTTTGTAAATTTAATCGACGCTGGAGATCCGGTCGAAATCGCAAAATTTTATAACGATCAAGGTGCTGATGAGTTATGTTTTTTGGATATAGCCGCTTCTTATGAAAATCGCGATACGATTAAAAATATCATAGAAAAAGTTGCAAGAAAGTTGTTTATTCCATTAACTGTCGGTGGCGGAATTCGCACGATAGACGATATAAATAGGCTTTTAAGCGTTGGTTGTGATAAAGTTAGTTTAAATTCAGCTGCTATAAAAAATCCAAATTTAATAGACGAATCTGCAAAAAAATTTGGATCTCAATGCATAGTTGTTGCAATTGATGCAAAAAAAATCAATGAAAACTATAATGTTTTTTTAAATGGTGGGAGAATTGATACAAATTTGGATGCATTAAAATGGGCAAAAGAGTGTGAAAATAGAGGTGCTGGGGAAATTTTACTAACTTCTATGGATTGTGATGGAACAAAAAATGGTTTTGAAAAAAATCTAACTCAAAAAGTTTCTAATTTATTGCAAATTCCCGTGATAGCTTCTGGCGGAGCTGGAAAAATGGAACATATAAAAGAAATTTTTGAATACGGCGCCGACGCTGCTTTGGCTGCTTCAATTTTTCATTTTGGTGAAATAAAAATTGGTGATTTAAAAAAATATTTAAAAAATCAAAACATAAGTGTAAGATTATGATAGTTTGTGCAGGAAATAATGAGAGTTTTGAATTCGCTATTAGTATCGGCATAGGAATCACACAAAGCGTGATAAAATTGACGCAAATTTTGTCTGAAAAAAAGTACGAAGAGATTATTTTTATAGGAAGTGCCGGAATTTATGGCGGTGCAAAAATAGGCGAAATTTATGAAAGTAAAAGTGCTTCAAATTTAGAAATTTCTTATTTACAAAATGTATCTTATAGCCCAATTTTAGGCGAAATTTATAGTAATGTTTCTTGTGAAACATTTAGAATAAATTCTTCTAATTTTATAACAACAGATGAAAAAATCGCAAAAAAATTCTTTGAATTTGGATTAAATTTAGAAAATATGGAATTTTTTTCTGTTTCGCAAGTAGCACAAAATTTTGGCATTCCTTTTACGGGAATTTTTTATACAACAAACTTTTGTAATAAAAACGCACATAATGATTTTATAAAAAATCTTAAAAATGCAAAAAAAGAGTTAGAAAACGAATTAAAAAATAGAGGATTGATTTGAAAAGTTTATTGGATTTTACAAAAAATGAGCTTGAAAATTTTGTTTCTCCAAAATTTAGAGCTAAACAAATTTTTGAATGGATTTACAAAAAAAACACGCAGAATTTTGATGAAATGACAAATTTACCAAAAGATTTTAGGCAAAATTTAGGTCGAAATTTCACTTTAAACACGTTAAAAGAGTTAAAATGTGAGATTAGTATCGATGGAAGCAAAAAATATCTTTTTGAATTGGCTGATAAAAATACGATAGAAAGCGTTTTATTGCCGATGAAAGAGGAAATTATCGATGAAAATGGCAAAATTATAAGACACGCAAGATACACGATTTGCGTCAGTTCGCAAGTTGGTTGCAAAATCGGATGTGCTTTTTGCTTAACTGCTAAAACTGGTTTTAAAAGAAATTTGACGTCAGGCGAGATTGTGGGACAAGTTTTATACATAAAAATGGCAAATAAAATTCCTTATGAAAGACGAGTAAATATAGTTTATATGGGGATGGGTGAGCCTTTGAATAATATGGAAAATTTAATAAAAGCTATAGAAATTTTCCGAGATAACGATGGATTGGCAATCGCACCAAAAAGGCAAACGATATCCACAAGTGGACTTTCTAATCAAATAATTGAGCTTGGAAAAAAGGATTTAGGTGTGCTTTTAGCAATATCACTTCATGCTGTAAATGATGAACTTCGCACTAAACTAATGCCCATAAACAGGGCTTATAATATATCTTCTATTATGGATGCTGTGCGAAATTTTCCAATTGATTTAAGAAAAAGAGTTATGTTTGAATATTTGATGATAGACGGTTTAAATGATAGTTTAAATGACGCAAAAACTCTTATTAAATTGCTTCAAGGCATAAAAGCAAAAGTAAATTTGATTTATTTCAATCCACACTTTGGTAATAAATTTGGACGACCTAGCAAAGAAAATATGGAAAAATTTCAAGATTTTTTGCATCAAAAAGGCATAAATTGCACAATTAGACAAAGTAAAGGACTTGATATAAGTGCCGCCTGTGGGCAGTTAAAAGCAAAAAATGAGATAAAAGGATAAAAATGGAAATTTTAGATATTATTGAATATATTTTTATAGGAATTGTGCTAATTTTGGGATTTTCACTTATGATTTATACTATTTTTAATGATAAAAAAAATTAAATCGATCGCATAATTTCTTCTTCAAAATTAATTTTACTTTCAATTTTAAAATTTTCATCTAAAAAATTAAATTCTAAAGTTTTAGCGTGAAGCAAAAGTCTTGACGCTTTTGTTATTTTTTTTCTATCATTTTCTTGTAAATTTTCATTTATAATTGCCTCATAAATTTCGCTTCCAACGCCGTAAAGCGGGTCTCCAAAGATTCTATGTTTCATATGAAACAAATGCAACCTTATTTGATGTTGTCGCCCAGTTTTTGGCTTGCAATTTACTAATGTTGCACAATTTTTTAATCCATAATCCTGTTTTAAAAATGGAATTTCTACAAAATTATCAAAATTCATGTTCAAAATTTCATTAAAATTTATTTTATAAAAGTTGCCAGAAAATAAATTTTGTTTTTTAGATAAATTTTTATTTATAATTTCTAAAAAACTTTGCGAATTTTCTCCAAAAAAATTATAAAATTTTTCTAAACTTTGTTTTTTCTCAAAAAAATTAAATTTTTCATGGCAAAAAAATAAAAAATCATTAAAATTTACAAAATGTTTTAAAGGTTCAAAATCAGTAATCGCCTCTTTTCCATTTTCAGAAATTTCCATTTTTAATCTTATATCATCATTTTTTGTTTTAGAAATTTTAAAATTTGCACTAAAATTATTTAAAATTAATCCTTCGCAAAATGCCAAATAGCTTTTTTTTATCTCTCTTTTTTCGAAAATTTCCTTTAAAATTTTCGTTGATTTTGGATTTAAACCAACTACAATTAAACCGCTTGTTTCTTTATCTAATCTATGTGCTACGCATGCTTGTTTGCTGTATCTTGACCAAATTTCATCATATAAATTGTATTTTGCATTGCGTCCGTTTGGATGGCTTAAAATTCCACTAGGTTTATCAAAAATTGCAAAATTTTCATTTTCAAAAACTGGTTTTAAATTTTTTGGTTCGCATTTATAGTCAATTAAAAAAATTTCCCCGTTTAAAATTTCATTTTTATTTTTTACTAAATTTTGATTGCAAATCAGGCGAGATTTGTCTATAAATTTCTGTGATTTTGACATAGAAAATCCATAATTAAGTAAAATTTCATACGCTTTTTTATTTTTAACATCCGCAATTTTTTTCATTATATAAGGCATATTTAACTCACTTTTAGTTAAAATCTAAGATTTATTTTAGCAAAATTTAGCAAAAAGGGCATTTATGGTATCAAGATACTCAAGAGAAGAGATGGCAAAAATTTGGACTATAGAAGCAAAATACAATGCTTGGTTAAAAGTCGAGTTAGCAGCCGTAAAAGCGTGGAATAAAATCGGTTTTATAAAAGATGACGATTGCAAAAAAATATGCGAAAATGCAAAATTTGATATAAAAAGAATCGACGAAATAGAAAAAACTACAAAACACGATGTTATAGCATTTCTAACAAGTGTTAGTGAAAGTTTGGGCGATGAAAGTAGATTTGTGCATTATGCGATGACCTCTTCTGATTGCATTGATACCGCTGCTGCCTTGCAAATAAAACAGAGTTTGGAACTTATAATCCAAAATGTAAAAAATCTAAAAAAAGCGATAAAAAATAGAGCTTTTGAACATAAAAATACATTGATGGTAGGAAGAAGTCACGGAATTCACGGAGAGCCGATAACATTTGGTTTGGTGTTAGCGATTTGGTATGACGAAATAAATCGAAGTTTAAAACTTTTAAAACATGCGAAAAAAACGATTAGTGTCGGCAAAATTAGCGGTGCAATGGGAAATTTCGCCCACGCACCATTAGAATTTGAAGAGCTTGTTTGTGAAAATCTTGGTTTAAAACCAGCACCTGCTTCAAATCAAATCATACAAAGAGATAGATACGCACAAGTTATGAGTGCTTTGGCGATTCTTGCATCAAGTTGTGAAAAAATAGCCGTTGCAATTCGTCATTATCAAAGAACTGAGGTTTATGAGTGTGAGGAATATTTTAGTCCAGGACAAAAGGGAAGTTCTGCTATGCCACACAAAAGAAATCCAGTTTTAAGTGAAAATGTAACCGGGCTTTGTAGAATGATTCGATCATTTGCAATTCCTGCGATGGAGGATGTGGCGCTTTGGCACGAACGAGATATAAGTCATAGTTCTGTTGAGAGATTTATTTTGCCAGATGGCTTTATAACTGCGGATTTTATGTTAAATCGTCTTACAAATTTGGTAGAAAAACTTCTTGTTTATCCTGAAAATATGATGAAAAATTTAAATCTTACAGGCGGTTTGGTTTTTTCACAAAGAGTTCTTTTGGAGCTTCCAAAATGCGGAATTTCACGTGAAAATGCGTATAAAATCGTGCAAAAAAATGCTATGAAAGTTTGGAAAGATTTGCAAGAAGGCAAAAAAGCGATCGATGAAAATGGTCATAGTTTATTTTTACAAAATTTACTTTGCGATGAAGATTTGCTTAAAAATTTAAGCGCAGATAAAATAAAAGATTGTTTTGATTATTCGTATTATACAAAAAATGTAGATGCGATTTTTAAAAGAGTTTTTGGCGAGTAAATAAAAAATTTCAAAAAAGGGAGAAAAATGAGAAGCGATATGATAAAAAAGGGTTACATAAGAGCCCCGCACAGATCACTTTTAAGAGCGACTGGGTTAAAAGATGAAGACTTTGATAAGCCATTTATCGGCATTGCAAATAGTTTTATAGAGATAATCCCAGGACATTTTTATCTAAATAAATTTAGCCAAATCATAAAAGATGAGATTAGAAAAAATGGCTGTGTGCCGTTTGAGTTTAACACAATAGGCGTTGATGATGGCGTAGCGATGGGGCATGAGGGGATGCTTTATTCTCTTCCAAGTCGTGAAATCATCGCAAACTCAGTTGAAACTGTGATGAATGCTCACTCACTTGATGGGCTAGTTTGCATTCCAAACTGCGATAAAATCGTCCCTGGGATGATAATGGGAGCTCTAAGGGTAAATGTTCCAACTATTTTTATAAGTGGTGGTCCAATGAAAGCTGGGATTGATAAAGATAGTGGCGAAGCACTTGATTTAAACAGCGTTTTTGAGGGCGTTGGAGCGTATGAAGTTGGTAAAATAGATGAGAAAAAACTAAAAATGCTTGAATGCGAAGCCTGTCCAAGTGGCGGCAGTTGTAGCGGGATGTTTACTGCAAATTCTATGAACTCACTTTGCGAGGCAATGGGTATAGCTTTGGTTGGAAATGGAACAATTTTAGCTTTAACGCCTGAGAGGGAAAAGTTAGCAAGAAAAGCAGCAAAAAGAATTTGCGAAATCGCACTTGATGAGAGATTTAAAATTAAAAATATCTTAAATAAAAAAGCCATTAGAAATGCGATGGTTTGTGATATGGCTATGGGTGGAAGTTCTAATACAATTTTGCATATGCTTGCAATCAGCCGCGAAGCGGGATTTGCCTTAGATATAAGAGAACTAAATCAAATCAGCAAAAAAATAGCCCACATCGCAAAAGTTGCGCCATCTTTACCAAGTGTGCATATGCAAGATATCGGAAGGGCTGGTGGAATCACAGCGATATTAAATGAAATTTCAAAGCGTGATAATGGCTTGTTAGAACTTGATAATTTAAGCATAAGTGGCGAGATGATGAATGAGAGAGTTAAAAATCACCCAGTTAAGGATTACAGTGTCATAAAAAGTGTTGATGAGCCGTTTTCTAAGGTTGGGGGACTTGCGATACTTTTTGGAAATTTGGCCGAGCAAGGTTGCGTTATAAAGGCTGCTGGAATCGTAGGGGAGCGTAAATTTAGCGGAAAAGCGGTTTGTTTTAACTCTCAAGATGAGGCAATTGCAGGAATCACAGCTGGAAAAGTTCAAAAAGGCGATGTTGTGGTTCTTAGATACGAAGGTCCAAAAGGAGGTCCTGGGATGCAAGAAATGCTTAGTCCAACAAGCCTTATAATGGGTCGTGGGCTTGGGGCTGATGTTGCTTTGATAACTGATGGGAGATTTAGTGGTGCAACCAGGGGGCTAAGTATCGGACATGTAAGCCCTGAGGCTGCTGAGGGTGGAATGATAGGGCTTTTAAAAGACGGTGATATAATAGACATTGATGTTGATAACTACTCTATAAATGTCCGCCTTAGTGATGAAGAAATTATAAAACGCAAAAAAGAGTGGAAATACGAAGGCAAAGTCGTAAAAAGTAGATGGCTTCGCCAGTATCAAAAGTTAGTTACAAATGCAAGTAATGGGGCGATTTTGGAAGCGTAGGGTTTTGAATTTA
Source organism: uncultured Campylobacter sp. (assembly GCA_947090385.1). Lineage (GTDB taxonomy): Bacteria > Campylobacterota > Campylobacteria > Campylobacterales > Campylobacteraceae > Campylobacter_B. The sequence goes on along the minus strand of CAMUNZ010000022.1, from coordinate 6,280 downwards.
ACTACTTAAAAGATTTTATTAAATTTCGAAAATTTTATTAGTTTTAATTTTTATTATGCTATAAACTAAAATTTAAAAAGGATAAAAAATGAGTGAAATTTTAGATATAGCAAAAGATGTTTTAAGACTTGAAGGTGAAGAGCTTTTAAGGCATGTAAATTTGATAAATAACGACTTTGAAAAATGCGTGAATTTGCTTTTTGATTGCAAAGGTAAGGTTATAATAACAGGAGTTGGAAAAAGCGGACATATAGGCGCCAAAATCGCTGCAACTATGGCAAGCACTGGAACGGCATCATTTTTTATACATCCTACAGAAGCACTTCACGGCGATCTTGGAATGGTAGAAAAAAATGACATTGTAATCGCTATTAGTTTTAGCGGCGAAAGCGACGAACTTATAAGAATTTTGCCACATTTAAAAAGATATGGTGTTAAAATAATCGGCATGAGTAAAGATGAAAATAGCTCACTTGCTAAATTTTCAGATGGATTTATAAGTCTTGATATTATAAAAGAAGCTTGTTTATTGGGAGCTGCACCAACTGTTTCTACTACTTTAACTTTAGCGTTAGGCGATGCTTTAGCAGTTTGTTTGATGAAAAAACGAAATTTTAAAGTCGAGGATTTTGCAAATTTTCATCCAGGCGGAAGTTTAGGTAAAAAACTTTATTTAAAAGCAAAAGATATTATGCAAACTACAAATTTACCTATCGTTAGCGAAGATGTTAGTTTAAAAATAGCCATAGATACGATGACGCACGGAAAAGTTGGTTCTATTTTGCTAACAAACAAAAATGGCGAGTTAATCGCACTTTTAAGTGATGGAGATTTAAGAAGAGCTTTACAGAAAGATGATTTTGATATAAACGATAAAGCGATAAAATACGCAACCAAAAATCCAAAAATTATCGAAAATATCGAAATTTTGGCAAACGAAGCTTTAAAAATTATAGAAAAATATAAAATTCAATTGATTATTTTTGTCGAAAATAAAAAACCTATCGGAATTTTGCATATTCATGATTTAACAAATTTGGGCTTTTAGGGAAAAATATGGAAAAAATAAGATTAAATAAATTCATATCTCATAATACAAATTATTCAAGAAGAGAGGCGGACGAACTCATAAAACATGGAAAAGTTAGCATAAATGGAAGAGTTGTTAGTTATTTTGTAGAGATTAGCGAAGAAGATAAAATAAAAATTCATGGGCGTTTAGTTAAGAAAAAAACAGAATTTAGCGTCATCGTTTATAATAAACCAAAAGGCGAATTAGTTAGCAAAAAAGATGATAGAGGACGAAGGACGATTTATGATTCTTTGCCAAAAGGATTTTCAAAATTTGTTAGTATTGGAAGGCTTGATTATGCAAGCGAAGGGCTTTTATTATTAACCGATGCGCCCGCTATCGCAACTGCTTTGATGAATAGCGATGTAGAAAGAGAGTATTATTTAAAAATAAAAGGCGATATTGCAGAAGATGTAAAAAAGGCCATGCAAGAAGGCTTTTTTGCAAAAGATGCCACAAAAGGTGCGCACGCAAAAACTAATATAAAATCAATGGAATTTGCCCCATTTGTAGCTTATGAAATTTTTGGTAGCAGTGGCGGATATACAAAGCTTAGAGTTATGATAAAAGAGGGGAAAAATCGCGAACTTAGAAGATTTTTTGGATATTTTGATTTAGAAGTGATGGATTTAAAACGAGTTAGTTTTGGAAGAGTTGATCTTGGAATGCTAAAAGAGGGAAAATGGCGATATTTTGAAAAAAACGAATATGAAAATTTAAGAGATTTTTTAAAACAAAATGGAGTTAGATATTAAATTTTTAAAAATTAAAAGCTAGATTGCTATAAAAATAGCAATCTAAAGTTGGATTATTTTGCAAATCTTGAATAAATATCATCAAGCAAGAAATATTTTTTTCGGCGGTTCCTTTGTAGAAAGGCTCCAAAGTATTGTCATATGCTGATTTAAAAAAGCCTTCTTTGCTTAATTTTATCATTTCGTTATTTAAAAAGCTAAGTAAATTTACATTTCCTTTTTGAACGCCGATTGCTAAAAAATCCGCGCTTCCTAAATTTTTGATATTAACTTCAAGGTCATTCATTACTAAAGGTATAGCTAAAACTGTTAGATTATCTGCAGCCCAAGCATCACCGATACCATTTTGCAACATCTTTACGCAATCGGTTGTGGTCTCACAGTAAGATATTTCTATCCCTTGTGATTTGAAAAAGCTTCGGCAGTTGTGCCTTGTTTTACTAATACTTTTTTGTTTGTTAAATTGCTTAATTTCTGGTTATTATCGCTTTTTTTAGTTAAAACACCGATATTTACAGAAAAATAAGGCATTGCAAAATCAATTACTTTTTTCTATCGTCTATGATTGTAAATTGTGCTACAATCATATCAACAACATTTTTTCCAGAAATGGTACACTATTTTTTGATGTTATTTTTTTAAAATTCTATAGAGCCGTTTTCATTGGTAAATAAATAGTTAGCTATAGCTTTTATAAAATATATTTCAAAACCTTCATAAATTCTTTCTCTCGAAACGCTAAAAGGTTGGTTTATCAATAAAAATTCCGATTCTTAAAGCTTTGTATCTCTTATTTCTTGAAGAGTGTTTGAATGCAAAAACCAAATAATAAAAAAATTAAATATTGCATAACAATTTTGCTATTTTTAAAATTTTGTATTACACAAAATTTCAGTTTTTATCTATTAAATTTGAAATTTTTATGTTATTTTTATATATTTTCATCTATTTTTTTGACTTTTACTAAAGATACACTTGCTCCATCCATTTTTAAAACTTCATAAATGCAGTTTTTATCACTTATTCTATCGCCTTCAACAGGCAATCTTTCAAGCAAATTAAATACATAACCACCTATTGTAAGTTGCTCGGTTTCATCATCAAATTTAATCCCTAAAAGCTCTTCTACGCTTTCTATGTCAAATCTTCCGATAAATTCATAAGTGTTTGCGTCAATTCTTTTATATTCTAAATTTTCTTCGTCATGCTCGTCGTTTATATCTCCTAAAATTTCTTCAATAATATCCTCCATAGTTATCATTCCACTTGTTCCGCCATATTCATCAACCACAAGAGCAGCAGAAATTCTTTGTTTATTCATCATCATCAAAATTTTTGATATCGATGAATTTTCTGGGACAATTATAAATTTTCTAAATATCTTATCAAAATTTTCTAATTGCAAATGTTCTAAATCGCTTTGAAAAATATCTCTTATATGCACCATTCCAAGGACATTATCTTTGCTTCCATCGACATATGGAAACCTCGTATATTTATAGTCATGTATGATTTTTAAATTTTCTTGTAAAGATTTTTGTTTATTTAGACAAATCATATCTTTTCTTGGAGTCATAACTTCTTTTGCAACAATATCACTAAAATCAACGGCGTTTTGAATTATCTCATTTTCCATGCTATCAATAACTCCGCCTTTTAAGCTTTCACCGATAATTATACGAATTTCTTCTTCACTATGAGCCACTTCTCCATCTTTTGATCTTTTTATGCCAAAAATTTTAAGTCCTATAGCAGCTAAAAAATCAAATGTTTTTATAATTGGTAAAAAAATCATCCAAAATATATGAAGTGGTTTTGCGATTATTAAAACTGCAGATTCTGTTTTTGATATAGCTATTGATTTTGGTATTAATTCGCCTAAAACTACATGCAAAAGTGTGATTAAAGTAAAAGCGATTGTAAAAGCGATTGTATGAACTAAAATTCCGTCAATACCGAATTCTTTTAATGGGGATTCTATAAGTCTTGCAACAGCTGGCTCACCAATCCAACCAAGTGCTAACGAGCTTAAAGTAATTCCAAGTTGAGTTGCGCTTAAGTAAGTATCTAACTGATTTGACATATTAAATGCAAGTTTTGCATTTGTGTTTCCATCTTTTGCTAATTCTTCAAGGCGAGTTTTTCTCACTTTAACGATTGCGAATTCAGATAAAACAAAAAAAGCGTTTAAAAAGATAAAAAAGAAGGCTAAAAATAACATAAATTCGGGCGAACTCGCATCTGCGTCCAATTGTGTTCCTTTGTAAATAAATTTCTCGCCATTATATCAAAACTTTGTAAAATTACAGCTTTTAAAAATTTATTATAAATTTTAATCTGTCAAAAGACAGATTAAAATTATCCAAAGAATGAATAAATATCATCAAGCAAGAAATATTTTTGCTCGGCTGTGCCTTTGTAAAAAACATTTAAATAATTTTCAAATGCTTCTTTAAAAAATTTCTCTTTGCTAAGTTCTATTAATGAACTATCTATGAAACCTCTTAATTCTTTGTTATTTTTTTGAACTGCTATTCCCAAGAAATCAGCTTTTCCTAAATTTTTGATATTTACTTCGTAATCTGTATCTAAAACAGCAAAAGCTAAAACTATAAGATTATCGTTTGCAAAACCGTCGCCTTCACCGTTTTTAAGTCTTTTATAACATTCCCCAGCAGTTGCACAACTTATTGTTTCAAAGCCTTTTTCTTTAAAAAAAATTTCTCCTGTAGTTCCATGTTCTGTCAAAATTTTTTTATCTTTTAGATCTTCTATGCTTTTTATGCCACTACTTGTTGGAGTTAAAACGCCTATATTTACACTAAAATAAGGAGTACTAAAATCAACTAATTTTTTTCTTTCATTTGTGATTGTTAAAGTAGCAATTACGATATCAACCTTATTTTGTTGCAATGCTGTAATTCTTTCATCCGCTTTTATCGGCATAAGTTTGATATTTGCATTTGGTATTCCGTTTAGAATTTTGTTACCTATTTTTTGTGCCAAATTCACTTCAAAACCATCAAATTTTCCACCTTCTAGTTTAGAAAATGGCGGTTGATTTTCAAAAACTCCGATTCTTACGATGCCACTTTTTCGAATTTCTTCAAGAGAGTTTGCAAAAACTAAATTAAAAATCCCAAATAAAATAATAAGAAATACTTTTCTCATATCCCAAATCCTTTCAATTTTTCTATAAATGTACTTGAAAGTATATTTTAAATATACTTAAAAAAATGTTATTTCTTAAATAAAATTTATCTTTACTTAAAACTAAAAATTACAAAAAATCTTTTTTGATAATCATTTTTTTTTAAAAAATGCATAATTTTAAAACAGCGTCGACTCAATCAAAGATTTTATTTTGTAAGTTTTTCTATGAAATTTTGTGTATCCAAATTTTTTAATTGCTTCTATATGATTTTTGCTTAAATATCCTCGATTTTTATCAAATTCGTATTGTGGATAAATTTTTGATATCAATTTCATATTTTTATCACGACTTACTTTTGCTATTATTGACGCTGCGCTAACCGATGGAATTTTAGCATCGGCTTTTACAAGAGTTGGAATTTTTGTTTTAAAATCGCAATTTCCATCATAAATAAAATCGCAATTTTCAAAATGAGATTTTATTATCAAAAGTCCTTTTTGCAAACATTTTGAAAGTCCATAAAAATCAACCTCTTTTGAAGTAAAATGCACGCATAAAAATTTCGAATTTTTGCAAATTTCTTTAAAAATTTCTTCTCTTTTTTTAGGAGTTAATTTTTTGCTATCTTTTAAACCAAAAATTTCTTTGCTTAAAACACAGCCGCAAATCGTCAAATTTCCAGCCGCGCAACCTCTTCCAGCTTCGTCAATTCCGCAAATTTCTTTCATTATAAACTCAATGCAAATTGCCAAAAAGGCAAAATTTCACATTTTATCCTTTCTTTTTCTAATTCGCCAAAATTCGCGACAGAAATTACTTTTAAACGAAAAATTTTCAAATCTTTTAGCTTTTTATAATTTTTCTCAAATTTCTGAAAAATGATTTCATTTGCGCTAAATGGCGAGATAATTATGGCAAATTTATTTAAGATTATGAAATCAAATTCGTTGTTAAAAAAAATTTCTTTTTTAAGTTTTGTAAGTTCGCAAAAAACGGCATTGCTTAATGTGGCTTTGAAATCTTTTTTAAAACTCAAAACATTTTTATAAGAAAAATCACTAAAAAAAATTTTTTTGTTTGCGTTTGGTGAGTTTAATTTATTTGCGAATTTTATGTATTCGCAATTTTGTAAATTTTTAACTTTTTCGTAAATTTTATCTTTTGAAATTTTTATTTCGTTTTTAAGCTCCAAAAATAATGAATTTATACTAAAAATTTCGTTTATTTTCAATGAAATTTTTTCTAAAATTTTTATATCCATTTGATCTAAATTTGCTTTAAATAAATTTTGTAAATAAT